>NZ_DDOP01000013.1:0-55233 GCF_002341725.1 Bradyrhizobium sp. UBA2491
CCGCCGCGCTGCCCCCTGCCGCCGCCGCGCCTGCCCCGGCCGCGCCGAAGGAAGCCAAGCGCGAAGCCGCCCCGGCTGCGGCCCCGGCCATGCCGGCGGGACCCGCGGTGTTTCCGAACGCCGTCGATCCCAAATACGCCAAGGAATCCGAAGGCAAGCAGCGCATGCACACCTGCGTCGACCAGTACAATGCCAACAAGACCACCGGCGGCAATGGCGGCCTGAAGTGGATCCAGAAGGGCGGCGGCTATTACAGCGAATGCAACAAGCGCCTGAAGGGCGCCTGAGCGATTCGACGGTGATCCAAAGGGGGCGGCCGGCACCGAGCTGGCCGCCCTTTCATTTGCCGTCGTCGAGCAACTTGTCCGCCGATCGGGCCAGCAATTGCGCGCGCTTGCGCGGGCCGCGTTCGAGAAACAGCAGGCTCTGGCCGAAGATGAAGCAGTAGAACAGGAAGGCCTGGGCGTCGGCCTCCTCGGTGGGCAGGCCGGTGGCGCGATAGAGCTGGCCGACATTCTTCAGCCGTGCGGCGTCGACGCTCGCGGCTGCGGCCGCGGCGGCCTCGTCGGTGCGCGCCCATTGCCGGATCGCGAGCTCGATCGCCATCGCCTCGGTGTTCATGCGCTCGGAATACAGCGTGATGATCGCCTTCAGCCGCTCCCGCGCGCTCGCGCCGTCGAGCGCGGTCTGCTTCTCGATCGTGGCGATGCGGCCGTCGCGCCAGCGCGTCAGCATGGCCTCCAGCAGCGCGGCGCGATCCCGGAAGCGGCGGTAGAAGCCGCCCTTGGTGACGCCGAGATTCTTCGCCAGCACCTCGACCCGCACGCCGTCGATGCCGCTATGCGCCAGTTCGGCGAAGCCCGCCGCGAGCCAGACATCGCCCTTGTTCTCAGTCATGTGATCTCCGGGGACCTCCCCTGATACGCCACCGTATTGCTAGCCCGGCTCGGCCTTGATACGCTACCGTATCAGACATCGGGGAGGGTTCGATGGAGGGCGAGGCGACCTATCGCGGCACGGTCTATCCCTGGCATTGCGATCATATCGGCCACATGAACGTCATGTGGTATGTCGGGAAGTTCGACGAGGCGAGCTGGAACATGTTCGCGCGGCTCGGCTTGACGCCGAGCTATCTGCGCGAGTCCGGTCGCGGCATGGCCGCCGTGCAGCAGAACATCTCCTACAAGCGCGAGCTGTTCGCCGGCGACCTCGTCGAGGTCAAGAGCCGGCTGGTCGAGTTTCGCGACAAGTCGATCCGCATCCTGCACGAGATGCGCAACGCGGAGACCGGCGAGATCGCCGCGACCTGCGAGATCGCGGCCGTGCACATCGATCGCACCGCGCGCCAGTCGACGCCGTTTGCGCCGGCGATCCGCTATGCGGCGATGCCGCATCTCGTTCCGTCCGAGCCGGTGAGCGCGTGACCGCCATGTCCGGCTTCGAACCCAGGAATCCCGACTATCGCGCGGTCGCGACCGAGACGTTCGAGCGCCAGCGCGCGATGCGGACGCTTGGCATTTCGATCGCGCGCATAGAGCCGGGCGAGGTCGATCTCGCGATGCCCTACGCGCCGGAGTTCACCCAGCAGAACGGCTTCATGCATGCCGGAATCATCACCGCGGGTCTCGACAATGCCTGCGGGATTGCCGCCTTCACGCTGATGCCTGAAGGCTCCGACATCCTCACCGTGGAGTTCAAGACCAATCTGCTGGCGCCGGCGCGCGGTGAGCGCTTCCTGTTCCGCGGCGTCGTGGTCAAGCCCGGCCGCACGCTGACCGTCTGCGACGGCCGCGCCTATGCCGTGCAGGACGGCGTCGAAACCCTGGTCGCGACCATGACCGGCACCCTGATGGCGCTGCCGCGGCGGGAGGGGTAGACGAGGAAGCGCAAGGCCCATCACCGTCATGCTGAGGAGCGCGCAGCGCGTCTCGAAGCATGCACGGCCCGGCTGGTGGCCATCGATCCTTCGAGACGCGCTGCGCGCTCCTCAGGATGACGGGTTTGAGAAGGCGCAACGGGTCTGAGAGGGAGCGAGTGCTCAGCATTTGCGCACGCGCTTCGGGCCGACACATTGACAAGCCTTCCGCGCAACGACCTGATAGGCGCATGCTTCGCGCGAGCGCCCTGTCATGATCGCCAGCCTCAGCCTGATCCTGCTCTGCCAACTCGCCGGTGAGGTTGCCGTGCGCGCGCTCGCGGTGCCGGTGCCCGGCCCGGTGGTTGGCCTCGTGTTGTTGCTGTTGCTGCTGCTGGCACGCGACCGATATCCGGCGCTGGCACGCGGGCCGCTCGGCAATGACGGCGTCGAGAACGCGAGCCGCGGCATGCTGGCCAACCTCTCGCTGCTGTTCATTCCGGCCGGCGTCGGTGTGGTGCAGAAGCTCGATCTGCTCGCCGAGCATGGTGTCGCGATCCTGGTGATCCTCGCGGTGTCGGTCATCGTCACGCTGCTGGCGACGGTCGCGACCTTCGTTGCGGCGAGCAGCCTGTTGTCGCGCGAGGAGGAGACGCCGCCGTGAGCGACAACCCGTTCGCGCTCTGGGTCTATCTCTCGCAGTCGCCGCTGCTCTGGTTGACGGTGACGCTCGTGACCTATGCAGTAACCGACGCGGTGTCGTTGCGGACCCACCGGCATCCGCTCGCCAATCCGGTGCTGCATTCACTCTGGATCATCGGCCTGTTCCTGCTGCTGACCAACACGTCCTACACCACCTATTTCGCCGGTGCGCAGTTCGTGCATTTCCTGCTCGGTCCGGCGACGGTGGCGCTGGCGGTGCCGCTCTACGAGAACCGCAGGCGGGTCGCGGCCGCGGTGCTGCCGATGCTGGTCGCGCTCGCGGTCGGCTCGCTCACCGCGATCGTCTCGGTGGTGCTGCTGGCGAAGGCCTTCGGCCTGCCACGCGACATCATCCTGTCACTGGCGCCGAAATCGGTCACCGCCGGCGTCGCGATGGGCATCAGCGAATCGCTGCATGCCGATCCCTCGCTGACCGCGGTGTCGGTGATTCTCACCGGCATCATGGGGGCGATCATCGTCACGCCCTTGATGAACCTCACCGGGATCACCGACTATCGCGGCCGCGGCTTTGCCGCCGGGATCGCCGCCCATGGCATCGGCACCGCGCGGGCATTCCAGGTCGACGAGGTGGCGGGCGTCTTCGCCGGCATCGCGATGAGCCTGAATGCGCTGGTCACCTCGCTGCTGGTGCCGCTGGCCGTGACATATTTGCTGCGCTGACTGCGGTTGCAGGGCAGTTTTGTGCTGTTGGTATGGCGTCAGATAGCAAATCCTTCTAGGGTGCCGCCTCAAACGCGAGTCTGTTCCCCTTGGTCTTCTCCGCAACTCAAAGCGTGCTTGGGCTGGTATCCGGCATGCTGGTCGGCTTTTCGCTGGGCCTCGTCGGCGGCGGCGGGTCGATCCTGGCCGTGCCGCTGATGGTCTATGTGGTCGGGGTGCCCCAGCCGCATGTCGCGATCGGCACCTCGGCGATCGCTGTCGCCGCCAACGCCGCCATCAACCTGTCCAACCATGCTCGCGGCGGCACCGTGATATGGTCCTGCGCGCTGGTGTTCGCGCTGTCGGGCATGTTCGGCGCTTTCGGCGGCTCGATCCTCGGCAAGATGCTGGACGGGCAGAAGCTGCTGGCGCTGTTCTCGCTGGTGATGCTGGTCATCGCCGGCCTGATGCTGAAGACCCGCGCGCGGGTCGGGCTGACCGACGTCAAGATCTCGATGTCCAACATGCCCGCGATCGTGGGCCTCGGACTGGCCACCGGAACCATGTCCGGCTTCTTTGGCATCGGCGGCGGCTTCCTGATCGTGCCCGCGCTGATGCTGGCGACCGGGATGCCGATCATGAACGCGGTCAGTTCCTCGCTGGTGGCCGTGACCGCCTTTGGCATGACCACGGCCCTGAGCTATGCGTGGTCCGGGCTGGTGTCATGGGGCCTGGCGGGGCTATTCGTCGCCGGCGGCATCGCGGGCGGCCTGCTGGGCACCCGCAGCGCCCGGCACCTGTCGGAACGGCGCGGCGCGCTGAATATCGTGTTTGCGACTGTGATTATCGTCGTGGCGATCTATATGCTGCTGCGTAACATCAATCTGTCCTGAACGTAGAAGGGCGAGCAGCCCTTGCGAAAGCCAGCCATGAACCAATTGACCAAATCGCCCCTGATCGACGTCGGTGCCAGCCGCCGCGGCGCGCTCGGCCTGATCGGTGCCGGCATCGCGCTGCTGGCCGCGGGCGGCGCGCGCGCCGACGACGACAAGGTCCTGACCGAGGAGCAGGTGCTGCGCGATCCGGAGATTCCGGTGATCGGCAACCCCAAGGGCGACATCACCATCGTCGAATGGTTCGACTACAATTGCCCGTATTGCCGCAAGCTTGCGCCGGAGCTCCGCCAGGTGGTGCAGGACGACGGCAAGGTCCGCCTGGTGCTGAAGGACTGGCCGATCCTCGGGCCGGTGTCCAAGGTCGCGGCGCGGATGGCGCTGGCGGCGAAGTACCAGGACAAGTTCGAAGCCGCGCATGAAGCGATGATCTCGGTCAATTCGCGCATCACCGAGCCGCGCATCACCGAACTGCTCTCGGGCGCCGGTCTCGACATGGACCGGCTGAAGAAGGATCTCGACGCCAACGCCAAGGCGATCGACGCGCTCCTGTCCCGCAACAACGAGCAGGCGCTGGCGTTCGGCTTCAACGGCACGCCGTCATTCATCGTCGGCAAGTATCGCGTGCCCGGCGTGCTCAGCATCGACCAGTTCGAGCAGGTGATCGCGGACGCCCGCAAGGCCAATATGGGCCGCAAGACCGAGCAGAACTAAGCGCCTTCGCGTTCGCTCACGCGGAGCCCTTGCGCTTGGCATAAGCGCGCCGCGCCCGCTCGCGATTGCCGCAGACTTCGCTCGAACACCATCTGCGGGTCCGGTTCGGGCTCTCGTCGACGAAGAACCAGCCGCAGCCGTCAGCCTCGCAGCATCCGATCCGCCTGGCATCGTCGGAGGCCAGCAGCGCCGTCAGCGACCAGAGCACCGGCCATAACGGCTCCTTCAGGTCGATCCCCGCCAGCGCATGGCGATATGCTCGATCCTGCCGCACCAGGTCGGGCTGCCGGGGCGCCACTGAGAGCAATTGATTGACCAGACGAAGGTCCGCACCGCGACCGTCGCGCAGCGCATCCGAGATGGTCCAGATGTCGCGGCGCAGCTCATACGCCGTCTGCATCGCGGCTGCGGCCTCGCTGCTTGCCGAACGTGCTCTCAGCTTCCTGGTCGCGGCAAGCGGCAAGGTCCCGCGGCGTTCGCTCCAGGACAGCAGCGCCGCATAATCCGGGATCAGCTCCTGCGGATCGTCCGAGGTGCGCCAGTCCAGCGTGTTCGCGAAGTCAAGGCAGACCCGTCCACCGAAAAACTGGGTCGCTGCCCGCGCGGGATCTCTTGACATCACGGCCTCTCACAAAGTCTAATCTAATGGTCATGACCATTACAAGTACTCGCCGCTCGCCAGGTGCCCCAACGATGACCGCCGCCGGCTTCAGGCGGGGCCTGGTCGCGGCGCTGCCGTTCCTGCTCAGCAACGGCGCCGCCGGCCTGGTGATGGGGCTGACCTACAAGGGACTTGGGCTGGGGGCACCACACGCCATTCTGTTCAGCCTGCTGGTCTACTCCGCCACGGCCCAGGCGATCACACTGAGCATGTGGGCTCATCCGCTGCCGATCGCCGCCATGGTGGTTGCCTGCATTGCCACGAATTCGCGATACTTACTGATGGGCGCCCATCTACGCCAGATGTTTGGCGCGCTGGCACCCCGGAGGATGCTGCCCACGCTGTTCCTGCTGGCCGACGCGTCATGGCTGATGACCAACTCGGATGCCGAGCGCAACGGACCCGACGCGGGCTATCTGCTCGGATCGAGCATCCCAATGGCGGTCGGCTGGGTCGGCGGCACCGCGCTCGCCTATGCCGCCCCGCTCGGGTCGAACGAACCGCTCAAGCTCGCCGCCGCGTTGCTGCCGACGATGTTCATCGCGACCCTGCTGCCGAGCCAGTGGAAGACCGCGAGATCGCCGTGGCCGTGGCTGACCTCGGCCGTCGCAGCGCTTCTCGTTGCCCGGTTCGTGGATCCGAGCTGGTCCATGTTGATCGGGGGTGGATGCGGTACGCTCGTGAGCATGATGGAGCCTGCCGATGCATGATTTGCAGGTGCTCGACTTGCAGGTGCTCGGCGTGATCTGCGTCCTCGGCGTCACTTGCTACGCCATGCGCGCCGGCGGCTACGTCCTCGCCGCATCGATGCGCGAGGACGGCATCGCCGCCCGGTTTCTCCGGCTTGCGCCCGGCAATCTGTTCATTGCGTTCATTGTCGGCGGCTGCCTGTCAGGCGGGATGGCAGGCCTTGCCGGGACCGCGGTCGCAATCGCGACAATGGCGATCACGTCGAAAGAATGGGCCGCGCTGGGAGCGGGGTTCGGCGCGGCCCTCGCGGCGTCGGCGATCGGATTGTAAACGTCAGCCGTTACTTCGACGCGACCCTGGTCCATTCCTCACGTGCGCGAGACTTCAGCAGATTCCAGTCATGCGCCGCGACGTCCCAATTGACGATGGTGCGCGTGCCCTGCGCCATATCGCCATTGGCGACGCTCGACGTCCGCGCCGAATCATAGACATAGACGCCGCAAACCAGCAGCAGCGCGCCCAAAATCATGTTGAAAAAAGTCCGCATCGCACATCCCTCCGGTGTCGGCGGGATAACGTCGCGGGGCCGGGTGTGGTTCCGGCGATCGATCAACTCCGCGCGAACATCCGCATCACATAATCGATGAACACGCGGACCCGCGGCGAGAGCTGGCGGTTGCGCGGATAGAGCAGGTTGACCGGGACCGACGGCGGTGGCCATCGCTGCAACACCGGGATCAGCGTGCCGTTGGCGAGATCGGCTTCGGCGTGGAAGCGCGGCACCTGCACGAGGCCGAGGCCGAGCTTGGCGCACGCCAGATAGCTTTCGGGGCCGGTCACCGCCATCGGCGCGGGCAGCGGAAACTGCTTCAGCTCGCCGTCGATCACGAACTCTATCGGCCGCAATCGCCCCGTCGTCAGCGAGCGGATGCCAATCATCCGATGGCCGTCGAGCGCGAACGGATCGGTCGGTGTGCCGAAGCGCGCGAAATAGTCCGGCGTGGCGCAGGTCAGCCGCTCCAGCATCGTAACCTGCCGCGCAATCATGTCGCTGTCGGGCAGCTTGCCGAAGCGCAGCACGCAGTCGACGCCTTCGCGGATCAGATCGATGAAGCGGTCGCTCTCGCTCATGGTGATCTCGATGTCGGGATACTCCGCAAAGAAGCCAGGCAGGTTCGGCAGCAGGAAATGCCGCGCCAAGGTGCCCTGCACTTCGAGCCGCAACAGCCCCTTCGGCCGTGCGCCGCCGAATGCGCCCTCGGCGTCCTCGAGGTCCGAGATCAGCGCCAGGCAGCGGCGGTAGTGCGCCTCGCCATCGAGCGTCGGGCGCACCGTGCGGGTGGTGCGCTCCAGCAGCCGCACGCCGAGCCGCGCCTCCAGGCCCTTCACCGCGTCGGTCACCGTCGAGCGCGGCAGCCCGAGATCGTCGGCGGCGAGCGAAAAGCTTCGCCGCTCCACCACCCTGACGAACACGCGCATCGCGTCGAAGCGGTCCATTTATTATCCGGATACTGCGAATAGTGATGCCAAAAGATGCCTGATTATCCGGTGAATGCCAAGGCGTAGCGTCCTCCCATCGAACGCGGCTCGGCCGCACTCTTGATGGGAGTTTCAAAATGACTAAGCAAACCAACAAGGTAGCTCTGGTAACGGGCGCTTCGCGCGGGATCGGTGCGGCAGTGGCCGAGCGGCTCGCCAGGGACGGCTTCACCGTCGTCATCAACTATTCCGGCGATGCCAAGCCGGCCCAGGCGGTCGCCGACCGGATCGAGGCCGCCGGCGGCCGCGCGCTGACCGCGAAGGCCGATGTCAGCGATGCCAGTGCCGTGCGCGGCATGTTCGACGCAGCGGAAGCGGCGTTCGGCGGCGTCGACGTGCTGGTCAACAATGCCGGCATCATGAAGCTCGGCAAGATCGCCGACACCGATGACGCGACCTTCGACCAGCAGGTCGCGGTCAATCTGAAGGGCAGCTTCAACACCATGCGCGAGGCGGCGCGCCGGCTGCGCAACGGCGGACGCATCGTCAATTTCTCGACCAGCGTCGTCGGCACCAGGCTCGAGACTTACGGCATCTATGTCGCGACCAAGGCGGCGATCGAATCCTTGACCGCGATCCTGTCCAAGGAATTGCGCGGCCGCGGCATCACCGTGAATGCGGTCGCGCCGGGCCCGACCGCGACCGATCTGTTCCTGCACGGCAAGTCGGACGAATTGATCGATCGCTTCGCCAAGATGGTCCCGCTGGAGCGGCTCGGCACGCCCGACGACATCGCCGGCGTGGTGTCGTTCCTCGCCGGCCCCGACGGCGCGTGGATCAACGGGCAGATTCTGCGCGCCAATGGCGGCCTGGTCTGACGTTTTCAACCCAACACTCGTTCAACTCGTCATCACAAGGAAACGTGTCATGAAGCAAGTCATCGTCATCACCGGCGCGTCGAGCGGCTTTGGCCGCCTCACCGCCAACGCACTCGCCAGGGCCGGCCACACCGTCTACGCCTCGATGCGCCACACCACCGGTCGCAACGCCGCCGCGGTCGCCGATATCGAGGAGTTCGCCAGGGACAACAAGGTCGATCTGCGCGCAATCGAGCTCGATGTCGGCTCGCAGGCGTCGGTCGATGCGGCGATCGCTCAGATCGTCGCCGAGGAAGGCCGCCTCGATGTCGTGATGCACAATGCCGGTCACATGGTGTTCGGTCCGGCGGAGGCGTTCGCACCCGAACAGCTTGCCGAGCTCTATGACATCAATGTGCTCTCGACTCAACGCGTCAACCGAGCGGCGCTGCCACAGCTGCGCAAGCAGGGCAGGGGGCTCGTGGTCTGGGTGTCGAGCAGCTCTTCGGCCGGCGGCACGCCGCCTTACCTCGCGCCGTACTTCGCGGCGAAGGCCGGCATGGATGCGATGGCCGTGATCTATGCCCGCGAGCTCACGCGCTGGGGCATTGAGACCTCGATCATCGTGCCCGGCGCCTTCACCGGCGGCACCAATCACTTCGCGCATTCCGGCCGTCCCGCTGACGAGGCGCGCGTCGCCGAATACGAAGCCGGCCCCTATGCCGGCTTCGGCGAGCAGATCATGAAGGCGTTCGCGGCCATCGTGCCCGAAGACGCCGATGCATCGCTGGTCGCGGACGCGATCGTCAAAGTCGTTGACACGCCGTTCGGCAAACGGCCGTTCCGTGTCCACATCGATCCGACCCAGGACGGCGCTGAGGTCGCATTCGGCGTGATCGACCGCGTCCGCAACGAGATGCTGCACCGGGTCGGGTTCGCAGACCTGCTCAAGCCGCGGGTGAATGAGTAACCAAAGCATGATCCGAACAAATGCGAAGCGGTTTTCCGAAAAGATCATCCGCAAACAAGAAGCCAAAGCGAAATGACGATTCAACCCTCATCTCGCTTTGGGCGCACTCTCGCCACGTCATTGCGAGGAGCGACAGCGACGAAGCAATCCATGCCTCCGCTTGCGGCGCGACGGATTGCTTCGCTTCGCTCGCAATGACGGGGATGAAGCCGCAACCAGCCGAGGATGCTTTAGGCGCCGCCGGCTGGAGCGCAGTCCAGCCAGCGAAGTATCTCCGCATTGATCTCGCGCGGATAGGTATGGCTGAGATCGTCGATCTCGCGATAGACGACCTTGGCGCCGGCGGCCGACAGCAGGCTCTGGGTCTGCCGCGCGGTCTGCACCGGGAACATCCAGTCCTGCCGGCCATGGGTGATGAAGATCGGCAGGCCGCGCAGCCGCTCCGCATCGGCCATCTCGGCCATCAGCGGATGGAAGGTCGCCGCGACCGGGGCGAGATGCGTGAAACGCGAGGCGCCGTCGAGCCCGGTGACATAACTGAACGTGCCGCCATCGCTCATGCCGGTCAGCAGCATGCGCCGCTCGTCGATGTTCCAGCGCGCGCGCACCTGGTCGACGATGCGGTTGAGGTTCGGCGTGTCGGTGTCGTCGCCCATCAGCGCCCAGGTCTGGCCGGTCGCGGTCGGCGCCACCAGGATGGCGCCGCGGCTGCGCGCGTCGCGCAGCCAGCTCCACAGGAAGCCGCGGCCATTGCCGCTGCCGCCATGCAGCGCCATCACCAGCGGCCACGAGCGATCCGGCGTGTAATATTCCGGCACATACACCGAGAAGCCGCCGCGGCTGCCCGGCTCGTTGCGCTCATGGAAGATGCCGGTGTCGTCGTTGGGCTGCGCCGCGAGCCTGGCCTGCAGATCGGTGTCCTCGCGCAACTCGGGCGTGATGAAGAAGCCGCTGACCGGCGGCAACTCGGTCAACGGATACAGCGCCTCCTGCGCCCGTGGCAGGTAGCGCAGCGCGCGGAACACGCTGACCAGATCGCCTTCGCCGTTCTGCACCGCGCGCAGCCCCGCATAACCCGCCAGCGCCGGTTCGATCGATGCTTCCAATGCGACCTTGATATGCGCGAACTTCTCTGGCCAGTCGGCCAGCCGCGGCCGCACCGCCTGCAACGCCGCCTCGGGCTCGCCCGCGATCTGCATCACCCGGTCGAAGTCGGGCGGGTTGAGGTTGCGCGCGACGAAAGCCAGCGATTCCAGCGTCTGCAACAACGGCGGCAGCACGGCCACGATATCGTCAACCACGGCCTCGCTCATCGCCGCTGTCCCCTTGTCCTAGTGTAGCCGCGGTGCCTTCAAGAGCTTCATGCGGTCGATCGAGGCCAGTGTCACGTCGAAGGTGACGCCCTCATGATAGACCGTCAGCGGCACGTCGACGCCGGCGGCGCCGAGCGACCAGAGCTTCCTGTAGAAGCCGGTCTGATCCGCCACCTTCTCGCCGGCGACCGCGAGGATCACGTCGCCGGTCTTCAATTCGGCGCGCGCCGCCGGTCCCATGCTGGCGACGCCGATCACCACGAGGCGGTTGTCGATCTCCATCGTGTGCATGCCGAGCCACGGTCGCGCCGGCTTGTTGACACGGCCGAATCTGCGCAGGTCGTCGAGCACCGGATTGAGCAGATCGATCGGCACGATCATGTTGACGTGCTCGGCGCGGCCCGAGCGCTCGCGTTCGAGTTGCAGCGAGCCGATGCCGATCAGCTCGCCGGCATTGTTGAGCAGTCCGGTGCCGCCCCAGTTCGGGTGCGACGGATGGGTGAAGATCGCCTCGTCGAGCAGGTACTCCCAGTAGCCCGCGAATTCCTGCTTCGCGGCGATCTGGCTCGCGACCGATCGGGTGCGGCCGCCGGCGCCGCCGAGCACGACATTGTCGCCGACCTGCGTCGCCGCCGACGAACCGATCGGCAGCGGATCAAGGTCGAGCCTGCCGAGCACCTGCACCAGGCCGAAGCCGGATTCGAAATCGAAGCCGAGTGCGTGGCCCTCGACCGCGCGGCCGTCGCCGAGATGCAGCCATACCGTGGCCGCCTCGGTGATCAGATAGCCGATCGTCAGCACCAGCCCGTCGTCGATCAGGACGCCGTTGCCGGCGCGCTCGGTGCCGAGCGTCTCGGCACTGAAGGCGTCGGGTGGAATGATCGAATGCAGTCCGACCACACTCCTCAGCGCGCGATCGAGATCGAAGCGGTAGTCCTCGGGGCGAGGCTGAAAGGCCGGTGGCACTTTCCATTCGGTGGTGGCGGGCATCAGGATCTCCTGGCGTGCAGGGCGCTGGAACCTCAAGCTAGTCCGAGGTTATGCCGGCAGGGAAGATGGAATGATATACCTTGCATGGCCGGCTGCACAGCTCATGTGGCGTGCAGACCTGCCTGTCGCAAGATGAAATGGACTACTCGCTTTTCGTCGATGCGCGCGCCGGCATGATGCGGAAGGCGCGATCCTCCTTGATCCACGCGGCGCGCTCGTCGCGCAGCATGGTACGGCGGACCTTTCCGGAATCGTCGCGCGGCGCGACGCCGACGCGCTCGAAACTCTCCGGATGCTTGTAGCGGCTCAACCGGTCTTTCAGGAAATCGCCCATGCCGTCGGCGATTGTCTGCGCGTCGGCATCGTCGGCGAGTTCGAGGATCGCATGCACGCGCTGGCCGAATTCCGGATCGGGCAAGCCGACCACGACGCAGGAGCGCACCTCGGGATGTTCGCTGACCGCGGCCTCGACCTCGGCCGGATAGATGTTGGCGCCGCCACGCAGCACCATGTCGGCGAGCCGGTCGCCGAGATAGAGATAGCCTTCCTCGTCCAGACGTCCGATGTCGCCGAGTGATTCCCAGCCGTCCGGCCGCCGCTTCGGCGCAGCGCCGAGATAGTGATAGGTCGAACCGGCGCCGTCATTGGGCAGGAAGTAGATCTCGCCGGTCTCGCCCGGCGCGACGTCGTTGCCGTCCTCGCCGATGATGCGTAAGCGCGCGGTCTCGCCGATCTTGCCAACCGAGCCCTTGTGCGCCATCCATTCGACGCCGTTGATCACGCAGGCGCCCTGCCGCTCGGTGCCGCCATAGAGCTCCCAGATCCGCTCCGGCCCGAGCCATTCGATCCATTTCTCCTTCAGCCAGGGCGGCATCGGGGCTGCCATGTGAAACACGATCCGCAGGCTGGAGACGTCGTAGCGGTTGCGCACCTCCTCGGGCAGCGCCCAGATCCGGTGCATCATGGTCGGCACGAAGTTGACCCATTGCACGCGCGCGCGCTCGATCAGCCGCAGCGTCTCCTCGGCGTCGAACTTGATCATACCGGTGAGCTGGCCGCCGCCGAACAGTGCAAAATGCGACAGAATGAACGGTGCGTTGTGATAGAGCGGCCCCGGGTTGAGGAGCGAGGTGTCGCGCGCGATGCCCAGCGTTGCCTCTGCCATGGTTTCGATCACGGCGGGGTTGTGATCGAGGATCACCTTCGGCCGTCCGGTCGAGCCGCCGCTCGTCATCGCCTTCCAGTAGCGCGCAACCGGCGCATCGAACGGCTCCTCGGAGAATCCCTCCGGCACGAAATTCACCGGCAGCGAGTTCGGCGCGTTCCAGTCAGCTTCGCCGCCGACCACCAGCGAGGGTTTGAGGATATCGAGCACCGCAGCGGCCTCGCCGCGCGGCAGCCGCCACGACAGCGAGGTCGGCGTCGCGCCGCATTTCCACACCGCGAAACTGGTCTCGAAGAATGCGTTGCTGTTGGGCAGCCCGATTGCGACGAAGTCGCCGGGCTTGACGCCCTTGGCAGCGAAGGCCCGCGCCCGCGCATTGGCGCGGCGCTCGAGCTCATGCCAGGTCAGCGTATCGGCGCCGTGGCTGATGGCGATCGTGTCAGCGGGCTTGCGTTCGGCATACCAGCGCGGCACGTCGGCGAGAGGGAGAAGCATGGGGCGTTTCCGGACGGAGAGGCGGTTCGAAGCGCTCTTGTTGCAGGGGGGCAGGCTCAAGGCCACTGCCGCCACTTCACCAACAGTGCGGTCTCCATGTCAAGCGGAGGCCTGCCGGCGTAACCGGTATCCCGCTGATGGACTTGTAGAATCCCGGTTTGATAAAAGCTCCGTCAAGATTCCGGTAAAGTTCAAGCGATCGCGCTAAGGCGGACTTTACGGGGGCGACGGCATGGTGGCCGGTGCGATTGTGTGCCGGGCGCGTCGATCGACCTGCGCGGTCTCCGAGTTTTTCAATGACCAATGTCTTCAAGGGCGATGACGATGGCGAGCAATGGAGCACGGACCAAGGTCAGTCGCGAGCCGCGGCGTCAGCTCAACAATCGTGCGGCGTGGATCACGGTCGATGATGGCGCCACCGAGAGCGCTTGCGCCGTGGTCGACATCTCGCCCGGTGGCGCCAAGATCACCACCGAAGTCGCATTCGACGTCACGGATCGCCTCGCGCTGACCCTGCTCGCCGACCACGCCAAACGCTACCCCTGCGAGGTGGTCTGGCGCCGCGGCAAGACCTATGGGCTCAAATTCGTGATCGCGGAGGCCGAGCCGGATCAGCCGGCCACGGCGATCTAGCACGGCTCATTGGTCGCGGTTTGTCGGCAAACAGATACCTGGCTCAGCGGCCGCTTGAGCCGTTGGAATTGCCGAAGTAGCCCGGCGCTGCCGGTGCCGCACTGCCGGCGCTGCTGCCAGACGATGGCGCAAGGCGTGAGCTCGCTTGGTTGGGAATCACGCTGCCGCCGACGCCGTTCGACGGCGCGGCGCGGGCGCCCGGCTGTGGCGGCAGCTGCGTGCCTCCGGTGCTCTGCGCGAAAAGCGCCACCGGTGTAAGCGCGATGCCGGCGGCGATGATGATGGCGAATGTGGTCTTGAGCATGGTGTAGATCCGAACTGGCCCGGGCAGGCTGAAGCAGGATGCCCAGCCGCGACGGTCAACGATATCCGCCGGCCCGCGAGATGCATGTCAACACAACGTCAGCCGCACGGCTCTCGTTCCGAGAGGTCCGCACCGACAGCGATGCAATTCTTCGTGTCCTGCAATCCCGCCGACCATCACGAGGGCGTGCTCGAATGGTGTCGCGCGGGGCCGTTGCGAGATCATCCCCGAAGGCGCAGCGTTTCGACCAGCAACGCAAAGGCCGGCGCGGATTGGCGGCGGCTCGGGTAGTAGAGGTGATAGCCGGGAAACGGCACGCACCAATCGTCGAGCACCTGGATCAATTGTCCTTTGGCGAGCGGCGCGCGCACCTGATCCTCGGCGACATACGCAAGCCCCAGCCCGGCCAACGCCGCCTTGATCCGCAATGCGGCGCTGTTGAACACCAATTGTCCGTCGACTCGGACCTTGAGCGGACGGCCGCGCCGCTCGAACTCCCAGGCATAGATGCCGCCCAGGGTCGGCAGACGGATGTTGATGCAGGCGTGCTGCGTCAGGTCCTGCGGCCGTTTCGGACGCTCCCGCTGCCTGAAATAGGCGGGAGCACCCACTACGACCATGCGGAAATCCGGGCCGATCCGCACCGCGATCATGTCCTTGGCGAGCTGTTCTCCGAGCCGAACCCCGGCGTCGAAGCGCTCCGCGACGATGTCCGCGAGCCCGTTGTCGACCGTCACCTCCACCTTGATGTCGGGATAGCGCGGCAGGAATTCGGCCAGCGCCGGCCACAGGATGGTCTCGGCCGCGTGCTCGCCGGCATTGATGCGGATGGTCCCGGCGGGCTTGTCGCGCAGGGCGCTCAGCGCGGCGAGTTCGCCCTCGATCTCCTCGAAGCGCGGGCCGACGCCGTGCAGCAGCCTTTCGCCGGCCGCGGTTGGCGCGACGCTGCGCGTGGTGCGGGTCAAGAGCCGCACGCCGAGCCGCTCCTCGAGCGCACGAATGGTGTGGCTGAGGGCCGATTGCGACACCCCGAGCCTCGCCGCGGCGCGGGTGAAGCTGCGCTCGCGCGCGACGGCGAGGAAGGCGATCAGGTCGTTGATGTCATGCCGAGGCATTCATGAGTCCTGCTCATAAGTCCATCTCGATTTTTACGTCTAATGATCTGTCGGTGCACGCCCTAAATCCCGCTGCGACGAATTGCAGTCATCGACGCGGAGAGACATCATGCAGAAACGCAAACTCGGCAACGGCAACCTCGAAGTCTCGGCGACCGGCCTCGGCTGCATGGGCCTGAGCTTCGCCTACGGCCCGGCGCTCGAGAAGACGCAGGGCATCGCGGTGCTCCGCGGCGCGGTCGAGCGCGGCATCACCTTCTTCGACACCGCCGAGGTCTATGGCCCCTATGTCAACGAGGAACTGGTCGGCGAGGCGCTGGCGCCGGTGCGCAACGAGGTCGTGATCGCGACCAAGTTCGGGTTCGACATCGGGAGCATGGCCGAGCGCCACCGGTCGCTGAACAGCCGGCCCGAGCACATCAAGGCGGTCGCGGACGCCTCGCTGAAGCGGCTGAACATCGATGTGATCGATCTGTTCTACCAGCACCGCGTCGATCCCAATGTGCCGATCGAGGACGTCGCCGGCGCCGTGAAGGACCTGATTGCCGCCGGCAAGGTCCGCCATTTCGGCCTGTCGGAGGCCGGCGCGCAAACCATTCGGCGCGCCCATGCCGTGCAGAAAGTCACGGCCTTGCAGAGCGAATATTCGCTGTGGGAGCGCGGGGTGGAAGCGGAGATCCTGCCGCTGTTGGAAGAGCTCGGCATCGGCTTCGTGCCGTACAGCCCGCTCGGCCGCGGCTTTCTCACCGGCGCGATCAGCGCCAGCACCACATTCGCGAGCGACGACTTCCGCAACCTCGTGCCGCGCTTCACGCCGGAAGCCCGCCGCGCCAATCAGGCGCTGGTCGATCAGCTCGGCCGGATCGCCGCCGGCAAGGGCGCGACGGCGGCCCAGATCGCGCTGGCCTGGCTGCTTGCGCAGAAGCCGTGGATCGTGCCGATCCCGGGCACCACGAAGCTCAATCGACTCGAGGAGAATATCGGCGCCGCGCGCGTCGAACTGACCGCAGCGGATCTCGCCGAGATCGGCAAGGCGGTGGCCGAGGTCGAGGTGCAGGGCGCGCGCTATCCGGAGCATCTGCAACAGATGGTCGGACGCTGAACGCGTCTTTTCCTCCGTCATTCCGGGGCGTGCGAAGCACGAACCCGGAGTCCCATCAGGCCGCATCACCCGTCGTGAAATGGATTCCGGGCTCTCGCTTCGCGAGCCCCGGAATGACGAGAGAGACGGATGGTTTGTGTGTTACCGCCAACCCCACGGCGCGATCAGCGTTCCGTCAGCTTCAGCTCGATGCGGCGGTTGCGCTTGTAGGCGTCTTCGGTCTGCGCGGTGTCGAGCGGCTGGAATTCGGCGAAGCCGGCGGCGACCAGGCGCTGCGCCGGCACGCCGAGCGAGACCAGATACTGCACCACCGAGATCGCGCGCGCCGAGGACAATTCCCAGTTCGACTTGAACAGCGGGCTGTTGATCGGCCGAACGTCGGTATGGCCGTCGACGCGCAGCACCCAGCCGATCTCGCTCGGGATCTTCTTGTCGAGATCGACCAGCGCACTCGCCACGGTATCGAGTTCGGTCTTGCCCTCCGGCAGCAGCGTCGCCTGGCCGGTGTCGAAGAACACTTCGGACTGGAACACGAAGCGGTCGCCGACGACGCGGATATCGGGGCGGTTGCCGAGGATGGCGCGCAGCCGGCCGAAGAATTCCGAGCGGTACTTCGACAGCTCCTGCACCCGCTGCGCCAGGGCCACGTTGAGGCGCGAGCCGAGATCGGCGATCCGGTTCTGCGATTCCTTGTCGCGCTTCTCGGAGGCATCGAGCGCCTCCTCGAGCGCAGCGAGCTGGCGGCGCAGCGCGCTGATCTGCTGGTTCAAGACCTCGATCTGCGCCAGCGCGCGCGACGACACGCTCTTCTCGGATTCCAGCGCCTTGTTGAGCTCGGTAGCGCGGCCCTGTGCGTCGTTGCCGGAATTGGCGAGCCCTTCATAGAGCCCCTTCATGCGGTCGCGCTCGCCTTCGGCCGAAGCCAGGCCGGCGCGTAGCTGCGACACCTGGTCGTCGAGCGTCAGCTTGGAGAGCTTCTCCAGCGACAGTAAGTCGTTGAGCTGGGCGATCTTGGCGGTGAGCTGCTCCAGCGCCTTGTCCTTGCCGGTGACCTCCTGCGACAGGAAGAACTGCACGACGAGGAACACCGAAAGCAGGAACACGATCGACAGTACCAGCGTCGACAGCGCGTCGACGAAGCCGGGCCAGTAGTTGAAGCCGGATTCGCTGCGGCGCGAGCGGGCGAGGGCCATGAAATGTCTCCCTGGGCTTGGTGCGCCCCGGCTAGCTCTTCTCGGGCTGGCGGGCGAGGCGTTCGAGCAGCCGCTTGATCTCGCGGTTCTGCTCGCCCTGGCCGTCGGCCCATTCGCGGATCATCTGCTGCTCGGTGCGCATATGCGCCACCAGGCCCTGGATCGCCTCGGCCAGATTGGCCATCGCGGCCGTGGTGTTGCGGCCGCCGCCGCTGCCTTCCTCGAGCGTGGTGCGGAGGCGATCGATCGCGCCCTGCATGTCGCCGGAGGCGCCGGTCTCATCGCCGGAAATGCCGCGTACCGTGGTGGCAAGCCAGTCCTCGAGGTCGGTGTAGAAGCGGTTCTGGGCCTGGCTCGATTGCAGGTCGAGGAAGCCGAGGATCAGCGAGCCGGCGAGGCCGAACAGCGACGACGAGAACGAGATGCCCATGCCGCCGAGCGGAGCGGCCAGCCCTTCCTTCAGCGTATCGAACAGCGCGCCGGCGTCGCCGCCGACCTTGAGCCCGTCAATCACCTTGCCGACCGAGCCGACCGTCTCGATCAGGCCCCAGAAGGTGCCGAGCAGGCCGAGGAACACGAGCAGGCCGGTCATGTAGCGCGAGATATCGCGGGCTTCATCCAGGCGGGTCGCGATCGAATCCAGCAGATGCCGCATGGTCTGCTGCGTGATCGACATCCGCCCGGTGCGCTCGCCGCCGAGAATGGCTGCCATCGGAGCAAGCAGCGTCGGACGGCGCTCGATCGCAAGGCCGGGATCGGCGATGCGAAAATTGTTGACCCAGGCCACTTCAGGATAGAGCCGGATCACCTGGCGGAACGCCAGGATGACGCCGATCAGGAGCACCGCGCCGATCAGGGCGTTGAGCCCGGGATTGGCGAAGAATGCGGTGACGATCTGCTTGTACAGCACGACCCCGACCAGCCCGCAGAGCACCAGGAAGACCAGCATCCGCACCAGGAAGATCCGGGGCGAGGACAGCTTGCTCAGTTCGATCTCCATGTCGGAGCGGGTAGTGGGCATTGCCTAGTCATCCGTTCGCGAAGGCCGCATCTGTGCGCAATATGGCACAGCGGTGCAGTGAGGAAAGCCGAATCCAAGGGCGGTGGACAGAACCTTGGGCTGAATCCGGCACTGGCCGCAGCCGTATCCCGCCTTCCGGGGCTCGGTGCCGCGTCATCCGCGGCGGCGGCCGGTCCCGCTTGCGAGCGCAAGGCGCCGCCGCGGCGGCATGCCTTGCCGAGGAGCCGGGTGGTGCGGTGGCTGATTCGGGCCAAAGGGCTCGTCATGCGATGTGCCGCATGGATGCGCACCGAACTGCCCTGTTCCCGCTCATGTATTCGTTAACGCATTCCCGCAGCCTCCGATGGAACCCGCTCACAATCCGGTGAGTCGATAAAACATGCCGCGATATCAGTGCGATAGGTTTGTGTGACAATGAGCCGCCCGGCAAACGCATTGCGTCGCAGCAAGCGAGATTTATTTTCACCGCAACAACACGCGCGGTGTCGTCGTGACACCGCCGTTGGTTTGTCTGAACCTACAGGGGGCGATTTCTTCGATGTCTGGTCTTCGCGCGCAATCGGCATGCATTGCTCTGATGCTGGCCGTAACGGCGCCACTGCTTGCTGGCTGTAACGAGCCGAATTCCGCAACCGCGGCCGTGCAAGCGCCTGAGCCGGACGTCAGCGTCGTCACCGTGAAGCCGCAGGCACGCGCGATGGTGCGCGAGCTGCCGGGCCGCATCGCGCCGACCCGCGTCTCCGAGGTACGCCCGCGCGTCTCCGGCATCGTGGTCAATCGCATGTTCCATCAGGGCAGCGAGGTGAAGGTCGGCGACCCGCTGTATCAGATCGATCCGCGTCCGTTCGAGGTCGAGGTGCAGTCGACCGAGGCGGCGTTGGCGCGCGCCAAGGCCGTGCTCGAACAGGCCTCGTTGCAGGCCCGCCGTATCGCCACCCTGACCAGCCAGCGTGCGGCGCCGGAAGCCGAGAACGAAAAGGCGATCGCGACGCTGAAGGGAGCCGAGGCCGACGTGCAGGGCCGCGAGGCCGATGTTGCGCGCGCAAAGCTCAACCTGGATTACGCCACCATCCGCGCGCCGATCGACGGCACCATTGGTGCCGCGCTGGTCTCTGAAGGCGCGCTCGTCGTGCAGAACGACGCCGCGAGCCTTGCCACCATCCAGCAGCTCGACCCGATCTACGCCGACTTCCAGCAGTCGGTCACCGAGTTGAGCCAGCTTCGCCGCGACTTCGAGAGTGGCGATCTCGATCGCATCGAGTCCGATGCGATGAAGGTTCGCCTCGTGCTCGACGACGGCTCGATCTACGCCCTGCCGGGCAAGCTGCTGTTCTCCGACGCCAAGGTCGACGCCCACACCGGGCAGGTCACGTTGCGCGGTGAATTCCCGAATCCGAAGCGCGTCCTGCTGCCGGGCATGTATGTCCGCGTCCAGATCGAGCAGGGCATCGACACCGACGCGATCGCCGTGCCGCAGCAGGCGATCCAGCGCAATGGCGGCGGCGGCAGCGAGGTGTTCGTCGTCAAGGACGACAATCTCGTCGCGGTGCAGCCGGTGCGTACCGGCTCGTTGCAGGGCGGCACCTGGTTCGTGACCGAGGGCCTGAAGGCCGGCGACAAGGTCGTCGTCGAGGGGTTCCAGAAATTCGCTGCCGGCGACAAGGTGCGGCCGCGGGCCTGGCACGAGGCCGACGCGGCTGCCGCACAGCCGGATTCGCAACAGACCGCGCACGCGCGGCGGTGATCCGAGATGCCTAGTTTCTTCATCGACAGGCCGATCTTCGCCTGGGTCGTCGCGCTGTTCATCTGTCTGATCGGCGCGATCTCGATCCCGCTGCTCGCCGTCGCGCAGTACCCGATCATCGCGCCGCCCTCGATCTCGATCTCGACCAGCTATCCCGGCGCGTCGCCGGAGAACCTCTACAACAGCGTGACGCGGTTGATCGAGGAGGAGCTCAATGGCGCCGCCAACATCCTGAACTTCGAATCGACCTCCGACTCGCTCGGCCAGGTCGAGATCATCGCCAACTTCAAGCCGGGCACCGACACCAGCCAGGCCTCGGTCGAGGTGCAGAACCGCCTCAAGCGCGTCGAGGCGCGGCTGCCGCGCGCCGTGATCCAGCAGGGCATCCTGGTCGAGGAAGCGTCCTCGGCCGTGCTCCAGATCATCACGCTGAACTCGACCGACGGTTCGCTGGATGAAGTGGGCCTCGGCGACTTCATGATCCGCAACGTGCTGGGCGAGGTGCGCCGCATCCCCGGCGTCGGCCGCGCCACGCTGTATTCGACCGAACGTTCGCTGCGCATCTGGATCGATCCGGCCAAACTGGTCGGCTACGGCCTGTCGGCCGACGACGTCAACCGCGCGATCACGGCGCAGAACGCCCAGGTCGCCTCCGGCAGCATCGGCGCCGAGCCGAGCACGGACACCCAGAAGATCTCCGCGCAGGTGCTGGTCAAGGGCCAGCTCTCCTCGCCCGACGAGTTCGGCGCGATCATCCTGCGCGCCAATGCCGATGGCTCGACGGTCCGGCTGCGCGACGTCGCACGGATCGAGATCGGCGGCCTCAGCTACCAGTTCAACACCCGTCTCGACGGCAAGCCGACGGCCGGCCTCTCGGTGCTGCTGTCGCCGAAGGGCAATGCGCTGGCGACCGCGAGCGCGGTCGAAGCCAAGATGAAGGAGCTGTCGCGCTTCTTCCCGGCCAACATCTCCTATGAGATCCCCTACAACATCACGCCGGTGGTGAAGGCCTCGATCGAGAAGGTCCTGATGACCCTGGTCGAGGCGGTGGTGCTGGTGTTCATCGTGATGTTCCTGTTCCTGCAGAACATCCGCTACACCATCATTCCGACCATCGTGGTCCCGGTGGCGTTGCTCGGCACCTGCGCGACCCTGATGGCGGTCGGCTTCTCGATCAACATGCTGACCATGTTCGGCATGGTGCTCGCGGTCGGCATCCTGGTCGACGACGCCATCGTCGTGGTCGAGAACGTCGAACGCATCATGGCCGAGGAAGGCCTGCCGCCGAAGGAAGCGACCCGGAAGGCGATGTCGCAGATCACCAGCGCGATCATCGGCATCACGCTGGTGCTGATGGCGGTGTTCGTGCCGATGGCGTTCTTCCCCGGCTCGGTCGGCATCATCTATCGCCAGTTCTCGGTCACCATGGTGGCGGCGATCGCGTTCTCGGCGCTGCTCGCGCTGTCGCTGACGCCGGCGCTGTGCGCGACCTTGCTCAAGCCGGTCGAGAAGGGCCATGGCCATGCGCGAAAGGGCGTGTTCGGCTGGTTCAACCGCGTGCTCGATACCAGCCGCGCCGGCTATACGCGCACCGTGCAGGGCTCCCTGAAGCGCACCGGCCGGCTGATGGCGATCTATCTCGTGCTGTTCGCGGGCGTCGCCTACGGCTTCGTGCGGCTGCCCGGCGGCTTCCTGCCGGTCGACGACCAGGGCTTCATCACGACCGACGTGCAGACGCCGTCGGAATCCTCCTATGCGCGTACCGAAGCCGCCGTCGAGCAGGTCGAGAAGTACCTGAAGACCCGCGCCGGCATCGAGAACGTCACCTTCCTCACCGGCTTCAGCTTCCTCGGCCAGGGCATGAACACTGCGCAGGCCTTCATCACGCTGAAGGACTGGTCGGAGCGCGGCGCGAAGGATTCCGCCGCCGCGATCGTCGCCGACATCAACCGCGAGCTGTCGTCGATCCGCGACGCCAGGATCTCGGCGCTGCAACCGCCGCCGATCGACAACCTCGGCAACTCCTCGGGCTTCTCGTTCCGCTTGCAGGATCGTGGCCAGAAGGGCTATGCGGCGCTGATCGCCGCCTCCGACCGCCTGATCGCGGAGGCCAATGCCAGCCCGATCCTGCAAAAGGTCTATGTCGAGGGCCTGCCGCCGGCGCCGCAGGTCAATCTGATGATCGACCGCGAGAAGGCCGGCGCATTTGGTCTGACGTTCGAGGACATCAACAACACGATCTCGACCAATCTCGGCTCGAACTACATCAACGACTTCCCGAACCGCGGGCGCATGCAGCGCGTCATCGTGCAGGCCGACAAGACCAGCCGCATGAACGCGGACGACATCCTGAACTACAATGTCAAGAACAGCCGCGGGCAATTGGTGCCGTTCTCGGCCTTCGCCACCATCGAATGGTCGAAGGGGCCGACGCAGATCGCGGGCTTCAACTATTATCCGGCGGTGCGCATCTCCGGCGAGGCGAAGCCCGGCTTCACCTCGGGTGACGCGATCGCGGAGATGGAGCGGCTTGCCGACAAGCTGCCGCGCGGCTTCGGCTATGAATGGACCGGCCAGTCGTTGCAGGAGAAGCTGTCGGGCTCGCAGGCGCCGTTCCTGCTCGCGCTGTCGGTGCTGGTGGTGTTCCTGTTGCTGGCCGCGCTCTATGAGAGCTGGACCATTCCGCTCGCGGTGCTGCTCACCATTCCGCTCGGCATCTTCGGCGCCGTGGTGGCGGCGACGCTGCGCGGACTGTCCAACGACGTGTATTTCACGGTCGGTCTGATCACCATCATCGGTCTGGCCGCGAAGGACGCGATCCTGATCATCGAGTTCGCCAAGGATCTGCGCGCGCAGGGTAAGCCGCTGGTCGAGGCGACGATCGAGGCGTGTAGCTTGCGGTTCCGTCCGATCCTGATGACCGGCCTTGCCTTCGTCTGCGGCGTGCTGCCGATGGCGATCGCGACCGGCGCCGGCGGTGCCAGCCAGCAGGCGCTCGGCACGTCGGTGATGGGCGGCATGATCGCCGTCGTCATCCTCGCGCTGCTGCTGGTGCCGGTGTTCTTCGTCAGCGTGCAGCGCGTGCTTGCCGGCGATCGCGAGCAGGCGGCGGAGAAGGCCGAGATCTACGGCCCGCCCGCGCCGGCGAGGGGCGGCCACTGACATCGGGGCCGGTCCTGATTGACTCGGGACCGGCTTGCTTTCGGCACATCGTCAATCCAGACTGCATCCCCGGATCGAACGGATTGTCCTTGGCACGGTGACGGAATGCGCAGGCATCGGCCGATCGAGAGCAGGTGATGCGCCCGACCGATATCGAGATCGCGAATTATCGTTCCATTCGCCGGCTCTTCTTGCCCATCCATCCGCTGTCGGTGTTCGTCGGCGAGAACGGCGTCGGAAAATCCAATCTGTACAAGTCGATGTCGCTGTTGCGGGACGCGGCGGCGGGCCGGATCACCCATACCATCGCCGATGAGGGCGGATTGAATTCGGTCTCCTGGTCCGGCATGCGCAAGCGGGGCGATGATCCCCGACTGCGGCTGGCCGCCCGATTCGACGACATCAGATATTCGATCGAGCTCGGATATCCCGGCCCGGTCGAGGCGGCGTTTGCCGGCGAGCCGATGATCAGGTCCGAGCGGATCGAGATGATCAGTGGCAAGCGGAACGTCCTGATGGTGGAGAGGACCAACGCGCTGGTCAGCATCCGCAACGAGAGCGGCGTCTGGGAAAGCCACAAGGATGCGCTGCTGCCGTCTGAAACCGTGCTGGCCGGCTTCTTCGACGGCAAGAACTCTCCCGAGATCGACCAGATCAGAAACGCGATGCTGGGCTGGCGCTTCTATCACGACTTCCGCACCGATCAGGCGTCACCGATCCGGAAACCCTGCCTCGCGGTCACGACGCCGTCGCTGAGTGCCGACGGCAGCGATCTGGCCGCGACGCTGGCGACGCTCTATGCCATCCGGCAGGACGCCGCCGAGTTGCAGGCCGCGATCGAGGATGCATTCCCGGACGCGGAGCTCCGCGCCTGGGTGGAAAACGGCCGGTGCGAGTTCGACCTGCAACTCGCGGACATGCCGCGCCCGTTCAAGGCCCACGAACTATCCGACGGCACGCTGAAATATATCTGCCTGCTCGCCGTGTTCATGGGCTACCGGTTGCCACCGTTCATCGTGCTGAACGAGCCGGAGGCGAGCCTGCATCCATCGCTGCTGGCGCCGTTGGCGCGGCTGATCGCCAAGGCCTCGCGCCGCGCCGATATCTGGATCGTCACCCACTCGGACCATTTGATGGAAGCGTTGCGCAGCGAGAGTTCGGTCCCGCTGCGCCGGGTGGTCAAGGTGAAGGGCGCGACCGCCATCGAAGGCCTGAGCATCGGCGGCGAATTTCGCGACGTCGAGGCCGAAGGAGACGAATCCGAGGACGACGACGATTAGACTGCGCCGCCGCGCTACTGCCCGAGCGGCTTCAGGATCTTGATCAGCTCGCCGTGCACGGTCTCGTTGCCGCAGACGACGTGGCCGGTTTGCAGCGGATCGTCATTGCCCTGGATGCCCGAGACGGTGCCGCCGGCTTCCCGCACCATCAGCAGCCCGGCCGCAAGGTCCCAGGGTTGCAGATTGCGTTCCCAGAAGCCGTCGAAGCGGCCGGCGGCGACGAAGGCGAGATCGAGCGAGGCGGCGCCGAAGCGGCGGAAGCCCGCGACCTTGCTTTGCAGCGCTGCCATCTCCTGTAGCGCGAGCTGGTGGTTGCCGCGGCCGATATGCGGCAGGCCGCAGGCGACCACGCATTCGTTGAGCTGGCGGCGGCCGGCGACGCGCAGCCGCTGGTCGTTGAGGAATGCGCCCTTGCCGCGCTCGGCGATGTATAGCTCGTCATTGGCGGGGTTGTAGATCACGCCCGCGATCACGGTGTCCTCGCGCAACAACCCGATCGAGATCGCGAATTGCGGGATGCCGTGCAGGAAATTGGTGGTGCCGTCGAGCGGATCGACGATCCAGGTGTGACTCTTGTCCGAGCCCTCGCGCTTGCCGCCTTCCTCGCCGAGGAACCCGTAGCCGGGCCGAGCCTTTTCGAGGTCGGTGTAGAGCATCTCCTCGGCGCGCTTGTCGGCGAGCGAGACGAAGTTCGCCGGTCCCTTCAGCGAGACCTGGAGATGTTCGATCTCGCCGAGGTCGCGCTTGAGGCTGCGGCCGGCGCGGCGCGCGGCCTTGACCATGACATTGATGAGGGCGGAGTAGAGCATGATGAGAACGCTTGTGACCGAGAGATTGTGAATGTCGATAAGGCGGCGGGCGCAAATCTCAGCCCGTCATCCTGAGGAGCGCGAAGCGCGTCTCGAAGGATCGACAGCCCGGTCCGGGGCCGTGCATCCTTCGAGGCTCGCTCCGCTCGCACCTCAGGATGACGGGCGAAAAGAGAACGGAACGCGGCCACCTAGGCTTCGAACTGGGTGCCCTCTGGAAGTGGCGCCGTCAAGGCGTCATTTGACGTTGTTTCCGATCCATTTGCGCGCGGCTGCCTCGCCCTTGGCGCGGTCCTCGGGGGTCATATCGGCGAGGATGTCGTCGAGCTCGGGGTCGCCCTTGCCGGCGGTCTTGGCGACGGTGTGCCATTTCAGCGCCTCGACCTTGTCGACCGGAGCGCCGGCGCCGGTCGCCAGCACGTGGGCGAGGCGGTTTTGCGCGATCGGGCTGTTCTGCCGGGCGGCCTTGCGCAGCAGCGCGATCGCCGCCGGGACGTTGCGCGGGGTTCCGGAGCCGTTGTAGAGCGCGATGGCATACTCGACTTCGGCATCGACATTGTCGGCCAGCGAGGCCGCCTGTAGCAGCCGCGCCGCCTTTTCGAGGTCCTTCGGGACGCCGGTGCCTTCCTTGTAAAAGGTCGCGAGCGCGTATTGCGCCTCGGGGCTGCCGGCGTCCGCGGCCATCCGCAGCAGCTCGGCGGAGCGCTTGAGATCCTGCGGCAGGGTCTGGCCATCGAGATAGAGCAGCGCCAGATTATAGGCCGCCTTGGGCTCGCCGAGCTTGGCGGCCGAGGCCAAAAGCTTGACCGCGGCATCCTTGTCCACCGTGCCGCCGCGGCCGGCGATCTTCATCATGGCCAGCGCGAACATCGCCTCGCGGTCGCCGGCATCGGAGGCGCGCTTGTACCAGTCGTCGGCCTTGGCATAGTCGCGCTTGACGCCGAGCCCGTTGGCATAGAGCTCGCCCAGCATCGTCATGGCCTTGGCATCGTTGTTCTGCGCGCGCACCGTCGCGAGGTCGAATGCGGTCTTGTACATGCCGCGCTGATAGGCGCCGTAGACGAGGTCGACATTGGGATCGTCCGGGGTCGGCGACGGCGTCGGAGCGGGGGTCGCCGATGCGCCGGGCTTCGGCGTCGCGGCAGGCTTCGGCGTGGGCTTCTTCGCGACCGGCGAATGCACTTTCGGCTTCGGCTTTTCCTCCTTCTTCGCAGGCGGCGGCGTCTGCGCCGGCGGCGTGATCGAAAGCTGCGCGGCCGCGCCGCTCGCCAGCATCATGCAGCCGAGCGCAACACCTATCGGACGCAGGCATTTCATTCCGGCGTCATCCCTCGGCCTTGGCCGTTCCGAACGTGCCGGCATGCGCCCGCGCGATCGCCTCGCCGATCTCGACGAGGGCGGCCTTCGCGCCGCGCGGATCGGACCAGACGATCTCGCCGACCAGCACGAAATCGGCGCCGGCGGCCGCGAATGCCTCGGCCTCCTCGCGCGAGGTCGCGAACCCGACGCACGGCGGCTCGAACAATTCGTCCCACCATTCCAGCCGCTCGGCGATCGCCTCAGGCGAAGGCCGCTGCCCCTTGGCGTCGGGCTCGCCGAACAGCACGTAGTCGGCGCCGGCTTCGCCCGCGGCCATCGAATCGTGGCGCGTCGCGAGCCCGCCGACGCCGACGATGCGGTCGGGCTTCAGCGAGGGCATTGCCTCTTCCATCGCGGCAATGCCGCCCAGATGCGCACCATCGGCGCCGGCGCGGGCCACGATGTCAGGATGGCCGTCGATCAGCAGCGCCGCGCCGGCGCTCTGGATCGCAGGCGCCAGCGCCTTGACAGTGGAGATCATGCTGCGCGGGTCGCTCTCGCGCAGCCGCACCAGAACCGCCGCGACGTCGGCCGCGGCGAGCAATTCGGGCAGCGCGGCCGCGAGCTGCGCCGGCTCGTCGACCGGCGGCGTCGCCAGATAGAGACGCGGCGCCGGCCGCGGTGGAACGGGCTTGGTGGCCAACTATGCCGCCTGTTTTTCGAGGCCGGCTTCCCAATTGCCGGTGCTGGCCAGCCCGTTCATCCGGGCGCGATGCGAGAAGGCGCGCTGGCCGGCGGGGACATTGTCGGGCTTGCCGGACCACGCCTGCTGCGGCGCGGCCTGTAGCGCGCGGCCATAGGAGAAGGTCAGCTTCCACGGCAGATTACCGATCTTGTTCATGGCGTCGAGATGCGCGGTCGCTTCCTCGTCGCTCTGCCCGCCGGAGAGGAAGGCGATGCCGGGCACCGCGGCCGGCACGCAGCTCTTGAGCAGGCGGATGGTCTTCTCGGCGACTTCCTGCACCGGCGCCTGCTTGGGGCATTTCTTGCCGGAAATCGCCATGTTCGGCTTCAGGATCATGCCTTCGAGCGCGACCCGCTGCACCCGCAATTCCTGGAAGGTGCGGTTCAGCACCCGCTGCGTCACCTCATAGCAGCGGTCGATGTCGTGATCGCCGTCCATCAGCACTTCCGGCTCGACGATCGGTACGATCTGCGCGGCCTGGCACAGCGCGGCGTAGCGCGCCAGCGCGTGGGCATTGACGCGGATCGCGGTCATGGTGGGAATGCCGCGGCTGCCGGCGCCGGATCCGATATCGATCACCGCGCGCCATTTCGCAAAGCGCGCTCCGCGGTCGTAATATTTCTTCAGCCGCTCGGCGAGCTTGTCGAGGCCGACAGTGACGAGTTCGCCGGGGCAGTTCGGCAGCGCCTGGGTGCCTTCGTCGACCTTGATGCCGGGGATCGCGCCTGCCTGCTCGATCAGCTTGACCAGTGGCGTGCCGTCCTTGGCGTTTTGCCAGATCGTCTCGTCGTAGAGGATGACGCCGGAGATGTACTTGCTCATCGCCTCCTGCGAGCGGAACAACATCTCGCGATAGTCGCGGCGATTGTCTTCGGTCGAATCGACCTTGATGGCGTCGAACCGCTTCTTGATGGTGCCGGAGGATTCGTCGGCGGCGAGAAGGCCCTTGCCCGGGGTAACCATGGCAAGTGCAACTTTGTTGAGGTCAGCGAGGTTCATTGGGGAACATCCTCCAGAGCCATTGCCTTTGCGAGCCAAAATAGGCGGTTCTCGGGCAATTGCCTAGAAAACGTTCGTCGCGGCAGGTGTTTGTCGCAGCCGGCGATCAAGCCCCGGGACACCGTTTCCAACTGCGTCAGAACCGGTGTCCCGCCTTAATGATTGAGGGCGATCCGTTGTCAGGCGACCTTGGGATCGAGCTCGCCCTTGGCGTAGCGCTTGGCCATTTCGGCCGTGGTCAGGACCTTCTTGATCTTGCTGGCCTGGCCCGCGGTGTTGAACTCCTGCAGGCGCTGCTTGCACAGCTTGGTCATCGCTTCCATCGCGGGCTTCAGGTATTTGCGCGGATCGAACTCTTCCGGGTTGTCCTTCAGCACCTTGCGGATCTGGCCGGTCATCGCCATCCGGTTGTCGGTGTCGATGTTGATCTTGCGTACGCCGTTCTTGATGCCGCGCTGGATCTCGGCGACCGGCACGCCCCAGGTCGGCTTCATCTTGCCGCCATTGGCGTTGATGATCTCCTGCAACTCCTGCGGCACCGACGAGGAGCCGTGCATCACCAGATGCGTGTTCGGCAGCTTGCGGTGGATCTCCTCGATCACGTTCATGGCGAGGATGTCGCCGTCGGGCTTGCGGGTGAATTTGTAGGCACCGTGCGAGGTGCCCATCGCGATCGCCAGCGCGTCGACCTTGGTCTCCTTGACGAACTTCACGGCTTCGTCCGGATTGGTCAGCAACTGGTCGTGCGACAGCTTGCCCTCGGCGCCGTGGCCGTCTTCCTTGTCGCCCATGCCGGTCTCGAGCGAACCGAGCACGCCGAGCTCGCCTTCCACCGAGATGCCGCCGAGATGGGCCATGCCGGTCACGGTCCTGGTGACGCCGACATTGTAGTCCCAGTCGCCGGGGGTCTTGCCGTCGGCCTTCAGCGAACCGTCCATCATGACCGAGGTGAAGCCGGCCTGGATCGCGGTCATGCAGGTGGCGGGCTCGTTGCCGTGGTCGAGATGCACGCAAACCGGGATCTGCGGGTAGATCTCGGTGACGGCGTCCATCATGTGCTTGAGCATGACGTCGTTGGCATAGGAGCGCGCGCCGCGCGAGGCCTGGATGATGACAGGGGCGTCGACCTCGGAGGCGGCGGCCATGATCGACAGCGCCTGCTCCATGTTGTTGATGTTGAAGGCGGGTACGCCGTAATCGTGCTCGGCCGCGTGATCGAGCAGTTGCCGCAACGTTATGCGAGCCATTCCATTTTCTCCCTGTATTACGCGTTCGGATTCGAACTAAATCAACGGTTCTTCAAAACTTCGACGCCCGGCAGCGGCTTGCCTTCCATCCATTCAAGAAACGCGCCGCCCGCGGTCGAGACGTAGGAAAAGTCACCCGCCACGCCCGCCTGGTTCAGCGCCGCGACGGTGTCGCCGCCGCCGGCGACCGAAACCAGCTTCTTGGCCTTGGTACGCTCGGCGGCATGCTTGGCCGACACCACGGTGCCGCGGTCGAACGGCGTCAATTCGAAGGCGCCGAGCGGCCCGTTCCAGACCAGCGTCGCCGCGTCGTCGATCGCGGAATGGATCCGCGCGATCGATTGCGGGCCGACGTCGAGGATCATGCCGTCGGCCGGGATCGCGTCGAGGCCGTAGGCATGCGACGGCGCGTTGGCGGCGAACTGGCTGGCGACCACGGCGTCGACCGGAAGGATGATCGCGCAATTCGCCGCGTTGGCCTTCTCCATGATCCGCAGCGCGGTCGCGGCGAGGTCCTTTTCGGCGAGCGACTTGCCGACCGGAATGCCCTGCGCGTGCAGGAAGGTGTTGGCCATGCCGCCGCCGATCACCAGCGCGTCGACCTTGGTCACGAGGTTTTCCAGCAGGTCGATCTTGGTCGAGACCTTGGCGCCGCCGATGATCGCGATGACGGGTTTGGTCGGCGCTTCCAGCGCCTTGCCGAGCGCGTCGAGCTCGGCCTGCATGGTGCGGCCGGCATAGGCCGGCAGCTTGTGGCCGAGGCCTTCGGTCGAGGCGTGGGCGCGGTGCGCGGCGGAGAAGGCGTCGTTGACCCAGATGTCGCCGAGCTTTGCCAGCTCTGCGACGAATCCGGCGTCGTTCTTTTCCTCTTCCTTGTGGAAGCGGGTGTTCTCGAGGCAGAGGATGTCGCCATCCTTGAGCGCCGCGACCGCGTTGGCCGCGGCCTCTCCGATGCAATCCTCGGCGAAGGCCACCGGGCGCTTGATGACCTTCGACAGCGCTTCGGCGACCGGCTTCAGCGAGTCCTTGGCATCGCGGCCCTTGGGCCGGCCGAAATGGGCGAGCAGGATCACCTTGCCGCCCTTGTCGGAAATCTCGGTGATGGTGGGGGCAACGCGCTCGAGCCGGGTAGCGTCGGTGACGCGGCCGCCCTCCATGGGGACGTTGAGGTCGACGCGCAGCAGCACGCGCTTGCCCTTCACGTTGACGTCGTCGAGGGTGCGGAATCTGGCCATGTCTGATCACTCGCTGACTTGCGGCACTACGGCGGATCGCGTTGGGGCGGGTCGCCTTCCTGCCGGGACGTAACCTTCATGCCCTGGCGGATGCCGTACGCGATCAAGCCGAGAAGCAAGATCGCGCCGGGAATTCCGATCCAGGGTGGAAGCGTCGACACCTGGTTAAGAGCAGTCTGGGCTTAAATCAGCTTGCCGATCGCGACGGCGGTGTCGGCCATGCGGTTCGAGAAGCCCCACTCATTGTCGTACCAGGACATCACGCGCACGAAATTGCCGTTCTGCACCTTGGTCTGGTCCATGTGGAAGGTGGACGAGTGCGGATCGTGGTTGAAGTCGATCGAGACGTTCGGCGCGTTGGTGTAGCCGAGGATGCCCTTGAGCTGCTGCTCGGCGGCGCGCTTCATCGCCTCGTTGATCTCGGCGACGTTGGTTTCGCGCTTGGCGACGATCTTGAGGTCGATGACCGACACGTTCGGCGTGGGGACGCGAACCGAGACGCCGTCGAGCTTGCCCTTCAGCTCCGGCAGCACCAGGCCAATCGCCTTGGCGGCGCCGGTCGAGGTCGGGATCATCGACATCGCAGCCGCGCGGCCGCGATAGAGGTCCTTGTGCAGGGTGTCGAGCGTCGGCTGGTCGCCGGTATAGGCGTGGATCGTGGTCATGAAGCCGGTCTCGATGCCGACGGTGTCGTTCAGGACCTTGGCAACCGGCGCCAGGCAGTTGGTGGTGCACGAACCGTTGGAGATCACCAGGTGATCCTTGGTCAGCGTGTCGTGGTTGACGCCGTAGACGATGGTGGCGTCCGCGCCGTCGGCGGGCGCCGAGACGAGCACGCGCTTGGCGCCGGCGGTCAGGTGCGCGGAGGCCTTGTCCTTGGCGGTGAAGATGCCGGTGCATTCCAGCGCGACGTCGACGCCGAGCGCCTTCCAGGGCAGCTTGGAGGGATCGCGTTCGGCCGAGACCTTGATCTTGCCGCTACCGAGGTCGATCGAGTCGCCGTCCACGGTCACGGTGCCGGGGAAGCGGCCGTGCACGGAATCGAAGCGCAGCAGGTGCGCATTGGTCTCGACCGGACCGAGGTCGTTGATGCCGACAACCTCGATGTCCTTGCGGCCGGACTCGGCGATGGCGCGCAACACATTGCGGCCGATACGCCCAAACCCGTTGATCGCGACGCGGACTGCCATGGCTCGTCTCTCCTCTAATAGCTGCTGCCGGCCCCGCGGGAGGGCTCCCACGAGGGTTTTACGGCGGAACGCCCGGTTCAGCCGGGCGCGTACGGAAAAGATGGAGCTTTGGTAATCCTTTTTCGCGGCAAGCTCAACCTTCGGCAGGCGGGTGTCAGGCCAGCGTCAGGCGCGCTTCGTGGCAGCGTTAACGACAGCCTCGGCGGTAATGCCGAAATGCGGGAAAAGGTCCTTCGCCGGGGCGCTGGCGCCGAATCCGTGCATGCCGATGAAATCGCCGTCGTGGCCGATCACGGCGTCCCAGCCCCAACGCACCGCAGCCTCGATCGCGATCTTGACCGGAGCCTTGCCGATAATGGCGTTTTGCCGCTCGGCAGGCTGCGCCAGCAGCAATTCCAGCGACGGGACCGAGACCACCCGCGTCGGGATGCCGCGCCCGGCGAGCTGCTTCTGTGCCTCGACCGCGATCTGGACCTCGGAACCGGACGCGAACAATGACACTTTTGCGTCACCCTGCGCCGCGACCAGTTCGTAGGCGCCGTGGCTGCACGGATTGTCGTTTGGCGCTGACGTACGCAACTGCGGCAGGTTCTGGCGGGTCAGCGCCAGCACCGTCGGTCCGTCGATGCGGTTGAGCGCCAATTCCCAGCACTCCGCGGTCTCGACCGCGTCGCACGGACGGAACACGCGCATGTTGGGCATTGCGCGCAGCGCGGAGAGATGCTCCACCGGCTGGTGCGTCGGGCCGTCCTCGCCGAGGCCGATCGAATCGTGGGTCATGACGTAAACCACGCCGGTGCCCATCAGCGCCGACAGCCGCATCGCGCCGCGCGCGTAGTCGGTGAACACCAGGAAGGTGGCGCCGTTCGGCGCGAAGCCGCCATGCAGGAAGAGGCCGTTGAGGCACGCTGCCATGCCGTGCTCGCGGATGCCGTAATGGATGAAGCGGCCCTTCGGCGTCTTGGCGCCGAATGCGGTCGCCGACTTCGCCTTGTTGTTGTTGGAGCCGGTGAGGTCGGCGGAGCCGGCGACGAATTCCATCGGCATCGCCGCCGCGATCACCTCGATCGCAGCTTCCGACGATTTGCGGGTCGCGATGTTGAGCGGATTTTCCAAGAGCCCCTTCTTGAAGGCGCGCAGCCCCTTGGCGAGCGCCTGCGGCCGCTCGTGACGGATGCGGCGTTCGAACTCGGCGCGCTTGCGGTTGCCGAGCTGGCTGAACTGCTCGTCCCAGGCCTTGTGCTCGGCGGCGCCGCGGGCACCCGCCTCGCGCCAGGCCTTCAGCACGTCGTCGGGCACCGAGAACGGCTCCAGCGAGATGCCGAGCTTCTCCTTGGCGCCCTTGAGCTCAGCGGCGCCGAGCGCTTCACCATGCGCCTTGGCGGTGCCGGCCCGGGTGGGTGCCCCGAAGCCGATCGTGGTCTTGCAGGCGATCAGCGAAGGCTTGTTGGACTTCTGCGCGCGGGTGATTGCAGCCGCGATCGCCTGCGGATCATGGCCGTCGATCAATTCCGCGGCCCAGCCAGCGGACTTGAAGCGCTTCACCTGGTCGACGGAATCGGCGATCGAGGTCGGGCCGTCGATCGAGATGCCGTTGTCGTCGTACAGCACGATCATCTTGTTGAGCCGCCAGACGCCGGCGAGCGCGATCGCTTCCTGCGAGATGCCTTCCATCAGGTCGCCGTCGGAGGCGAGCACGTAGGTGTGGTGGTTGACGATCTTCTTGCCGAACTCGGCGGCGAGCATCTTCTCGGCGAGCGCCATGCCGACCGCGGTCGCGATGCCCTGGCCGAGCGGACCGGTGGTGGTCTCGATGCCCTTGGTGTGGAAATTCTCCGGATGTCCCGGCGTCAGCGATCCGAGCTGGCGGAAATGCTTGATCTGGTCGAGCGTCATGTCCTTGTTGCCGGTGAGGTACAGCAAGGCATAGAGCAGCATCGAGCCGTGACCGGCGGACAGCACGAAGCGATCGCGATCGGGCCACGCCGTGTCGGCCGCATCGAACTTCAGGAATTGCGTGAACAGGACGGTCGCGATGTCGGCGGCGCCCATCGGCAGGCCGGGATGGCCGGAATTCGCCTTCTCGACGGCGTCCATGGCAAGGCCACGGATCGCATTGGCCATACGGGTGTGATCGACCTGCGTCATGATGAAAAGTCCGCCTGGAATGAGGAGCTGATTGCTGGACGCATCGGGGCGGGCAGCCGCGATACGCGCGTGGAGTGGCCTTACGGGTTGGAGGGTGGATTAGCACCTCAATTCCGCAAGTCCAAGGCGATGAAACGCCCCAAAACGGGGAAAAGTTGCTCGAAATCGCCCAATTTCATTGAACGGTGCATAGTTCTGCGCCGCCGTTGCGCTGGGCTCGCTTGCCACGTAAATTTCGTCCCGTAAACGCTTGCCGAACCGCCAGTTTTGCCGTGCGGCGGGCCTATCTCAAACGGGCTATCCCAGGGATTTACGCCGCGTGTCATGAGTGATCGTCTCGCCAACGGGTCTGGCAATACCGAGGCACCGCTTGCCGATATCGATGCTGCGACCAAGCGGCTGATGGCCGCGCTCGATGCGCTGGAGAGCTCGGTGGAGCGCCGCCGCGAGGCCGACCGCGACGAGAACGAATTGGCGAGCCGGATCCAGGCACTCGGCGCCGATCGCTCGCGCCTCGCCGACGAGCTCGACGGATCGCTGGTGAAGACGCGCAAGCTCGAGCGCGTCAATCGTGACATCGCGGAAAAGCTCGACGCGGCGATCGGCACGATCCGTGCCGTGCTCGCGGGCGGAGAGGGCAGATGAGCCACATCAACGTCACCATCAATGGCCGGCAATACCGGATGGCCTGCGAGGAAGGCCAGGAGGTGCGGCTGCTGAAGCTCGCGGAGAATCTCCAGCAGCGCGTCGAATCGCTGCGCGGCAAGTTCGGTGAGATCGGCGACGCGCGGCTCACCGTGATGGCGGCGCTCACCGCCTGCGACGAGCTGGTCGATGCCAGCGCGCGCATCCGCAGCCTCGAGGAGGAGGTCGAGCAACTGCGCAATGCGCGCGTCGCGGCCACCGATCGCGCCCGCGCCACCCAGACCGCGGTCTCCAACGCGCTCAACGCCGCGGCCGAACGGATCGAGCGCACCACGCAGGTGCTCAACCGCACCATCGGCGGCGGCATCGCGATCGGGTAGCCACTGTCGTCCCGGCGGAGGCCGGGACCCATACTCCGCGGCCCATCGAGTTTGGGCGGCGCGAGTTGGTACCCTCTGCAACGATGAACAGCGGTGGTTATGGGTCCCGGCCTTCGCCGGGACGACGAGGTACCGCTGGCGGATTGCGGCAACGATCGCTACATTGGCCCGGCGAAGCTGCGTTGCGCGTCAGGAGCCATATATCCCCGGGGCCTTATCGATCCTTTAGGGAACTGTCCCTGGCCGGGTCCGTGGACCCGGACATATGGTGCCCACCTACTTTCGTAGGGAACTCCGGGATCGAGCGCTCCAACGGCCTCTGCGGCTTCGCACTTGGTTTTTGCTGTTGCCTTGTCGTCGCGCTGCGGCGGTCTGATTGTGTGGCAGTGTCGTGCCCTGCGACGTGGGGCATCCAGTGCGCCGCGGCCTGGCCAAACGAATGCTCGCGTCTCTGGAATTGCCGGCTCGTCCGCATTTGGCGGACGATGACAGCGGAAGATGGATCATGCACGCATCTCCATCGAAGGCCGAACTTCGGGCCCTCGCGCTCGCCAAGCGCGATGCGCTGAGCGACGAGCAGCGCGCCGCGGCGGCCGAGGCGCTCGCCAGGCGCGGCGCCCCGTTCGAGATCACGCAAGGCATGATCATCTCCGGCTATGCGCCGATCCGCAGCGAGCTCGATCCGGCGCCACTGATGAAGAAGCTGGCCGACAAAGGCGCGCGGCTGGCGCTGCCCTGCATCAATGCGCGCGGCCAGTCGCTGACCTTCCGCAGCTGGTCGCCGCAGGACCGCCTGATGCTCGGCCCGCTCGGCATTCCCGAGCCGTCGCCGGCCGCGGCCGAGGTGCATCCCGACGTGATGCTGGTGCCGCTCGCGGCGTTCGACAAGCTCGGCCACCGCATCGGCTATGGTGCCGGCTATTACGACTATACCTTTGCGCATCTGCGCAAGGCCAAGCATGTGATCGGGGCCGGGATCGCCTTTGCTGCACAGGAAACCAAGGCCATCCCGGCGCTGTCGCACGACGTCCCGCTCGATTATGTGCTAACGGAGCGCAAGACGTTCGATTTCCGGAGTAGCTAGCCTTGCGTATTCTCTTCGTTGGTGACGTCGTCGGCAGGACCGGCCGCACCGCCATCACAGACCATCTTCCGGGCATGATCAGGGACTGGTCGCTCGATCTCGTCGTCGTCAATGGCGAGAATTCCGCTGGCGGCTTCGGCATCACCGAGGCGATCTACCAGGAGCTGCTCGATGCTGGCGCGGACGCGATCACGCTCGGCAACCATGCCTGGAATCAGAAGGAGGCGCTGGTCTTCATCGAGCGCGCGCCGCGCCTGATCCGCCCGTTGAATTTTCCGCGCCATTCGCCCGGCCGCGGCGCGACGCTGGTCGATACCAAGAACGGCAAGCGCGCGCTCGTGCTCAATGCGATCGGCCGCGTGTTCATGGAGCCGTCGTCGAACGATCCGTTCAGCGCGATCGACCGCGAGCTCGAGGCCTGCCCGTTGCGCGAGGGCGCCGATGCCATCGTGGTCGATTTCCACGCCGAGGCGACCAGCGAGAAGCAGGGCGTCGGCTTCTTCTGCGACGGCCGCGTCAGCCTCGTGGTCGGCACCCATACCCATGTGCCGACCGCCGATCATCAGGTGCTGCCCGGCGGCACCGCCTATATGAGCGATGCCGGCATGACCGGCGATTATGATTCAGTGATCGGCATGCAGAAGGAGGAGCCGTTGCAGCGCTTCCTCACCGGCATTCCGTCCGGCCGCTTCGAACCGGCCGGCGGCGTCGCGACGCTGAGCGGCATCGCGGTCGAGACCGACGATGCGACCGGGCTGGCGGTCAAGGTCGCGCCGGTGCGCGCCGGCGGCCGGCTCGAGCCCGCGGTGCCGGGGTTCTGGCTGAGCTAGCCTGCGACATCTTGTCGTGCTTTGATGGGCAGTGATTTTGATGGGGCAGTGATTTTCGACCCCCTTTGATTTTTGCTTCCCGGAGATTGCGTTGTCCGAGCGCGTCGAACGTCGTTTGGTGGCCTTGGTGGCGGCGGATGTTGCCGGCTACAGCCGCCTGATGGGCCGCGACGAGGAGCGGACGCTTGGCGACCTGAAGGGCGCCCGCCAGACGCTGGTCGATCCGACCGTCGCGGCCTGCCGGGGCCGCATCGTCAAGACCACCGGCGACGGGATGCTGGTCGAGTTCGCCAGCGCTGTCGACGCGGCGCGCTGCGCCATCGAGGTGCAGCGGGGCATGACCGAACGCAACGCCGCGGTGCCACCCGATCGCAGGATCGAATTCCGCATCGGCATTCACGTCGGCGACATCATCATCGACAGCGACGATATCTTCGGCGACGGCGTCAACATCGCGGCGCGGCTCGAGGGGATGGCCGACCCCGGCGGAATTTGCATTTCGGACGATGCCCATCGGCAAATCCGGGGCAAGGTCGATATCGACTTCGGCGACATGGGCTCGCAGTCGCTGAAAAACATCGCCGAGCCGATGCGCGTATGGCAGATCCGGATCGGCGGTGAGCCCGGCTCGCAGCGCTCGACGCTGCCCTCAGTGCCAGTCGAGCCGCTTGCGCTGCCGGACCGGCCATCGATCGCGGTGCTGCCGTTCGACAACATGAGCGGGGATCGCGAGCAGGATTACTTTGCCGACGGCATGGTGGAGGAGATCATCACCGCGCTGTCGCGGTTCAAGTCATTGTTCGTCATCGCGCGAAATTCGAGCTTTGCCTACAAGAACAAGGCGATCGACATCAAGCGCGTCGGCCGCGAGCTCGGCGTCCGCTACGTGCTGGAAGGCAGCGTGCGCAAGGCCGGCAACCGGGTCCGCATCACCGGTCAGTTGATCGAGGCGGCGACCGGTAACCACATCTGGGCCGATCGCTTCGATGGCGAGCTCGAAGATATTTTCGGTCTGCAAGACAAGGTGACCTCGAGCGTCGTCGGCCTGATCGCGCCCAGGCTCGAGCAGGCCGAGTTCGAGCGGGCACGGCACAAGCCGACTGAAAAGCTCGACAGCTACGACCTGTACCTGCGCGGCATGGCCCTGATTCACCAGCGCGCATCGCTGAGCGACGCCTACGAGCTGTTCAAGCAGGCGATTGCGCTCGATCCGCAGTTCGCCGCGGCGCATGCGATCCTGGCGTGGAGCTGGATGGCCCGGCAGGCCACCAGCGGCTCACCGCTCGACGGCCCGGAGCGGCTCGAGGCGATCAGGCATGCGCGGCTGGCCTCGCGGCTCGGCGAGGAGGATGCCTTCGTGCAGTCGACCGCGGGCCATGTGCTGACCTATCTCGGACACGATTACGACCTCGGCTCGTCGATGGTCGAGGAAGCGATCGCGCTCAATCCCAATCTCGGCTTCGCCTGGTATTCGCGCGGCTGGGTCGCGCTGATGTGCGGCGATACGGAACGCGCGATCGGGAGCTTTGAGCACATGATGCGGCTCAGCCCGCTCGATCCGCTGCGGATCAGCGCCTGGATCGGGACCTCGCATGCCTACTTCTGGCTGGGACGTTTCGAGGAGGGCTGCGAGGCCGCGCGGCGATCGCTGCGCTTCAACACCAACGCGCATTCATTGGGCGCCTTCATCATCAACGCGATCCGCGCCGGCCGGACCGACGAGGCGCGCAAGGCGATCGGGCGGCTGTTGCGGATCCATCCGGGCTTCCGCACCTCGCATGTCAGCGAAGCGTTTCCGGTGCGCGGCGCCGAACTGCGTGACCAGATCGGCGCGGCGCTGCGCGACGCCGGGCTGCCCGAGTAGTCAACCCTGTCTAAAACCCATCCGGAACGCGCCCCAATGGCGGCCGCGCACGGTGATCGGCGACGACAGGTCCTTCATCAAGACGAAATTGCCGCCGCCCATGTCGCGGCGATAAGTCTGCAACAGGAACGGTTTTGTGTTCGCCGCGACTTTGCTCACCGCGCGGTCGTTGAACAGGCGGCGGTTGCGGCAGTTGGCGTTGTTCCAGACCAGGTCCGGCCCCTGCGGCAGCCGGTAGTTCGGATTGTGGGTCGGCAGATAGCCGCTGCGCGCCCAGGCGACGCAGAACACGATGCGCGGGTCGGTCTTCTGGATCGGGTCCTGGATCGCCGGCAGCACGCGGTCGGTGAAGCCGACATAGTCGGTCAGATATTGCTTCGGATTGCTGCCGGCGATCTCGCGATAGTTCTCGTCCATCAATTGCGCCAGCGTGATCTCGCCATGCGCGACGGCCTGCTCGAACAGCTCGGAAATCCGTTTCGCGGTCTCGATCACGACGCGGATCAGCGGCGTATCGCCGGTCTCCACGCCGCTGTCGGCGATGGTCACGATCAGGCTTTCGGAGAGCTCGAGCAGTTTCGCGACCCGCGCGTCGGCGTGCTTGAGGTCGCGCGAGGACAGATCGACGCCCTTGGCGAGTTCGTTCAGCTCCGCGATCACGCTGTCGCAATGCCCGAGATTGGAGGTCGCGGCGCGCGCCACGCTGCCGATCTCGGCGCCGACCGATGAAAAGCCTTGCTGCACGCGGCTGATGATGCCCGAGATCTGCCGGGCGCCTTGGCTGGCGTTCCTGGCGCGCAGCGAGGCGTCGCTGCTCTCGCCGATCAGGCTGCCGATCTGGCCGTCGAGATCGCGTACGGTGTCGGAAATCTGATGCGTCGCCTGGCGGGTCGCCTCGGCGAGGTTTTTCACCTCGCTTGCGACCACCGCAAAACCGCGGCCGGCGGTGCCGGCGCGCGCCGCCTCGATGGTGGCGTTGAGTGCCAGCAGATTGGTCTGCTTGGCGATCGCCTCGATCGAGCCGGAGACCTTGGCGACCTGGCTCAACGCGGAGCCGACCGCGGCGAGCCGGGTCTCGATCCGGCCGACCGCCGCGACGAGTTCAGCGATGTGGCCCACCGCCGTCTCGACCACGTCGCGCGACTCGGCGATCTGGCCGACCGCGGCGGATGCGGTCGATTGCACTGCCTGCGATGCGTTGGCGATGTCGTGATTGGCCGAGACCATGGTCTCGGCGGTGGCCTGCAAATGATGGAATCGCTCCGACTGGTTGGTGACGCGGTTGGCGACTTCCTGGACATTGCCGGCGATGTCGGCGAGTTCGACGCCGAGGCCGCCGATGCGGTCGGCAAGCTGGTCAACGAGCCGTTCGGCCAGCGTCCGGTTCGATGACGTGTCCAGCACTGCGAGCTGCGCGGCCGACATGTTGGCGGATCCTTCCATCGCCGCGGCCGTCGTGCGGCCACAGCATTCCCATCCCAAGACTAAGACGTGATTCGCGCCGCCGGTCTTGCCTGAGCGCGCACGCGTGCCCGCTCAGAGCTTGTAGGCGGTGCGGAAGCCGCCCCAGTGCCGGCCGCGCACCCGGATCGGCACGTCGATCTCGCGCATCATCACGGTGTTGCCGTTGCCCATGTCGCGCGCATAGGTCTGGATCAGATAAGCGCGCTGGTTGCGGCCGGCGGCAAGGCCGGCTGCATCGTTGAAGATGCGGCGGTTGCGGCTGTTGGCGGTGTTGAAGGCGACGTCACCCGGCCGCTGCGGCTGCGAGTAGACCTTGTTGTGGACCGGCAGATAGCCGTTCTGGTCGATCGCGACGCAAAACGCCATCCGCGGATCCTTGGCGAGGAACGCCTCCTGGAACGCCGGCAGCGTGCGCTCCGCCCAGTCCAGCATCCTGGTCCGATGCTGCACCGGGTTGGTGCCGGCGATCTCGACATAGTCGGTATCGAAGATGTCAGCGATCGCAATCGCGCCGCTTGCCAGTCCGTTCTCGAAGATCTTGCTCAGCGCGTGACCGGCCTCCATCGCGCGGGTGACGAACTCGGTGTTCTCCTCGTGAATCGCCCACATCCGGTCTTCGATCTTTTCGCGCAGCTCGGCGCTTGCCGCTTCGAAGCGGGCCTGGCTGCCTGCCTTGGTGCGCTCGCCGATCCTGATCCGGCACGTGCCGACATCCTGCAAGGTCGCGCTCAAGGTCTCATGGGCCGGCAGCTTCCCGACGTCGGGCCCGCCAATCAGGATGCCGTCCATCGCGATCTCGTAGACCGGCGCGGTGACGATGCCGCGCGCGGTCGTGATCTCGATGCCGAGGCTGCAGGGCAGGCGCTCGTTCCTGCGCGGATCGCCGCGTTCGTTCTGGCGCAACAGTACCGCACAGCGCGCTTTCAGTTTCTGGGCGAAGCCGGTAACGGCCTTGCCGGCCGTGGCGACGCTGTCGCCATGCGCGGCGGCTTCGCGGGTCGCACTGTCGATCTCGCCGGCGCTGGTGCCGACCGAGACGATGAAGCTGGAGGCGGAGGCCGCGTTCTGGCCGATCTCGCCGGTGATCTGGTTCTGCTCGGCGACTGCGCCGTTGACGTTCTCGAACACCGGGCGAATCTTTTCGATCGCTTGCGAGATGCGGTGGACGGCATCCGCCGATCCGGTGGCGTCCTTCTGCAACGCCTCGATCTTCCTGGTGATCTCCTCGGTCGCGTTCTGGGTCTGCACCGCCAATGCCTTGACCTCGGTGGCGACCACCGCAAAGCCCTTGCCGGCGGCGCCGGCGCGCGCCGCCTCGATCGTCGAGTTGAGCGCCAGCAGCGTGGTCTGCCGCGCGATCTGCGCGATCAGATTGACGACATTGCCGATCGCGGCCGAGGACTCGCGCAAGCGGTCGACATTGGCGGTCGCCTCGCGCGCCGCGGTCGCGGCGTCGTCGGCGAGCTGGCTGGCGCTGCGCACCTGCGCGCCGATGCCTTCGGCGGAATGGGTGAAGCGGTCGGCGGCCTCGGAGAACGTCGTCGCGGTGCTCTGCGCGTCGCTGCTGCGGCCGGTCAGCGCGTCGGTGCGGGCACGGATGGTCGCGAGCTTGGCAGCCGTCGCCTCGGCGCCGTCGGCGACCGAGCTCGCGGCACGCTCGAGCTGCCGGATCATCGCGCCGAGCTCGAGTTCCAGCAGTTCGAGGATTTCCTTGGACGAATCCTTGGCCGAATCAGCCTCGGCAGAGGTTTCGGGAGCCGCGGCCGGAACTTGCGGCCCGACGGCAGGCGCAGCCGGCTCCGGCACTTGCTTTCGAAACAAACCGAACGCCATTGGGGGGCTCTTGGAAAGTTGCGGCGGGACGCGCGATCCTCGCAAGTCATGGTTAACAAGTGCCTCATATTCCGGCATGCGGTAGTATTCGTTTGCCGGAGGGCCCCGCCGATCCTTTGATTTTGACCGTGAGGGGCCTATAAGGCCGCGTTTTCCACCCTCGTTCAGACCCTAAGCCTCGAAGAGACGTCGCATGGCCGGCCATTCCCAATTCAAGAACATCATGCACCGCAAGGGCCGGCAGGATGCCCAGAAGTCGAAGCTTTTCGGCAAGCTGGCCCGCGAAATCACCGTGGCGGCCAAGCTCGGCACCCCTGATCCGGCGATGAACCCGCGGCTGCGTGCCGCCGTGGTCGCGGCCCGCGCGGAGAACATGCCCAAGGACAATATCGACCGTGCGATCAAGAAGGCCGCCGGCAATGAGGGCGAGAACTATGACGAGATCCGCTACGAGGGCTATGGCCCCGGCGGTGTCGCCGTCATCGTCGAGGCGCTGACCGACAACCGCAACCGCGCCGCCTCCGACATCCGCTCGTTCTTCACCAAGTCCGGCGGTAATCTCGGCGAAACCGGCTCGGTCGCCTTCATGTTCGACCGCACCGGCATCATCGAATACGACGCCAAGGTCGCTTCCGACGACGCCATGCTGGACGCCGCGATCGAGGCCGGCGCCGACGACGTGGTCTCCAGCGAGACCAGCCACGAGGTCTATGCCTCGCAGGACACCTTCCGCGAAGTGGCCAAGGCGCTGGAGGCCAAGTTCGGCGAGCCGCGCAAGGCGGCGCTGACCTGGAAGCCGCAGAACACCATCTCGGTCGACGACGAGACCGGCGAAAAGCTGTTGAAGCTGATGGACCTGCTCAACGAACACGACGACGTGCAGAACGTGTTCGCCAATTTCGAGGTGTCGGACGCGCTGATCGCCAAGATGGGCGGCTGAGTCACCTGTTCTGTTGTCGTCGCCCGGCTCGACCGGCGATCCAGTATTCCAGAGACAGCAGTGCTTGAGCCGATAGGCCGCGGCGTACTGGATCCCCCGCTTTCGCGGAGGGATGACGAGCGAGGCCGGGATGATGAGCGAGGCCTACCGCGACACAGGCGGGGATGGTCTTCCGTTTGTGTTTCGTTCTCGCAGGCTAGGCGGTATCACTACCGCATGACAGCCCAGCCGATTCGCTCTCCCGTCCGCATCATCGGTATCGATCCGGGCCTCCGCCGCACCGGCTGGGGCGTGATCGAGACCGAGGGTAACCGTCTGGTCTATGTCGGCTGCGGTTCGGTCGAGCCGCCGGACAATCTGCCGCTGGCGAGCCGGCTGCTGGCGATCCATGAGGGGCTTGCCGCCGTGCTCGGCGACTTCAAGCCGATGGAAGCCGCGGTCGAGCAGACCTTCGTCAACAAGGACGGCGTCGCGACCCTGAAACTCGGCCAGGCACGCGGCGTCGCCATGCTGGCGCCCGCAATGTTCGGTATTTCGGTCGCCGAATACGCGCCGAACCAGGTCAAGAAGACCGTGGTCGGTGCCGGTCACGCCGAGAAGAACCAGATCCAGGTGATGCTGAAGATCCTGCTGCCGAAGGCCGAGCCGCCGTCCGCCGATGCCGCCGACGCGCTCGCGATCGCGATCACCCACGCCCATCACCGCCAGAGCGCCGCGCTCCGGCTGAAGGTGGCAAACCTATGATCGGCGGTTGCAAGCCTGCGCAATGTGAGGTGAGCACGCTTGTCAGGCTCCCTCCCCCCTTGCGGGGGAGGGTTGGGGAGAGGGGTAAGCCCCGGGCGAGATGTTCGATGAGCGCTTGCCCCGCGCAAAATCGGCTACCTGTCGTCGAAATGAAAATTGAGAGAGCACGTCGTGTGGTACCCCTCTCCCTAACCCTCCTCCGCAAGGGGGGAGGGAACCCCTCCGCTAATGCCTCCCTTACCGAATCCGGGTTGCCCTCATGATCGGCAAGCTCAAGGGCCTGATCGATTCCTATGGCGAGGACTATGTGATCCTCGACGTCGGCGGCGTCGGTTATCAGGTGCATTGCGCCAGCCGCACGTTGCAGGCGTTGCCACAGCCGGGCGGCGCGGCCGTGCTCTCGATCGAGACTTATGTCCGTGAGGACGCGATCAAGCTGTTCGGCTTCCGCAGCGATCACGAGCGCGAATGGTTTCGCCTGTTGCAAACCGTGCAGGGCGTCGGCGCCAAGGTCGCGCTTGCGGTGCTCGGCACGCTGCCGCCGACCGATCTCGCCAACGCGATCGCGTTGCGCGACAAGGCGGCGGTCGCCCGCACCCCGGGCGTCGGGCCGAAGGTCGCCGAACGCATCGTCAGCGAATTGAAGGACAAGGCGCCGGGCTTTGCCGATGTCGACCCCGCGGTGGTGCAGCTCTCCGGCGCGATCGACAACAACCGTGCGCCGCGCCCGGTGACGGACGCGATCTCCGCGCTGGTCAATCTCGGCTACGGCCAGCCGCAGGCCGCCGCCGCCATCGCCGCCGCCTCACGCAGTGCCGGTGAGAAGGCCGAGACCGCGCAACTGATCCGGCTGGGCCTGAAGGAATTGTCGAAGTGAGTACGCCGCCCCGCATGGTCACGCCCGAGCGTCGCTCCGACGATGTTGGTGACACCGCGCTGCGTCCGCAGTCGCTGACGGAGTTCGTCGGCCAGGCCCAGGCGCGCAAGAATCTCTCGATCTTCATCGAGGCGGCCAAGAAGCGCGGCGAGGCGCTCGATCACGTGCTGTTCGTCGGACCTCCCGGCCTCGGCAAGACCACGCTGGCGCAGATCGTCGCGCGCGAACTCGGCGTCGGCTTCCGTGCCACCTCCGGTCCGGTGATCGCGAAGGCCGGCGATCTCGCGGCGCTGCTCACCAATCTGGAAGAGCGCGACGTGCTGTTCATCGACGAGATCCATCGCCTGAGCCCGGCCGTGGAAGAAGTGCTCTATCCCGCGATGGAGGATTTCCAGCTCGACCTGATCATCGGCGAAGGTCCCGCGGCACGCTCGGTGAAGATCGAGCTGTCGAAATTCACCCTGGTCGGCGCGACGACGCGCGCCGGCCTGCTCACCAATCCGCTGCGCGACCGTTTCGGCATTCCGGTGCGGCTCAATTTCTACACCATCGAAGAGCTGGAGAAGATCGTCACCCGTGGCGCCCGCGTGCTCAACATCGGCATGAGCCCGGACGGCGCCAACGAGATCGCGCGCCGCGCCCGCGGCACGCCGCGCATCGCCGGCCGCCTGCTGCGCCGGGTGCGCGACTTCGCCTCCGCAGCCGACGCCGATTCCGTCGATCGCGGTATCGCCGACCGGGCGCTGAGCGCGCTCGAGGTCGACAGCGCCGGGCTCGATGCGATGGATCGTCGCTATCTCACCACCATCGCCCTGAACTATGGCGGCGGCCCGGTCGGCGTCGAGACCATGGCGGCGGCGCTGTCCGAGCCGCGCGATGCGATCGAGGACATCATCGAGCCCTATCTGATCCAGTGCGGTTATCTGCAACGCACGCCGCGCGGCCGCCTGCTGACCACGCACGCTTTCCGCCATCTCGGCCTCGCCGAACCGAACCGCGATCCGTCGCAGTTCGGCCTGTTCGGCAACGATGGCGATGAAGATTGAAGCGCGGAGCGGTTTTCCGCCGCAGATCATGCTCAAGCAAGACGCGCTCCCGAACACGTGAAAAGTCGTGTTGACGCAGCGCGTCGCGCGACCGGTAAGCTTGCCCGCTAACCATTGCGAAATGTCTGCAGGCCGTCTGCACAAACGCGGCCCAATTTCGCTCCAATCAAAGGGCCTATCATGGATCAGGCATCACCGATCGCACGTCCATGATCTCACGTCGTCATTTCCTGTACACCGCCGGCGGATTGACCGCCGCCACCGCCTCGACCGCGGCCTATGGCCTGAGCGAGCCGGTCGTCCGCCTGACCCTGACACGCTACGACTTGTCGCCGCGGCAATGGCCGGCGGACTTTCCGCTCAAGATCGCGGCGCTCGCCGACATCCACGCCTGCGATCCCTGGATGTCGCTCGATCGCATTGCCGAGATCGTCGAGCGCACCAACGCGCTGAACCCCGACATCATCGTGCTGCTCGGCGACTATGTCGCGGGACTGCGCCACGTCACGCGTTTCATTCCGGCGTCCGAATGGGCCGCGGTGCTCAAGGGCCTGAAGGCGCCGCTCGGCGTGCATGCCGTGCTCGGCAATCACGACTATTGGGAAGACAAGACGGTGCAGCGGCTAGGGCAGGGCGTGCCGGTCGCGCGCCGTGCGCTGGAGCGCGCCGGCATTCCGGTCTACGAGAACGACGCGGTGCGGCTTACCAAGGACAACCGCCCGTTCTGGCTCGCCGGCCTCGGCGACCAGCTCGCCTTCATGGCGGCGCGGCGCTATCGCCATGTCGCGCGGATCGGCGTCGACGATCTCAACGCGACGCTGGCAAAAGTCACCGACGATGCGCCGGTGATCCTGCTCGCGCACGAGCCCGACGTCGCGCTCCGCGTGCCGTCGCGCGTCGCGCTGCAACTGTCCGGCCACACCCATGGCGGCCAGATCCGGCTGCTCGGCTGGTCGCCGGCGGTGCCGGTCAAGCACGGCATGCGGCTCGCCTATGGCCACATCAAGCTGAAATGCGACGTCGTCGTCTCCGGTGGCCTCGGTTGCAGCATCATGCCGTTCCGGCTCGGCGTGCCGCCCGAAATCGTTCAGGTCACGCTCGGCGGCAAGGGACCGGTGGTGTCCTGACCGCGCTTGCGCCGGCCTGCGATTTTGCGCAATACGAACCCGAAGTTTTGCGCAATCGGGGGCTGCCAGTGACCTCACCCATTCTCGACGGCCAGATCCGCGACGGCCGCCATCATATGCAGGTCCGCGTCTATTACGAAGACACCGATTTTTCGGGCATCGTCTATCACGCCAATTATCTGCGCTTCATGGAGCGCGGCCGCACCAATCATCTGCGCCTGATGGGCGCCGAGCAGCAGGCGCTGTTCGACGAAGCCGAGGCGGAGACCGGCGGCTTCGCCTTCGTCGTGCGCTCGATGACGCTCGACTTTCTCAAGCCGGCGCGGATGGACGACGTGCTCGACGTCGTGACCTGGCCGATCGCGGTGAAGGGCGCCTCCATCATGCTGGCGCAGGAGGTCAAACGCGGCGATGACGTGCTCGTGAAGGCCCAGGTCCGCGTCGCCTTCATCAGCGGCGGCCGCGCGCAGCCGATTCCCAAAACCATCCGCGCGCTGATGAAGGCCGATCTGGGTTAGCTATCGGACGATAGCGAACGCCCCATCGACTCTGCGGGACGCGGCGCTAGATTTACTCGGGACAAAACAACCGCGAGGGATCGCCGATGTCACGCCCGCCGCTGCCGCCTTTCACCCGCGAGACCGCCGCGCAGAAGGCGCGCATGGCGGAAGATGCCTGGAATTCGCGCGACCCCGTTCGGGTTGCCGGCGCCTATACCGAGGATAGCCGCTGGCGCAACCGCTCCGAGGTGTTTCAGGGCCGCGAGGCGATCACGGCCTTCCTGACCCGCAAATGGGAGAAGGAACTCGATTATCGGCTGATCAAGGACCTCTGGGCGTTCGACGGCAACCGCATCGCGGTGCGCTTCCAGTACGAATGGCACGATGCTGCCGGCAACTGGTTTCGCTCCTACGGCAACGAGCAATGGGAGTTCGACGAGCACGGCCTGATGCGCCGCCGCGAGGCCTCGATCAACGACATCGCGATCTCTGAGAAGGACCGCCGCTTCCACTGGCCCGCGCCTGGCCCGCGTCCGGCCGATGTGCGGGGGTTGGGGCAGGAGCCGTTCTAGCGGCGAAAGTCGGGCCGTCGTGCTTCGAGGCGCGCTCCGCTCGCGCCTCAGCATGACGGTGATGAAATTGAGTGCGTGGTTTAGAGTTAAGCGCGCAGGTCTCGCTCCGTCACCCTGAGGTGCGAGCGGAGCGAGCCTCGAAGGGGCGACGGCCCCGCGCTTGGAGCCTTCACCTCGCAGCGTGCCTATGCCGCAGCTCTGTGGCGCGCGATCTCGGCCTTGTAGAGATCGAACTCTTCCGCCACCGCCTTCGCCACCGACGGACGTGCGCGCAGCCGCTCGTAATAGGCCTTCAGCGCCGGCCATTTCGAAAGCTCGATCGGCGGCGTCGCCATGGTCCAGTTGATGACGGTGACCAGATAGGCGTCGGCGACGCTGAAATGGTCGAGCAGGTAGTCACGCCCCTTCAGGTGGTCCTCGACATAGTCGAGCCGCGAGACGTACTTCTCCAGCGCATAGGCCTTGGCCTCCGGCGGCGCCTTCTTGTCGAGCAGCGGCAGGAACAGGCCTTTGTGCAGTTCGGTGCCGATGAAGCACAGCCATTGATGCAGCTTCGAACGCTCGGCGTTCGACGCGGTACCGAGGCCGGCGCGCGGGAACTGGTCGGCGACATATTGCAGGATCGCCGCGTTCTCGGTCAGCACCACGCCGTCGTCGGTGCGCAGCGTCGGCACCAGACCGAGCGGGTTGACCTTGTTGAAGTCGGAGCCGTCGCTGCGCACCTGCTTGGTCTTCGGATCGACCTCGAGGTAATTGGCCGGCTGGCCGGCTTCATAGAGCGCGACACGCGTCGCCATCGAGCAGGCGAGGGGAGAGAAATACAGGTCCATGGGTGCCTCCGTGAGATATCCGGCGCAGGTCTCTGGCCGTTGTTGATTTTTGTACTGTCTTGGATAATATTTCCGGCGTCAAGGAATTTAGTGCGAAATGGTACAAAAAAATAGCAAGCCGCCATCTGCTGCCAAAATCGCGACGCCGGTCGCACCGAAGCGGCGCGGACGGCCGCGCGCCTATGAGCCCGATGTCGCGCTCGGCAAGGCGCTCGATCTGTTCCGGCGCGACGGCTTTGCCGCGACCTCGCTCGATGATCTCAGCGCGGCGACCGGCATGAACCGGCCGAGCCTCTATGGCGCGTTCGGCGACAAGCGCGAGCTCTACATCAAGAGCTATCAGCGCTACCGCGACGACGCGCGCGCCGCGATGGCCGACATCTTCCGCGCCGATGCGCCGCTGCGCGAGCGGCTGGCGCGCATCTATCGCATCGCGCTCGACATCTATCTGTCCGGCGAGTCCGGTCCGCGCGGCTGCTTCACGGTGATGACGGCAGCGTCGGAGGCGGTGTCGGATCCTGACATCCGCACCATGGTGCTGGAGGGCCTGACCGAACTCGACAAGGCGTTCGGCATCTGCTTCCGCCATGCCAGGGAGCGCGGCGAGCTGCCCGAGGGCGCGGACCCGGCGGCGCTGGCGCATCTTGCCTCCGCCACCATCCACACCATCGCGATCCGCGCCCGCGCCCGCGTGCCGCGCAAGGAGCTCGAGGCGATCGTGAAGGGCGCCCTCGATGTGCTGTGCGGGGCCAAATAGAAGCGGCAAATTTCTTCGGCGGCAAATGTCGGCCGCTGGTTTTCCGGCCCGTCTTCCGTAAGTTGCCCTCACTCACGGAAGCAGAAAATCATGGGAAAAGTCAGGATTTCGGCGTTTTCGATCTCGATCGACGGATTTGGCGCGGCGCCGCGTCAGAGCCGCGAAAATCCATTCGGCGAAGGCGGCATGGTGTTGCCCGGCTGGTTCCTCCAGACCCGGACGTTTCGCCAGACCTTCGGCCAGGAGGGGGGCGGCACCGGGCTCGACGACGAGATCGCGCGCACAGCGATGGAAAATATCGGCGCCTGGATTCTGGGCCGTAACATGTTCGGCCCGATCCGCGGGCCATGGCCCGATCATGCCTGGAAGGGCTGGTGGGGCCCCAATCCGCCGTATCACACGCCGACCTTTGTGCTGACCCATCACGCCCGGCCCGACATCGAAATGGAAGGCGGCACCACGTTCCATTTCGTGACCGATGGCATTCATGCCGCGCTCGATCGCGCGCGTGCGGTTGCCGGCGACAAGGACATCCGGGTCGGCGGCGGCGTCTCGCTGGTGCGCCAGTTCCTGCAAGCGCGCCTGCTCGACGAATTGCAACTGGCGCTGTCGCCGGTGTTGCTCGGCGCCGGCGAGAATCTGTTCGCCGGCCTCGATCTGCCCGCGCTCGGCTACGCTGTCGTCTCACACGTCGCGAGCCCGAACGCCACCCACGTCACCTTCGCGCGCACATCGTAGTTCGCGCACGGCTGCGTTAGCGGCCGAAATTGGCCGTTGACGCGGCGCGTGTTCGGGCTTACTTAACCCAAAGGTTATTTAACCGATGAGCTAAGTACATGCCGCTGGACCCCCTCAGTTCGACCTTCGCGGCGCTGGCCGATCCGACCCGGCGCGCGATCCTGGCGCGGCTCGCGCTCGGGGAGACCTCGGTGATGGAACTGGCGAAGCCGTTCGACATGAGCCTGCCGGCGATCTCCAAGCATCTGAAGGTGCTGGAGCATGCCGGGCTGATCTCGCGCGGGCGCGAGGCGCAGTGGCGGCCGTGCCGGATCGCGCCCGACTCGTTCAAGCAGGTCGACGGCTGGCTCGGGAATTTCCGCCGCTTCTGGGACGAGAGCTTCAACCGCCTCGACGGATTGCTCGAGGAGATGAAGGCGGAGGAGGCCGCGAAGGCCCCGCCGCGCAAGCGTAAAACCAGTGTAACCAAGGAGAAGCAACGTGGACGCACGCGTGGATAAGACGCTGAAGATCACCACCCCGTCGGATTTCGAATTCGCGATGACGCGCCAGTTCGACGCGCCGCGGCGCTTCGTGTTCGATGCAATGACCAGGCCGGAATATCTGGTGCGCTGGCTTGGCTGCGAGCAGCTCACGATGCCGGTGTGCGAAGTCGATTTGCGGGTCGGCGGCGCCTATCGGTTCGTGTTCCGCTCGTCCGAGGGCATCGAGCATGAACTCACCGGCACCTATCGCGAGGTGGTGCGGCCGGAACGGCTGGCGTTCGGCGAAACCTTCTCGATGCCGGGCTTCACCAGCGAGGAGTATCTCGTCATCTCGACCTTCGTCGAGGCCGGCGGCACCACCACGCTGACCACCACGATCCGCCATCCCACCAAGGAGGCGCGTGACGGCCATCTCAACTCCGGCATCGACAAGGGCGTCGCGCCGGCCTACGACCGGCTCGCCGAGGTGGTTGCCGAGATGGGCTGAGGCCGTGGCCTCTCCACCTGTCGTCCCGGCGAAGGCCGGGACCCATAACCACGGCTTGTCGTTGCTGCGGCAAGCCGGGGCCCCAGCTTTCTTGATCACGAACGTCGGTGGTTATGGGTCCGGGTCGCGCTTCGCTTGCCCGCGACGACATTGCCTTGACACGCCCCGTTAGGCCCTAATACCCCCGCTTGCGGTCGACCACGTTCTCCAACTCACCACCTTGCTCGAAGCGCGCGATTTGCTGCGCGACGTATTTCGAGATCTCGTCGGCATCGGTGTCGGCGGCGTTGTGCGGGGTCAGCACCACCTTCGGGTGGCTCCAGAACGGGCTGTCCTGCGGCAACGGTTCGGTCTCGTAGACGTCGAGCGAGGCGGCGCCCAGCGTGCCATCGTCGAGCGCGCGCAGGATGTCGGCCTCGTTCTGCAAGCCGCCGCGGCCGGCATTGATGATCACGGGCGCGCCGAGCGGGCTGTCGCGGTTCAGTTTCGCGAACGCATCGCGGTTCAGCACATGGCGGGTGTCCGGCGTCAGCGGCAGCAGGCAGACCAGGATGTTGGTCTCGCGCAGGAATGCGTCGAGCCCCGCGGTGCCATGGAAGCAGGCGATGCCGTCGATCCGCTTCTCGCTGCGGCTCCAGCCGACGACGCGGAAGCCGAGCGCGCGGAGCGCCTGCGCCGAGGCCGCGCCGAGCGTGCCGAGCCCCATCACGCCGACCGTGATGGCATTGGCCGCCCATTGATAGTCCGGCGCCCAGCGCTTCTGCCGCTGCGACTCGCGCAGATAAAGCTCCTGGCGGTGATGCATCAGCACATGCAGCACGACATATTCGGTCATGCGGCTGGTGAGGTCGGACACCGAGACCCGCACCAGCGGCACGTCGGGCAACGAGCGGTCGGCCATCAGCGCGTCGACGCCGGCGCCGAGGTTGAAGATGACGCGCAGGTTCTCGAACGCCGCGAGTTCGCCCGGCTTCGGCTTCCACACCGCGGCATAGTGCACCTCGGCGGGGTCCAGCGCCGGGTCCGGCAGCAGCACCACGGGTCGGTCCGGGCAGACCGTGTCGAACCGCGCCTTCCAGCGCGCCGACGACCAGTTTTCCGAGCCGCCATTGATCAGCAGCGCGAGCGCGCCCTTACCCATCCAGATACCTCCAAAATCAATGTGATATAAGTCACAGAGCGAGCCTGGCCCGCGCCCTAACCTCCTGCCATCAACAGGGGAGAACTTCCATGCGCAAACTGATCCTGATCTCGGCTTTCGTGCTTGCCTCCGCCGTCACCGCCGATGCCGGCCAGAACCGCGGCCTCGTGCTCGCGGCGGCGGATGCGCCAGCGCAAACGCAAGCAGCCGTTGCACCGGCACAGGCCGAGGCACAGCCGGCCCCCTCGCAGGTTCAGGCGTCGACGCCCCGGCGGTCGCGTCCGGTGCAGAACAGCGGCGTCCGCCACCGCGAGAGCGACGAAGCCAAGGCGCGCCGGATTGCCGCCCGCTACGGCGTCTACTGGTAGCAATTGCCGTCGCGGCGATGGACCTGCCTCGCCGCTCAAAATTCTTTTCGCGCCGCCTGTCGGCAGCGGGCATAATCGTTCGTTCTTGCAATGAACGGAGATGCCTTTTCGATGCTGTACGCGATCCTCTGCTATCATGACGAAGACCTGGTCGGTTCCTGGAGCAAGGAACACGACGCCTCGGTCATGCAGAAACTGTCCGTCGTGCAGGACAAGCTCGCCAGGGAGGGCAAGCTCGGACCGGTGGCCCGGCTGTTGCCGACCACCGCCGCCACCACGCTGCGCAAGGAAAACCCGCCGCTGGTGCTCGACGGCCCGTTCGCCGAAACCAAGGAACAATTGCTCGGCTTCTACCTGGTCGATGCCAAGAACCTCGACGAGGTGCTCGACATCGCGCGCGACCTCGGCGAGGCCAATCCCGGCGGCACCTATGAGATCCGCCCGGTCGGCCACTTCACGCCGGGGAGCGCAAAGCCGTGAGCGTGACCGATACCGCCTGGATCGACGCCGCGCTGACATCGGCGCGTCCCCAGGCGGTCGGCGCGCTGCTGCGCTACTTCCGCAATCTCGATACCGCCGAGGAGGCCTTCCAGAACGCCTGCTTGCGCGCGCTGAAGAGCTGGCCGCAGAACGGCCCGCCGCGCGATCCCGCGGCGTGGCTGATCATGGTCGGCCGCAATGTCGCGATCGACGATATCAGGCGCAGCAAGAAGCAGGAGGCGCTGCCGGACGACGACCGGTCGATCTCCGATCTCGATGACGCCGAGGAGGAGATCGCCGAACGGCTCGACGGCTCGCACTACCGCGACGACATCCTGCGGCTGTTGTTCATCTGCTGCCACAAGGACCTGCCGGCGACGCAGCAGATCGCGCTGGCGCTGCGCATCGTCTCCGGCCTCACGGTCAAGCAGATCGCGCGCGCCTTCCTGGTCTCGGAAGCCGCGATGGAGCAGCGCATCACCCGGGCCAAGGCGCGCGTCGCCGATGCCAACGTGCCGTTCGAGACGCCGGGCGCGGTCGAGCGCAGCGAGCGGCTCGCCTCGGTCGCCGCGATGATCTACCTGATCTTCAACGAGGGTTATTCGGCGAGCGGCGACACCGCGGAGATCCGCTCGCCGCTGTGCGAGGAGGCGATCAGGCTCGCCCGCCTGCTGCTGCGGCTGTTCCAGAGCGAGCCGGAAATCATGGGGCTGACCGCGCTGTTGTTGTTGCAGCACGCCCGCGCCGCCGCGCGCTTCGATGCGGACGGCCAGGTGATCCTGCTCGACGACCAGGATCGCAGCCTGTGGAATCAGAAGCTGATCGCGGAGGGCCTCGCCCTGATCGATAAGGCCATGCGCCATCGCCAGAGCGGACCCTATCAGGTGCAGGCCGCGATCGCAGCGCTGCATGCCCGCGCGGAGAAGCCCGAGGATACCGACTGGACCCAGATCGATCTGCTCTATGGCGCGCTCGAGCTCATGCAGCCGTCGCCGGTGATCACGCTCAACCGCGCGGTTGCGGTCTCCAAGGTGCAGGGGCCCGAGGCCGCGCTCGAGATGATCGAGCCGCTGGCGCCGCGGCTGGCGAACTATTTCCATTATTTCGGCGTGCGCGGCGCCTTCCTGATGCAACTCGGCCGCAACGAGGAGGCCCGTGTCGCCTTCGACCGCGCCATCGCGCTCGCCAACACCACGGCGGAAGCCGCCCATATCCGCATGCACATCGACCGCCTGATGCGCGACAGCAGGCCGCGCAATGCGAAGGCGAAGTAGCGGCGCGCAGCTTCTGTCTTTCAAGCCCGGTCTGAGAGACTGCCCGCGTGATACCCCTCTCCCTAACCCTCCCCCGCAAGGGGGGAGGGAACCCTTC
>NZ_DDOP01000012.1:0-22688 GCF_002341725.1 Bradyrhizobium sp. UBA2491
GCCACGGCGTCCGCGGCGCCGCGGGCGCCGGTCGCCGTTCGCGGCCTCATCGCTGCCGCCCTGGTCGTCGCGGGCCGCGCCTTGCTGGGCGTCGGCTTCGTCCTCGTCGCCTTCGGCATCGCCGGCGGCAACCGCCTCGGTGCCTTCCGGCAGGACATGCATGAGATCGCCGTCCTCGCGCGGCTGCGGAGCACCTTCGCGCGCTTCGTTGCTGCTGCCGCGGCCGCGGCGCCGACGGCGACGCTTGCGGCGTTGACCGTCGCCTTCGCCTTCAGCCGCACCGGCGTCCTCGCCGGCAGCCTGCTCGTCGGCAAGCCCTTCGGTCTCGTCGGTCTCGACCTCGTATTCGAACAGCTCTTCCTCGTCGTCGGCCTCTTCAGGCTGAGCCGGCGCGGCGGCGGCCTGCGCAGCGAGAAGCGCCTTGGCGGCCTCCAGCGTATGCACCTGCTCGCCGCGGTCGATGATGTAGGACTGCTGGCCGTGCACGGTGGCATCGGCGACGATCGACAGCGAGACCCGGAAGGAATCCTCGAGGTCGCGCAGATGGCCGCGCTTGTGGTTGAGCACATAGAGCGCGACGTCGGTGCGGGTGCGGACCACCAGATTGTGGGTCGCCCCCTTCATCAGGATTTCCTCGATGCCGCGCAACAGCTGCAACGCCACCGACGAGACCGATCGGACGTGGCCTGAGCCGCCGCATTGCGGGCAGGGCTCGGTCGAGCTCTCCAGCACGCTGGCGCGGATGCGCTGGCGCGACATTTCCAAGAGGCCGAAATGCGAGATGCGGCCGACCTGGATCCGCGCGCGGTCCTGGCGCAGGCAGTCGGACAGCTTGCGCTCGACCGCCCGGTTGTTGCGCTTCTCGTCCATGTCGATGAAGTCGATGACGATCAGGCCGGCGAGGTCACGCAGTCGCAACTGCCGTGCGACTTCTTCCGCAGCCTCGAGATTGGTCTTGAGCGCGGTGTCCTCGATATGGTGCTCGCGGGTGGCGCGGCCGGAGTTGACGTCGATCGAGACCAGCGCCTCGGTCTGGTTGATCACGATGTAGCCGCCGGAGCGGAGCTGCACGGTCGGCGAGAACATCGCGTCGAGCTGGCTCTCGACGCCCATCCGCGAGAACAGCGGCTGGCCGTCGCGATACTGCTTCACCGCGCGCACATTCGCCGGCATCAGCATCTTCATGAAGTCGCGCGCTTCGCGGTAGCCGGCATCACCCGCCACCTGAATCTCGTCGATCTCCTTGTTGTAGAGGTCGCGCAGCGAGCGCTTGATCAGCGAGCCTTCCTCGTAGACCAGGGTCGGCGCTTGCGACTTCAGCGTCAGGTCGCGCACCGTTTCCCACATCCGGATCAGGTACTCGAAGTCGCGCTTGATCTCCGGCTTGCTGCGGGAGGCGCCCGCGGTGCGCAGGATGATCCCCATGCCCTCGGGCACGTCGAGGTCCTGCACCACTTCCTTCAGCCGGGAGCGGTCCTGGGCCGAGGTGATCTTGCGGCTGATGCCGCCGCCGCGCGCGGTGTTCGGCATCAGCACGGCGTAACGGCCGGCGAGCGACAGATAGGTGGTCAGCGCGGCGCCCTTGTTGCCGCGCTCTTCCTTGACGACCTGCACCAGCATCACCTGCCGGCGCTTGATCACTTCCTGGATCTTGTACTGGCGACGCGGGCGGAACGCGCGCTCGGGAACCTCCTCGAGCACGTCGTCGCCGCCGACGGATTCGACGACTTCCTCTTCCTCGCCTTCTTCGCCGTCATCCTCGTCGTCGTCTTCGCCGGCCTCGTCGCCATGCGCGGCCTCCGGGGCGGCGACATCGGCGAACGCGGCGTATTCGACGTGCTCGTGCTCCGCGGCGGGGGCGTGAACGTCGTCCGTGGACCCGTGCGGCGCGTCGTCGGCGTGCGCGGCGTTTTCCTCGACCTGTTCCTCATGGGCCCGCTCGGGCTCGTGATTGATCTCGATCGTCTCGACGGTCTCCGGCGCGGCAGACGCCACCGACGCTTCGACCGTCGCGACGACGGGGTCGGACGCCGTGTCGGCGGCCGGCGCCGCGCTCACCTCATGGGGGTGGTCGTGATCGTGCGCGTGGTCATGGCCGTGGTGGTCATGATCGTGATCATCATGGCCATGATCGTCGTGACCGTGGGCATGATGCTCGTGATCATGATGGTGCTCATGGTCGTCGTGATGCGCATGGTCGTGCGCGTCATGCTCGTGGCCCTCGTGGGCGGCTAGGCCATGATCGTGATGCTCGGCGTCGGCGTGGGCCTCGGCGGCCGGCAGCGCCGGCGCATCGCCGGCACCCTCGATGACCTCGCTCTGAACGCGCTCGCCATGGCCGCGGCGGCGGGCATTGCGATGGCGCGAGCGGCGGCGATGGCCGCGGTTCTCGTGCTCTTCCTCGGCTTCGCGATGGGCACGCTCGTCGGCTTCGATCAGCGCCTGACGGTCGGCGACCGGGATCTGGTAGTAGTCGGGATGGATTTCGCTGAAGGCCAGGAAGCCGTGCCGGTTGCCGCCATACTCGATGAAGGCAGCTTGCAGCGACGGCTCTACGCGCGTGACCTTGGCGAGGTAAATGTTGCCGCGCAGCTGTTTGCGCTGGGCAGTCTCGAAATCAAACTCTTCGACGCGATTGCCGCGGACCACGACGACCCGGGTCTCTTCCGGGTGGGTGGCATCGATCAACATCTTGTTGGGCATTTTGGAACTCTTGACGGCGGCGGGCGCGGCTCATGGCGCGCGCAAACTGCGCCGCCCGGTGACGCGACGGTCCACCTGATTCGGGGGTGAGGGGAAGGCCGAAACGCGTCTCGCGGCGCAGCGCCGGACGGGAACTCACCGGGATGATGCGACGGGCGAGGTTTTCACCTCGCGTCAGCGCGATCATTCGGGGGATCCTGGTCGGCAATGCAGTCTGGCGCATTAAGCGTCGGCCCGTCTAAACATGTTGGCGGCGAGAAATACCGCCGTATCCTTTGCTGAAAGCCCGGCGCAGCGCCGAAGCGCCTGCCGGCCATCGCATATCAAGACCCCCAAGGAATCCACCAAGGGACCAGATAATCAGTTACGCCGTGTCTCAAACCGCCCCTCTGGCGAGGGAGTGTGCCTGGGACCGGACGCCGCTCGGGCTCGAATCCGCCACTCCATGTCAACCGCGCGCGGCGCTGGCTGGGGAGGGACCGGAAAAACACGGCGGGATCTTCGACCTGGAAGGTTCCACCGCTGCACCGGGAGGCTGAACGCGACACAACCGGGAGTACTAGCCGTCAGCACCCCGTACATACGTGGATTGACCGCCGCGTGCAAGGGAAGCGTCACGCCGCCGCAACACTCGGTTCTTTTCGCCCCGATGTCATTAGGGTGCGATTAACCGTGTGGTTCTAATCCGGTAAGAAGCAGCTGGGAGGCTCCGAATCGGGTGGCGAACCGCGCTATTCACCTCATTTTTCCGGGATGCGGCCTGTTGTGCGCCGCAGCATTGGCGTTCGCCGTCGCCAGTGCCCCCAGCGCAGCGGAGGGCCCGCAGGCTGGCCTGTCCGCCCCGGATGCCAATGCTGCGCCTGCCGGCGTTTCGAATTTCCCGGTCGCGTCCGGCGCCAGGCTCGCCGGTGACGACAAGCAGACCCGATTCATCCTCGACCTGGACCGCAAGATCGAGTTTCGTGCCTTTCCGCTGGCCGACCCGTACCGGGTCGTGGTCGATATCCCTCAGGTCAATTTCCAGCTCGCCGCCGGCACCGGCTCGGCGGGGCGGGGGCTGGTGAAGGCGTTCCGCTACGGGCTCGTGATGCCCGGCGGCTCCAGAATCGTCTTCGACCTCGCCGGCCCGGTGAAGATCGCCAACTCCTATGTGCTCGACGCCGCCAACGGCCAGCCGCCGCGGCTGGTGCTGGACTTCGAGGAGATCGACCGCACCGCTTTCGTGCAGTCGCTGGCGCCCGAGAGCCGGCCTGAATTGAAGCCTGCGAATGCCGGGTCCACCACGGCGGCGATCCCGGCCGTCGCCACGGCTGCGCTCCCGCCGGTCACCGATCCGCGGCCGCTGATCGTGATCGATCCCGGTCACGGCGGCATCGACAATGGCACCCAGTCCGGCGACCAGACCGAGAAGAACCTGGTGCTCGGCTTCGGCCTCGCGCTGCGCGACCGGATCGAACAGTCCGGCAAATATCGCGTGATCATGACCCGGACCGACGACACCTTCATCCCGCTCAACGACCGGGTGAAGATCGCGCGCACCCAATCGGCGGCGCTGTTCGTCTCGATCCACGCCGACGCGCTGCCACGCCGTGAGGGCGACGCCCAGGGCGCCACGATCTACACGGTGTCGGACAAGGCCTCCGATGCCGAAGCCGAGCGGCTGGCCGAGACCGAGAACAAGGCCGACGCCATCGGCGGCGTGAACCTGACGGACGAGCCGACTGAGGTGGCCGATATCTTGATCGACCTCGCGCAACGCGAGACCAAGACCTTCTCGAACCGCTTCGCCCGGCTGCTGATGGACGAGATGAAGTCCACGGTGCGGATGCACAAGCATCCGCTCAAATCGGCCGGCTTCCGAGTGCTGAAGGCGCCGGACGTGCCGTCCGTGCTGGTCGAGATCGGCTATGTCTCGAACAAGAGCGACCTCGAGCACCTGGTCTCCGAGAACTGGCGGAACAAGGCGGTCGGTTCGATGGCCCAGGCAATCGATGCATTCTTCGCCAAGCGGCTGGCAACTGCCGGACCGGCAAAGTGAAATTGGCCGGCCGAAAAGCCGGAGCCGTGGCGCTGAAGCCCTAGTTTGGCCACAGCGGCGACGGTATAGACAATGGACTGCGGGTCCACAGAATCGACCATACTGTCCGGCGGCTTTGGTATTTTCGCGTGCGCAAGGTGGCTTGCTGGGGTCGGGGCCCCGTTGGTCGGTCCTCAGATATCGGCCCTTTTGAAATACGAGCCTTCGTTGTGTGAGGCTTTCGCACTTTTGGACAGGCGCTGCCGACGACGACTGGGCGCCGGAGGGTAGGAACGGAACGTCGATAATGCGCCTGCTCGTGCGGTTCATTGGTTTCTTGTTCGCCGCTGGAACCGTCGTGTTCCTGGTCGGTGTTGCCGCCGTCGCCGGCGCGATCTGGCATTTCTCCAAGGACCTGCCGGACTACTCGCAGCTTCAGGACTACGAGCCGCCGGTGATGACCCGCGTGCACGCCGCGGACGGCGCGCTGCTCGGCGAATACTCCAAGGAACGCCGGCTCTATCTGCCGATCCAGGCGGTGCCGAAGCTCGTGATCAACGCCTTCCTCGCGGCCGAAGACAAGAACTTCTACGAGCACGGCGGCGTCGACTATCAGGGCATGGCGCGCGCCGCGATCCTCTATGCGCAGAACTACGGCTCCAACCGCCGCCCGCAGGGCGCCTCGACCATCACCCAGCAGGTCGCCAAGAACTTCCTGCTGACCAACGAAGTTTCCTTCGCCCGCAAGATCAAGGAAGCCTTGCTGGCGATGCGCATCGAGCGCGCCTATTCCAAGGATCGCATCCTCGAGCTCTATCTGAACGAGATCTATCTCGGGCTCGGTGCCTATGGCATCGCGGCGGCGTCGCTGGTCTACTTCGACAAGTCGGTCAATGAACTGACGGTGGCCGAGGCGGCGTATCTGGCGGCGCTGCCGAAGGCGCCGGCCGCGCTGCATCCGGTGCGCAACCGTGACCGCGCGATCGAGCGCCGCAACTATGTGATCGACCGCCTGCTGGAGAACGGCTGGATCAAGCAGGCCGACGCCGACAAGGCGCGCAAGGACCCGCTCGTCGTCACCAACCGCTCGAACGGGGCGCATATCTTCGCCGGCGAGTATTTCGCCGAGGAGGTCCGTCGCGACATCTTCGAGCGCTACGGTGAGAAGAAGCTTTACGAAGGCGGCCTGTCGGTGCGTACCACGCTCGATCCCAAGATCCAGGTGATGGCGCGCAAGACCATGGTCGCGGGTCTGGTCAATTACGACGAGGCGCAGGGCTGGCGCGGCGCCGTGCAGAAGCTCGACGCCTCCGGCGACTGGGGTGTGAAGCTCGCCGACGTCAAATCGCTTTCGGACATCTCGCCCTGGCGCATGGCCGTGGTGCTGGAGACCAGTGAGCAGTCGGCGCGGATCGGCTTCCAGCCGGGCCGCGAACTCGGCGGTGCGGTCAGCAAGGAGCGCCAGACCGGCATCATCACGATGGATGGCGTGCGTTGGGCCAGGAGCAAGGGCAAAACGCCGACGGCGGTTTCGCAGGTGCTGCAACCGGGCGACGTGATCTATGCTGACCCGCTGGTGAACAAGGATGGCAACGCGGTCGAGGGCCAGTATCGCCTGCGGCAATTGCCGGAGGTATCCGGCGCGATGATTGCCATGGATCCTTGGACCGGTCGTGTGGTGGCGATGGTTGGCGGATTCTCGTTCGACCAGAGCCAGTTCAACCGTGCGACGCAGGCCTACAGGCAGCCGGGTTCGTCGTTCAAGCCGATCGTGTACTCGTCTGCGCTGGACAATGGCTACACGCCGTCGAGTATCATCGTCGACGGACCGATCGAGATCGACCAAGGGCAGGGCGCCGGTGTTTGGCGTCCGGAGAACTTCTCTACTGGCAAGTATTACGGACCGACGACGCTTCGTAACGCGCTGACGCATTCGCTCAACACCGTGACGGTGCGACTGGCGCAGGACGTCGGCATGCCCTTGATCGGCGAATATGCCAAGCGCTTCGGCGTCTATGACGAGTTGCCGAACTATCTGTCCTACGCGCTCGGTGCTGGTGAAACGACCGTGATGCGCATGGTTACCGCCTATTCGATGTTCGCAAATGGCGGCCGCCGGGTGAAGCCGACGCTGATCGACCGCATCCAGGATCGCTATGGCCACACCATCTTCAAGCACGACCAGCGCGAATGCCGCGGCTGCGACGCGCCCGGAGGCTGGAAGAACCAGCCGGAGCCGCAGCTCGTCGACCGCCGCGAGCAGGTGCTGGACCCGATGACCGCGTATCAAATCACTTCGATGATGGAAGGCGTGGTCCAACGCGGCACGGCGACGGTCATGCGCGATGTCGGCAAGCCGATCGCGGGCAAGACCGGCACCACGAATGATGCGAAGGACCTCTGGTTCGTCGGTTTCTCGTCCGATCTGGTCGTTGGTTTGTACCTAGGCTACGACAAGCCGCGCAGCCTGGGGCGAACCGCGCAGGCCGGTCGTACCGCGGCCCCGATCGCCAGGGACTTCATGAAGCTTGCGCTGGCCGACAAGCCACCGACGCCGTTCAAGGTGCCGGCTGGCATCAAGCTGATCCGGGTCGACGCGAAGACCGGAGTTCGTGCCGGCCCGGGCAATGGAAACACCATCCTCGAAGCCTTCAAGCCGGGTACGGCACCGCCGGAATACTCGGCCCCGGTTGGCGTTGCCGACGCCGATGGCCGCGCGCCGCAGGCTTCGCAGAGCGGCGGGCAGCAGCCGGACGGAGGCTTCTTCATTCGCCCGGGAACCGGCGGATTATACTAACGGCGATCGGATCCAAATGATCGGGATAGTGCGGCCAAGCCGATTGCGCTTTGCCGCGCCGGTCGCTACATCCCTGACGAGCTTTTTTCCCAACACCTGAAAGACCATGCGCGCGGAAATCGAACGCCTTGTCGAAGAGATCAAGCAGTCAGTCGGGCTGCTGAGGAGGCATCTTTGACGTCGATCAATCGACGGCACGCCTCGCTGAGCTGAACAAGCTCGCTGAAGACCCCAATCTCTGGAACGATCCCCAGAAGGCCCAGCGGCTGATGCAGGAGCGTACCTCACTGGAGGATTCGCTCTCCGGCATCGGCAAGGTCGAGCGCGAGCTCGAGGACCAGGTCGGCATGATCGAGCTCGGCGAGGCCGAGAACGATGCGGGCGTGGTCGCGGAGGCCGAGAAGGCGCTCAAGGACCTCAAGAAGGAGGTCGCCCGGCGCGAGCTCGAGGCGCTGCTCTCGGGTGAGGCCGACAAGTTCGATTCCTATCTCGAAGTCCATGCCGGTGCTGGCGGCACCGAGAGCCAGGACTGGGCGCAGATGCTGTTGCGCATGTACACGCGCTGGGCGGAGAAGCACGGCTTCAAGATCGAGTATCTCGAAGAGTCACAGGGCGAAGAGGCCGGCATCAAGTCGGCCACCATCCAGATCTCCGGCCACAATGCCTATGGTTGGCTGAAGACCGAGGCCGGCGTGCATCGCCTGGTGCGGATCTCGCCGTTCGATTCCAACGCGCGGCGGCACACCTCGTTCTCGTCGGTGCAGATTTTCCCTGTCATCGACGACTCGATCAAGATCGAGATCAAGGAAAGCGACGTCCGCACCGACACGATGCGATCGGGCGGCGCCGGCGGTCAGCACGTCAACAAGACCGAGTCGGCGGTGCGGTTGACGCATATTCCGACCGGCATCGCGGTGGTCTGCCAGGCCGGCCGCTCCCAGCACAAGAACCGGGCGCAGGCCTGGGACATGCTGCGCGCGCGGCTGTACGAAATCGAGCTGAAGAAGCGCGAGGAGCAGGCCGCCGCCGATCAGGCCGCCAAGACCGATATCGGCTGGGGCCACCAGATCCGCTCCTACGTCTTGCAGCCCTACCAGATGGTGAAGGATCTGCGCACGGGGGTGCAGACCTCCGACACGTCGGGCGTGCTCGATGGCGATCTCGATGAATTCATGGCGGCAACGCTGGCGCAACGTGCCTTCGGCACCGGGCCGGGCTCCGTCGAGGATGTGGATTAAGCCATGCCGCGCGTCGCTTTCATCGGATTGGGACGCATGGGCCACGGCATGGCCGGCCGCTATCTCGATGCGGGCTTCACGGTCGCGGTGTGGAACCGGAGCAAGGCCAAGGCCGAGGACCTGATCGCGCGCGGCGCGATCTGGGCGACCTCGCCGGAGGACGCCGCGATCGACGCCGATGCGGTCATCACGATGGTGGCCGACGATGAAGCCTCGCGCGCGGTCTGGCTGACCAAGGACGGCGCTGCCGCCACCATGAAGGCCGGCACGCTCGCGATCGAGTGCTCTACGGTCTCCTATCAGCACACGCTCGATATGGCGCGCGAGCTGCACAGCCGCGGCCTGGTCTATATCGATTGTCCGGTCACCGGGCTGCCGGAGGCGGCGGCCGCCGGCAGGCTGACGCTGCTGGTCGGCGCCGATCCGGCCGACCTCGAACGGGCGCAACCGTTCCTCGCGCCGATCGGCAGCACGATCCGTCATTTCGGCCCGGTCGGCACAGGCACCGTGTTCAAGCTGATCAACAACCTGATCGGCGCGGTGCAGATCGCAAGCCTCGCCGAGGGCGTTGCGATCGCCGAGCAGGCGGGCCTCGATATGAAGTTGGTGGCCGAAGCGCTGGCGACCGGCGCGGTGGCGAGCCCGCAGGTGATCCGCCACAGCAAGCGGATGATCGACCGCAACTTTTCCGGCGCGTCGTTCACCGCGGCGCTGCGCCACAAGGATGCCGACTATGCCGTGCGGCTGGCCGAGACGCTGTTGCCGGGCGTGCCCGTGAGCCGCGCCGCGCTCACCGCCTACGACAGGGCCAAGGCCCATGCGCCCGACGGTGACGAAGGCCAGATGATCGAGATCGTGTCGCGGCCGAAATAGGCGGGCCAGCAATTCACGGAAATCGGGTGGCCATTGTGGCTCGGTGCCGCTAGAGCGTTTTCGAGCGAAGTGGATACCGGTTCGCGTGTAGAAAACGCGTCAAGACAAGAACCTAGAGCCCCGTTCCGATTTCATCGGAGCGGGAAAGGCTCCAGGTATCTACGCCAGCGCAGATGAGTGCCTGCCATGCCTTCCGCCGACAACAGGATCGATCGCCGCGACTGGGGGCTGCTCGGTTTGCTGTCGGTGCTCTGGGGCGGCTCGTTCTTCTTCAATGGCGTGATCCTGCGCGAATTGCCGCCGCTGACGCTGGTGCTGCTGCGCGTGGCGCTCGGCACGATCATGCTGCTGCCGTTGCTGCGGGCCAGGAAGATCGAATTTCCGCGCGGCGTTTCGGGATGGGCGCCGTTCTTCGCGATGGGGCTGTTCAACAACGTGCTGCCGTTCTCGCTGATCGTGTTCGGGCAGACCTACATTCCGAGCGGACTGGCCTCGATCCTCAATGCGACGACCCCGTTGTTCGCGGTGGTGATCATGGCGGTGACCGGCGATGAGCGGTTGCAGGCGCGCCGCGTCGCGGGAGTGACCGTCGGGCTGATCGGGGTTGCGATCCTGCATGGCGACGCGCTCGGCTTCGAGAGCCGGCAGGGCATCGGCATCGCGCTGTGCCTTGCGGGCGCCTTCAGCTACGGCATCGCGGCGCTGGTCGGGCGGCGGCTGCCGCAGCGCGTGCCGCCGCTCGGGACCGCGGCGTTCCAGATGATGGCCTCCAGCGTGATGATGGCCCCCGTCGCCGCGGTGGCCGACAAGCCGTGGCTGCTGCCGATGCCGCATGCGACGACATGGCTCGCGGTGCTCGGGCTCGCGGCGCTGTCGACCGCACTGGCCTACATCGTGTTCTTCCAGATCCTGCAACGCTCGGGCGCGACCAATGTGATGCTGGTGACGCTGTTGATCCCGGTCACCGCGATGCTGCTCGGGTACCTCGTGCTCGGCGAACCGGTCTCGTGGCGGGAGGTGACCGGTGCGCTTGTGATCGCGAGTGCACTGCTCTTGATCGACGGACGCGTGCTGAGCTGGTTCAGCCGCGCACCTGCTTCCACTCCGCATACCAGCCGGTGAAACGACCGCTGTCGCGCTCGCCGCCGTGCCAGGCGGCATAGGCGGTGCCGTCGTCGGCGACCAGCACCACGGCATCGAGGCCCTTGGAGCGGCGCAGCGTGTCCATCGCCTGCGCCGGCGTCTGCGCGATCGGCCCCGCGACGTTGAACGAGGTGTTGACCGACATCTCGACGCCGATATGGCGGCCGAGCGCTTTCAGATAGGCGTAGGTGAGGGGATCGTCCGCCTCGCGCACGATCTGGATGCGGCCGGTGCCGTCGGCGTGCACCACGGCCGGAATCTTCGCGCGTGCCTCCGGCTTCGAATGGGCCGTGAGCACCATGTAGTTGTAAGCGTTGTAGTCGTCGTCGGACGCGCCGTCCTCCAGCTCGAAATAGTCGCGTGCCGCTTGCAGCGTCGCCATCGGCGCCAGCGGGCGGATCGCCTCGCGGTACTTGACGCGCTCGTTGAGCCGCTCGCGCACCTCGGGATCGCAGGGATTGGCGAGGATCGAGCGATGGCCGAGCGCGCGCGGGCCGGTTTCGGCCGCACCCTGATAGATCGCGATCACGCCGCCTTGCGCCACCATGGAGGCCATCAGGTCCGCGATCGCATCGCGCCCCTCTGATGTCGCAACGTTGCCGATCACGGACGAGGCGACATCGTCGGTGTTGAGTGCCGCGGTGATGTCGGCGTTGGAAGGCGGCAGGCCGCAGTAGAATGCGTGCGACAGCGGCGCGCCGCGCGGTGCGCCCGCCAGATGCGCGAACAGCCACGCCGCGCCGATCGGCACGCCGGGATCGCCGGGAACCGGCGGCACCCACATATGCAGCCGCGTCTTGCGCTGCTGCGCCTGTTCGAACCACGCCTCGTCGAAATGCTCGAGCAGCCGCATATTGCCGAGTGCATTCAGCGCCACGCCGCCGGTCAATACGAGGCGATCGGTACCCGTGATGCGCAGCAGATGATCGATGACGTGGATCATCGCATCCTCGAACACCAGTTGCGTCGCGGCGGCCTTGTCGACGCGGTCCTTGGTGTCGGGGCGGTGATGGATGTCCTCGACGCGCAGCACCGCGTCGGGATTCCATAGCTGGTCCGGCCGCAGCGGCGGGCCGAGGATGTCGATCAGCGGCTGCTTGTAGGGATTGTCGGCGGGATCGGCATACCAGTTGGCCATCGCGCGGTTGAGCAGCACGGTGCCGTCGGGCCCGAGTTGCAGCACGTCCTTCAGGCGCGCGTAATAGGGATTGGTGGCGCGGTTCATGTCGCCCCAGGCGGCGGCGCCCATGTAGCGGCCTTCGCTGGAGAGCCAGGTCCAGCCGCCCTGGCTCGACGAGATCACGGTGTAGAAGGCGCCGAGCGAATCGAACAGGCTATCGTTGCAATAGAGCTGCTTCATCTCGCCGTTCTCGGCGACATAGAGCGAGATCGAGCCGACATCGCCGGTGCCGTCGAGCACCGCAATCGCTACACGCTCGCGGATATCGGCAAACGGTGAGGCCGTGAACGAGTACCAGGCGTGATTGTCGTGATGCGGCATGCAGATCAGCGGCAGCTGCTCGCCGAGCCCATACATTTTCGCAAGCTTGCGCGAGATGCGCCTCACCTGGTCCATCTGGCGCAAATTGATCGCGGGCGCGATCGGCGCGCGCAGCAATTTGATACTGGCCGGGGCTTCCTCGAACGAAGTGCGGATCAGCATCGCCATCAGCGCCGGATAGTCCCACGTGGTGACGAAGGCTGCGATGTCGCCGATGTCGCGCCCCATCCGCTGCAACACCTTACGCATGTCGTCGAGCGCATGCTGCGGGAATTCGTTGGTGTGCTTGTTGCCGGAGAAGCGCTCTTCCTCGTTGTTGACGATCAGGCGCGGGCCGTCCTTCTGGGTGACTTCGACCAGCGCGACGCCGGTGTTGTGCGTGCCGGGGCAGGCGAGGCCAGCGACGTAGATGGTCTCGCTGCGTTGCAATCGCTCGCGGATCGAGGCGATCGTGCGCTGCGCGAATTCACCATTGGCCTTGTGCAGGCCAAGCTTGGCCATCGCACGTTCGCTGAGGCGGCGCGTGATCTCATAGCCCGCAGCCGCCAAACGCGGATGCCGCGGACCGGTACGAATGTCCGGTTTACGCAATCAGAACGCCTCGACTCGTGATCCCCAGATCGACCTTCAATCATAAATAGCGCCAGGCAACAATGCCGTTTCGCCCAACGAAAAAACCCGGCGCTTGCCAGCATATGCGTCTCTTGCGAGACTTGTCGCCAAAACCAACGACAAAAATCGGGAGAAAACGATGCCGGTTCGTTCTGGATATATTGGCGCCATCGCGGCGTTCGCAAGTGCCGCATTGATCGCCACCTCGGCGTATGCGCAGAAGAAATACGATCCCGGCGCGACCGATGGCGAAATCAAGATCGGCAACATCATGCCGTACAGCGGCCCGGCGTCGTCCTACGGCGTGATCGGCAAGACCGAGACCGCGTTCTTCAAGATGATCAACGAGCAGGGCGGCATCAACGGCCGCAAGATCAACTTCATCAGCTACGACGATGCCTATTCGCCGCCGAAGGCGATCGAGCAGGCGCGCAAGCTGGTCGAGAGCGACGAGGTGCTCCTGATCTTCCAGCCTCTCGGCACGCCATCCAACTCGGCAATCATGAAATACATGAATGCCAAGAAGGTGCCGCAATTGTTCGTTGCGTCCGGTGGCACAAAATTCGGCGATCCGAAGAACTTTCCCTGGACCATGGGGTTTCAGCCCAACTACCAGAGCGAGGGACGGATCTATGCGAAATATATTCGCGACAAATTCCCAACCAGCAAGATCGCGGTGTTTTGGCAGAATGATGACGCCGGCAAGGATCAGTTCAAGGGCTTGAAGGACGGGCTCGGCGACAAGGTCGGCATGATCGTCGCCGACAAGTCCTACGAGGTCTCCGATCCCTCGATCGATTCGCAGATCGTCGCGCTGCACGATTCGGGTGCCGATATCTTCTTCTCATGGGCCGCACCGAAGGGATCGGCCCAGGCGATCCGCAAGGTCGGCGAGCTCGGCTGGAAGCCGAAGTTCTTCCTCGCCAACACCGCGACCTCGGTGGCTTCGGTGCTGAAGCCGGCCGGGCTCGACTATTCCAAGGGCATCATCTCGACGGCCTATCTAAAGGACCCGACCGATCCGACCTGGGACAAGGACCCGGCCGTGCAAAGCTGGCGCGCCTTCATGGACAAATATTATCCCGACGGCGACAAGGCCAATGCCAACAACCTCTATGGCTATGTGCAGGCGGAGGCCATGGTGCAGGTGCTGAAGCAATGCGGCGACATTCTCACGCGCGAAAACGTGATGAAGCAGGCCGCAAATTTGAAGAACTTCCACTCCGACCTGATGCTGCCCGGCATCATGGTCAACACCTCGCCGGACGACTATTTCCCGATCGAACAGATGCAGCTGATGCGGTTCAACGGCGAGGCCTGGGAGCTGTTCGGCGACGTCATCACGGGTGAGGTCGGGCATGAGGCGGCGCGGTAGGGCGTTGCCGCCCCTGGCGACCAGTTCTGCTCGTCATTCCGGGGCAGCCCGAAGGACTGAGCCCGGAATCCATCGGGCTCCAGAACGAGTGGCGGAATGGATTCCGGGCTCTCGCTTCGCGAGCCCCGGAATGACGTTGAACGAAACTCCGTATTGTCTAGTCCGCTTCAATCCGAGTGAGGCGGAGACAGTATCCTCTCCGTCCGGCGAGCGCGCAGCGCCATGCCGCCGGCGACGCCGACGCCGATCACATACATCCAGCCCTCGTGGAAATCGGACAGGTGCGAGTTCAACAGCGAACTCGTGATGTTCTGCGCGACGGTTGCGAGCCCGATCCAGGTCACGAGATCGCGGCCGGCGAACAGGCTAACGTGGCTGTACCACATGGCACAGAGCAGCAGCACGCCGATCAATCCCCACTGGATCGCGACGTTGAGGGTCTGGTTGTGCGGGTTGTTGATCACTTCGGCCTGCAGGCCGCTCTGCCCGACCGCATCCACCGTGAACATGTGCTTGATCGAGCCGGTGCCGTGCCCGAACAAGGGCGCCGTGGCGATGAACTTCATCGACTTCCGCCAATAGGTCAGGCGCTGCGCCGTGGAGGCGATGCCCGAAGTGTCGTGCGCGCGATACTCGATGCCGACGTCGGCGATGCGTTGGCGGAGATAGGGCGAGGTGGTCCAGACCAGGAGGCTCGCGACCGCAACTCCGGCGAACAGCAGCCGGGTGGCGCGCCGCGACAAATGCAGCGCGGCGAACAGGATCAGCAGCACCGGCATGTAGACCAGCGCGGTCCGCGCCGAGACGACGTAGAACATGTTGGCGACGAACAGCAGGATGAGCGCGAGCGCGCCGGCCACGATGCGCCATTGCTTGGCCCGCAGCGCCGTCAACGCCGGCAGCGCCAGCGCGAAAGCGCACAGCGCGAACTCCTGGCTCTGGTCGACGTAGTTCTTCACCGGCACGCCGGCGGATACCGTGTGCGCGAACCTGAGCTGCGGCAGCGCGAGCACGATCCAGGACAGGATCATCACCAGCGTGCACGAGACCAGGAACGCGGTGAACACCCAGATCCCGCGCTGCGAGCGCTGGAAGTAGCCGAGCAGGAACGGCAGCAACAGCAGCTTGCTGAGCGGCTTGATGCCGTGCAGCCGTTCGGCCCAATCCGCCGCCGACCAGGCGACCCCGACCAGCGCGAGCGCGACGAGCGCAATCGGCAAGCCAACGGCCGGCCGCGCGAGGTCGAGCACGAACTGCTCCCAGTCGATGGTCGGGATCACGGCGACCAGCCAGAGCAACATGAACACCGCGAGCGCCGTCGTCGACCACGGCAGGCAAGCCGCGGCCGCTATGATCAGGATGTCGGTCGCGCGGGCATAGGCGGCTGAAGCGGACCAGGCACGGACGCGATCGCGCCACATCGCCGGTGCGACGGTGGAGCCAATCGCCTCGGATTCGCTGCTCATGATCGTTCACATGCCGTGCGCGGTGACGCCGTTGAACGCCGCCACCGGAACCGACAGTGCCGGCGCGGGGGCAGCGCCTTCCGCGACGACCCGGTGGGACAGCAGATCGCGCGCCTGGGTGTGGTGGCCGAAACGCTCGGCGAGATCGGTCCGGCGCTCGCGGATGCGGTCGCGCCATTGCTGCTGTTGCGCCAGCACGCGGGTGACCGAAGCGCAGATCTCCTCGATCGAGAACGGGTCGAAATAGTCGGCAAGCTCGCCCGCGACCTCGCGGAATACGGCAATGTCCGAGCACAGCACCGGCGTGTTGGCCGCCAGCGCCTCGATGATCGGCACGCCGAAGCCTTCGGCGAGGCTCGGCATGATCAGGCCGTGGGCTGCGGCGATCAGCGCGGCCTTCTCATGCTCCTCGACATAGCCGGAGAAGCGGACGTTGGGCGGTGCATTGCGCGTCAGGCGCGGGTCGCCGGTGTAGCCGATCACGACGAGGTCGGCCTGCGGCAGCTTGCGAAAGGCGCGGATCACGGCAGCGAGGTTCTTGCGCGGCTCGGCCGAGACGATCACGACGAAATAGGGGCGCCCGCTAACGGCTCCTGCCGCCAGCGGCGGTGCCGACGCCTCGAACCGGGTGCGGGGATAGACCACCCGTGCCGGCAGATGAGCGAATTGCGGAAGCAGGGCGCGGAAGCGACCCAGACTGTAGTTCGAGACGAAGGCGAGCTCGTCGGCCTGATGCAGGCTGGTGAACAGGCGCGACAGGAACAGCCGCGTCGCGACGTCGCTGAGCTTGAGATCGGTCAGCGGCAGCAGATCGTGCACGACGCAGATCACCTTGGCGCCGTGCTTGCGCTGGATCGCGACCCGCGTCGGCGTGTCGACCAGGATGACGTCGTAGCCGCGCGCGTCGATCCGCGGCGGCGGCAGCCGCAGCAGCGCCGACGTGTCCTGATAGCTGTAGAAGCCGGGCTCCAGCAGGAAGTCGCCGAACAGCCTGAGATGCCGCAGGTCGGTCGGGACGTATTCGAGGCCGTCGGCGTGGTTCTCGATCAGGCTGACGCTGGCCGGCAGCACATGCAGCGCGCGCAGGAAGCTGACGGCGAATTCCAGCGAGGTGGCCGCGCGGAGCTTGCCGCGGAACCAGTCGATGGTGCGGCGCAGCCCGCCGCTGCTGCGCATGACGGGCGCGTTCATGTCGGCCTCGTCGAGGAAACGATAGAGCGCAAGCAACTCGATCAGCCGCGAACCGTCGGGCAGCAGGCGGGTGCGTTGCTGGCGGCGGCGCAGCTTGCGATAGCGGCGCGTGGTCTCGACCAGCAGCGTCAGTTCGTGACCGTCGCCGGCCAGCGAGCGGATCAATTCCCGCGTGAAATGGAAGATGCCGCGCTTGTGGTTGGGTTCGCCGAGCGCCTCGCTGACGACCAGGATCTTTGTCATGCGCTGATTTCTCTGAGCTCGAGGTGATGCGGGACGGGCGGATCCAGCGCAACCGTGCTGGCGATGCGGCCGTGATCGAGATTGATGATGCTGGTGCAGGTCCGGCGCAGCAGCGCGTGATCGTGCGAGGCGATGATCACGACCGCGGCGCTCTCGACCATCTTGCGCAGCCGCCGCTCGGCCTTGGCCGAGAAATTCTCGTCGACTACGCTGAGCCATTCGTCGAGCAGCAGGATGTCGGCGGGAAACGCCGTCGCGGTCGCGAACAGCACGCGCATCAGCATGCCCGAGGAGAACATCCGCAGCGGCAACCGCTGCATGCGCTCCTCCAGCTCGGTGAAGGCCCAGATCTCCTCCAGGATCGCCGGCGTCGGCTTGCGTCCCGAGATCCGCAGCAGCAGGTTGATGTTGTCGGCGGCGACGAAATCGAGATTGACGCCGGCGCCGAGGCCGAGCAACGGCACGATATTGCCCGATATCTCGACCTTGCCGCTGGTCGCCGGGAATACGCCGGCGATCAGCCGCAGCAAGGTCGATTTGCCGGAGCCGTTCGGGCCGGCGAGGCCGATGCGCGCGCCGGCCTTCGCCTCGATCGAGATGTTGTCGACCGCGCGGATGGTGCGCATCTCGCTGGCCTGGCGGAACAGGCGCCCGAGCAGGCGGCGCTTCAGCGAAAAGTCGTAGGCGCCGTACAGCGGATAGTCGAGGCAGACGTCGTGGAGATGGATGCTTGCCATGCGCTAGATCCAGAATGCCGCTTTGCGCAGATGGGCGATGGTGACCGTCGCGGCGACCGTGAGCGCGGCGAGGCAGGCCAGCACATAAGCCAGGCTGGTCATCGCGACGTGGCCTGAGGCCAGCGGGTCGCGCCAGATCGCGAACAGATGGGTCAGCGGATTGAGCCGCATCACGGTGGAGCCGCGATCGATCATCTCGGGTGTCCAGATAATCGGCGAGGCAAGGAATGCCAGCGTCAGCGACGACTCGATGATCGGCTTGATGTCGCGGTAACGCGTCGCCAGCGCGCCGAGCACGAGGCTCAAGGCCATCGTGCACGCGACGAACAGGATGAGGCCGGGCAGGGCGACGATGGCGCCGCCGAGATCCCTCGGCGTCAGAGCGAGCCACAGGATCAGCGGTACGACGGCGTTGTGGGCCGCGAACAGCGCCTGCCGGAAGGTACATTGCAGCAGGAAGATCACCGGCGGCAGCGCGCGGTCCTTGATCAGGCTGGCCGAGCCCTGCAACGCGGTGGTGGCGTCGAGCACGACGCTGTTGAGGAAGGTCCAGGCGGTCAGGCTCGCCGCCAGCATCGGCAGCCGCGCCACCGCGCTCGCATTGGAGAGATGGCCGATCACGGAGCCGAGCACGGCCACCATGATCGCCATCTGGATCGACATCCAGAAGGGTCCAAGGAGGGAGCGGACGTAACGATGACGCACGTCGGACCAGGCCAGTGCGGCCGCGATCTGGATCGCGCCGACGAAGCCGGCCGTTTGGGAGCGCGGGCCTGGGGCTGGTGAGCCCGCGCCCTTCGCGGTGGCCTCTTCGGTCACGACCTTGCGGTACACTGTCTCAACTCCCTCTTTGAAGGCTGTGTTCGAGTATTTGGTGATGGCGCGATGGCGCGCGGCCTGACCCATGCGGCGACGCCGTTCGGGATCGTTGATCAGCGTCTCGATGGCGTCGGCGAGCGCGGTGGCGTCGCCGGGCGGCACCGTGATGGCCTCGAGGCCGTCGCGGGCGACATGGGGAACGCCGGTGTCGAGCGCGGTGTTGACGATCGGACGGCTCGCGGCCATCGCCTCGAGTTGCGCCAGCCCGAAGGTCTCCGCGTTGGTCACCGACGGCATCACGAAGACGTCGGCGATGCGCAGCAGCTTGACGCGCTCGCTCTCGGACACCGAGCCGAGCAGGCGGACACGGTCCTGCAAGCCGTAGTCGCGGATCAGCCGTTCGAGATTGTCGCGCTCGCGGCCCTCGCCGACGATCCAGACCTCGAAATTGCGCGCATGGGCCGATCGCACCAGCACGTCGAAGCCCTTGTAGGGCACCAGCCGGCCGCAGGCGAGCACCAGGCGGCCCCGCGTGTTGATGTCGTCGGTCTGCGTGGCCGGCCGGTCGTATTTCGCGACATCGACGCCGAACGAAACGGCGTGGCACTTGTCGGCGAATTCCTGCAACAGCGGCGTGGCTTCGATCAGCACCGGATCGGAGACGATGATCGCAGACGCGCGCCGCAGGGTTCGCCGCATCAACGGCTCGACCAGGAAGCGCAAGGCGGCGTGCGAGACGATATCGGCGTGCCAGTGCACGACCAGCGGACGGGTGCCGCCGAGCCCGAGCGCGAACACCAGGTCGGCGAGCGGGAACGGCGCGTGCAGCGCCAGCAGATCGTGGTCGGCGATGCGCCGCCACAGCCGCCATGGATAGGTCGGCGCCGCCGGCAGCGACAGCACGTCGCCAAACGAGTGCACGCGCTCGACCGCGACGTCATTGACCACGATCTGCCGCTCGCCGCCGGAGCGCGAACACACCAGCACGGCGGCAGAGAAGGTGTCTTTCAGTCCGGCGCAGATGTCGCGGATCACGGTCAACGTGCCGCCGAACAGATCGGGGTAGTAGACCTTGAAGATGTGCAGCACCGACGGACGCCGGTCCGGCTCGTTGACGACCATCATGGGCGGCTCGATCCGGATCATGCGGCGTACAGGGCGACGACGAACGGCAGCGCCAGCGCGGCGAAGAACACCAGCGAGCGCAGCAGCGCCGGAAGCACTGGTTCGATCGGGCCGCAAGGCGCCTGCGGCGTGAAGCAGAACGGTGCCTGCGGCGTGAAACGGAGTGTGGTGGCGAATCGACCGGATTCGCGGGCCGAACGAACGGACATTGCGTCGGATTCCCTGCTGAACGAATTCTGGATACGTGGGAAAATTTCACACGTCAATGGCGCCGGACTAAAATGTGGGATTATGTCCCACGTATGGCGGTGGATAACTTTTTTCGAACGGAAGGGAGCGCGTTGCTGCGCGGCAGTTGCGCAGGCACGGTCGCGCGCCCGCAGCGGCGGAGCGCCCGACCGGAAATGCAGCGGTGTCAGACGGAAACGGTCGTGTCGGATTCGGCCGTTCGTTGCAGCAGCAGCCTGATCGCCGGGATGTCGAACTGGATCTTCTCGGCCAGCATCGTCGCGGTCAGGCGCTGGGTGTCCTGCTCGATGACGACGCGCTTGCCGCCGTCCGGCGTCAGCGCGATCGAGATCGACCTCGCCCGCGGCTCGGCGACGAGGCCGCCATGAGCGCGGCAGGCATATTCGCCGGCGCGCAGTGCATCGAAACCGAACGCGAGCAGGCGGCCGTAGATGTAGAGCGCGACCAGGTCGGTCTCGTCGAAGCGGCGCGGCGAACCGGGCGTGGTGCCGGGCAGGCACGGATAGGCGCCCGCCATCACCGTCGACACGAAATCCGCGTAGGGGACCTGGGCGGTGCGGCAAGCGTTAGCGAACGCAACGTCGAATCGGATGGAGGTCATCGGCTATCCACGCCCGGTGCATCTCGCCGCGACGATCGGGAACCGACCCTGGCGGCGATTTGTTTGCCATAGGTGGGAAAAAGTCACACGTCAAGAGGGGGTGGGATTGTGTCCCACGCGGCGGACGGCTAAAACTTGGGCATGAATGCCAAGGCCCCGAAGTCGAAGCCAGCAGCGCCCGCGCCGATCGCCGCAGCGAAGCTGCAAGCGCCGCTGGCGCGCATGCTGCGTCCGCTGGTGCGGCTTTGCATCCGCGGCGGCATGACGTTCCCGGCGCTGACCCAGTTGTTGCGCGAGCTCTATGTCAACGTTGCCGAGCACGACTTCGCGCTCGAGGGCAAGGAGCAGACCGACAGCCGCGTCAGCCTGTTGACCGGCATCCATCGCAAGGAGGTGGCACGGCTGCGCGGCGCGGGCGCGCCGGTCAACGTGGTGCCGGCGACGCTGTCGCGCACCAGCGCGATCATCGCACGTTGGCTGGCCGCGCCCGAATTCACCGATGCCAAGGGCGATCCGCTGGCGCTGCCGCGCACCGCTGACGGTGGCACACCGTCGTTCGAGACGCTGGTCGAATCGATCACCAAGGACGTGCGGCCGCGCGCGGTGCTGGACGAATGGCTCGACCGCAAGCTCGTCACCATCAATGACGACGACGAGATCGTGCTGGTCGAGGAGGCGTTCGTGCCGCATGGCGACGACGATCGCAAATGGCACTATCTCGGCCGCAACCTGCACGACCATGTCGCGGCCGCCGAGATGAACGTGTCCTCGGCGGCGCCGCGCTTCCTGGAGCGCGCGGTGCATTACGACGGACTGTCGGCCAAGCTGGCGAAGCGGCTCGAGGGCCGCTCACGTGAGCTCGCGATGGAGGCGCTGAAGGTCGCCAACCGCGAGGCCAACCGCGCCCTGGCCAAGGACAAGGGCGGCGACTATCGCTGGAATTTCGGCATCTACATCTATCGCGAGGGCCCCGACGGCCCGGTCGATGACGATGCAGACGAAGGCGGTGCGTCGTGAAGCGGCCGCCCGTCATCTCGCGCCGCGCGCTGCTCGCGGCATTTTGGCTCGCCGGAACGTCGCTGGCCGGCGCCCAGGTCAGGAAGCGCGGCAACGATCAGGGCATCGGCGGCACCGGGATCACCGGCTCCGACCAGGGGATCGGGGGCACCGGCATCGTCGGCGTGATCCAGAAATTCGGCTCGATCTATGTCAATGGCGAGCGCGTCGCCTATGCGGCCGACGTGCCGGTCCGGATCGACGGCGAGGCGGCGAGCGCGAAGGCGCTGCGAATCGGCCACCTTGCGCGGGTGGTGGCGGAGCGCGGTGTCGGCGGCACGCTGTCGACCAAGCGGATCGACGTGACCAGCGAAGTCACCGGTCCAATCGAGCACGCGAAACCGGGCGAACTCACCGTGCTCGGCCAGAAGGTCGCCTGGAACGGCCACGAGAGCTGGCTGAAGCCCGGCGCGCAGGTCGCCGTGTTCGGACTGCGCCGCAACGACGGCGTGGTCGTCGCCAGCCTGGTGCAGGAGCGTCATGACGCGGCGATGCGCGTCGCCGGACCGCTGGAGCGCGACCGTGCCGGAACGTTGCGGATCGGCGAGCTCAAGCTCGCCGGCGTCGACGCGGCGCTGGTCGGACAGCGCGTGCAGGCCGAGGGCCATGTTGCGCAGGGCGTGATGCAGGTCTCGCGCAGCCGCGCCGACGACTTCTCCGATCTCACCGGCGCGAAGCGGCTGTTGATCGAAGCCTATGTGCGGCGGGTCGGCAATGATCTGCAACTCGGCTCCGGCTTTGTCGCGCGCGACCATTCGCGCTTCTCACCGGCGGCCGACACGCGCGTCGTCGTCAATGCCCAGCTCTCGGGGCCGCGCGAGTTGCGCGTCGAATCGGTGCAGTCGGTCGGCAAGTTCCCGGGCTCGTCGGTGCGCAGCCCCGGCACGCCCGGTCGCGGCTCAGGCGGCGGATCCGCGCCGGGAGGCGGACATGGACCGGGCG
>NZ_DDOP01000011.1:0-10299 GCF_002341725.1 Bradyrhizobium sp. UBA2491
GACGCGTTTTCTTCACGCGAACCGGTATCCACTTCGCTCGAAAACGCTCCAGTGCGGCGCGGCGGATCTCGAACGTCTCTCCCGTTGCGCGCGGACGGCCCGCGTCGCCTTTGTTTTTTATCATGATCGCGTTTCCTCAATGAACCTGGTTGGACCAGGCAGGATTGTGAGGCGATCGTCTCCGGCCGATGGTTGTTGTGTGCAGGGTTCCCGGCCGGATTGTCACCGCCTGCCTTGTCACCGCGATATATACGATAGTATATAGCGAGAGGGAAGCTGCGATGGCAGGAGCGCGCGCCATGCAACGGGAATTGGTGTCGTGGCGCCGATGCATGTGCTGCGGTGGCGTCATCGATGGGCTCGCTGACGATGGGGCGATCGAATTCGACGCGCGCATCGGCTTGTTTACCGACGAGTGCGCATTCGTCTGCAACGACTGCACCGCAAGCCTGATCGCGGCCGCGGCGCGGCGCAGACAGGAAACAGTGCGGCGGAAGTAGCGCGAAGATGACCGATCTCAGTCCGGGCTGAATGCGTCGTACACCAGCTTTCGGAACGCGGGTGTGATGCGCTGGCGTTCGTTCTGGGTCTGCTCCAGCATGATGTAGATCATGTCGAGTTTCGGATCGACGCCGAAATAGGTGCCGCTGCCGCTGTCCCACTTCAGCTCGCCGATCGAGCCGGGTGGCGGCGGCTTGGCGATGCCGGGATCGGTCCGCACCGCGACGCCGTAGCCGTAGCCGAAGCCGTCGCCGGGGAAGTACCAATAGTCGCGGCCGACACCGGAGCCCGGCCCGATATGGTCCGTCGTCATGTCCTTGAAGGCGGCCGGACTGAGATAGCGTTTGCCGTCGAGTTCGCCGCCATTGAGCAGCATCTGCGCGAAGCGCGCATAATCGAGAATCGTCGAGACCAGGCCGCCGCCGCCGGACTCCCACTCCGGATGCGCGCGCCGCTCGGTTTCGGAGTCGATCAGGATCTTGTCGGAAGGCAGCGGTTCCGCCAGCCGCGTCCGTTCGGCTTCCGCATCGAGCACGTATCTGGTGTCGTTCATTTTCAGGGGATCGAATATCCGCTCCTTCTCGAACTGATAGAGCGACTTGCCCGAGACGATCTCGATCACCCGGCCGAGCACGTCGGTCGAATGACCGTAGCGCCACAATGTCCCGGGCTGCCGCGACAGCGGTAGCTTGGCCAGCCTGGCCGTGAACTCCTTGTTGTCGAACTGTCCGTCGAACAGATGTCCCGCGCGATAGAGTTTCTGGACCCAGTCGGCGCCGATATATTCATAGGTGATGCCCGAGGTGTGCCGCATCAGGTCCTCGATCGTGATTGGACGGATCGGCGGCACCAGCTCGAGCTTGCTCAGATCGTTGCCGCCGTCCGGCTCGATGCCGACCTTCACGTCGGCGAACGCCGGAATGTATTTCGACAGCGGATCCTGCGGCGACAGTTTGCCGTCATCGACCAGCATCATCGCGGCGGTGTTGGTGACGGGCTTGGTCATCGAGCGCAGCGAGAACATCGTGTCCAGGCGCATCGGCGACTTGGTCGTGACGTCGCGATAGCCGAAGGTCTTCAGATAGACCGGCTTGCCGTGTTGCTGGATCAGGATGACCGCGCCGGGAATGCGACCGCTCGAGACCTCGGCGTCGAAGAACTCGGTAATGCGTTCGAGTTTTCCCGGCGACGGGGCAGGGACGTCGGAGCCACGCGCGGCGCCCGATGTGACAAGTGCAAGACACAGGATCGCGGCCGTTGCCGCCCGACGCGTCCGCATCGCGATATGGACTGCTCGATCAAATCCGGACGACATTGGAACGCTGCCCCTGTCTGATGCCCTTGAGCGCCTAAGCGTGGCGAGAGCGCTCCCGCGCACCATAATCTTCTTTGAGCGAGTTTATTCCTTAACGAAGGTCGGAAATTTATACAATTTGCGTGGCGCCGACCGGCGTCCGCACGGCATTCGACAGCACCTGCAACGCCTGGCTCAGCTCGGCGCGGTTGCGCGCGGCGCCGAGCGACACCCGGAGGCCGCGGGGCGCGGCTTCTCCAGCCGCAAAGGCGTCTTCGCCGACCACGGCGAGGCCATTGCGCATCAGATGCGACAGCAGGTCGGTGCCGTCGAAATGCTTCGGCAGGGGCATCCAGAGATGGTGGCTCGCCGGCCGCGCCGCGTAGGCCACGCCCTTGAGGAAGCGCGCCGCAAGCTGCTGGCGGGCAGCCGCCTCGTTGCGGATGGCACGGATGATGTCGGCGGCAACCCCCGAGCGCAGCCATTGCGTGACCAGCGCCACCATCAGCGATGGTGGCATCTGCATGGTGGCCTGCATGCCGGCGCGCATGCGCTGCTCGGCGCTCGCATCGGGCGCCAGCAGATAGGCCACGCGCAAGGCTGGCGCGATGCATTTCGCGATGCTCGCGGCATAGTAAGTGTGCTCGGGAATCAGGGCCGCGATCGGCGCCATCTGCGGCTCGAGCGGGCCGTAGACGTCGTCCTCGATCAGGACGCAGCCGCGCTTCCTGATGATATCGGCGATCGCCTTGCGCCGCGCCGGCCCCATCGTCGCCGTGGTCGGGTTCTGCTGAGTCGGCACCAGATAGACCGCCTTCGGCTTGTGCTTGCGGCAGGCCTCGTCGAGCGCGTCGGGCCGCGCGCCCTCAGTATCCATCGCAACGCCGACCAGGCGGACGTCGAGCCGTGCCGCCGCGGCCTTGATGCCGGGGAATGTCAGCGCCTCCGTCAGCACGACGTCTCCGGGCGACGTCAGCGCCAGCAGCGCGTTGAAGATGATCGCCTGCGAACCCGGATAGATCACGATGCGATCGGCCGATGCGTCAGGTACGCGTGGCGCGAGCCACGCCGCGCCGACCTCGCGTTCATCCGCGGTGCCGCCGGGACGGGTATAGCCGAGATAGGCGGAGAACCCGGCCTCGGAGCGGATGGTCGCCAGTCCCTGCGCGATCCGCAGGTCGAGATTGGCCTCGACCGGCTGTGGCGGCAGGTTCATCGACAGGTCGATATTGACCGGCGTGGGCAGGTCGGACGCCGCGCGCGCGGTGGTCTCCGAGACGAAGGTGCCCTGGCCGACGCGGGCGTCGAGCAGTCCGCGCCGCCGTGCTTCGCCATAGGCGCGCGTCACCGTGGTGAGGTCGATGTCGAGCGCGGTCGCCAGCGCGCGATGGGTCGGCAGCCGCTGGCCGCGGACCAGCCGGCCGCTGGCGATATCGGCGGCGAGCGCATCGACGATGCGCAGGAACATCGGGCCGTGCCATTCCGAAACCGTAGGGATCCAATCCATGCAATTCGACGCTTTGTCTTTGATTGTATGCTCTTGAATCCATATTGTATGGATCATCAGATCAGGTCAAGGACAACAGCCAAAGGAAGACGGCCAAAGGAGAACGACAAATGACCGAGACGGTTTCCCTGCAAAAGGCGATGTGGCGCGGCTTCACGATGAAGTGCCCGAACTGCGGGCGCGGCCATCTGTTCGGCCGTTTCCTCAAGGTGGCGGATCATTGCGAGGTGTGCAGCGAGGACTTCACGCCGCAGCGCGCCGACGACTTCCCGGCCTATCTCGTCATCGTCGTGGTCGGCCACGTCGTGGTGCCGGCGCTGCTCTGGATGGAAATGGCCTACGCGCCGCCGGCCTGGCTGCAACTTGCGATCTGGTTGCCGGTGACCTTGTTCAGCGCACTCGCGCTGCTGCAACCGACCAAGGGCGCGATCGTCGGCCTGCAATGGCAGCTCGGGATGGAAGGATTTGCGGCGACGCGACGTGTCGTCGCGCGGACCCGCGACTTGTCCGCCGTAGCTCAGCGAGCGAAGGCGGAAGCCTGAGGCAGACTACGGCATCGTAGCCCGGATGAGCGAAGCGACATCCGGGTTCTTTTCGGCCCCGCATATCGCTGCGCTCATGCGGGCTACGGGTTCATCAAATCGGATGATGATGCGGTCGGAACATGCGGCCCTTCTCGGTCACCAGCACCACGGCGAGCGCGGCCAGTGTGCAGAGGAAGAAGCCGGTCGCGAACGGCCCCAGCGTGCCGTCGTAGTCCTGGCCGATCGTGGTGCCGACGCCGATCCCGAGCAGCGTGGTGATGGTGCCGTACAGCGAGGAGGCGGTGCCGGCGATCTTGCCCTGCGGCTCCATCGCGAGCGCGGTGAAATTCGCCATCATCAGCCCGAACGCGAACATCATCAGGCCTGACAGCACCATGAACAGCGGCAGCGACAACGTGTTGGTCTTCACCGTGAGGAACAGCACACCGGCGACCACGGCAAAGCCGGTCAGCGCGGCGTGCGAGATCACCCGCATGCCGATGCGGCCGACGATCCGCGAATTGAGGAAGCCGGCGATCGCGACGCCGACCGCGCAGGCCGCGAAGGCAACCGGAAAATAATGTCCGAGCTTGAAGATCTCGGTGAAGATCTGCTGCGACGAGAACACGAAGGCGAACAGCGAGCCCTGCACGCCGCCGGCGGCGAGCGCATAGCCGAGCGTCTGCCGGTTGGTGACGGTCTGGCGGAACGCCGACAGCACGTCCGGGATCGCCAGCGACTTGCGCAGCTCCTTCGGCAGCGTCTCCGGCATCCGCATCGCGCTCCAGGCCAGCGCGATCACGCCATAGATCATCAGCAGCACGAAGATGCCGCGCCAGTGGGTCAGCAGCATCACCGCCTGGCCGAATGACGGCGCGATCACGGGCACTGCGATGAACACCATCATCGCCAGCGACATCACGCTCGCCATCCGCCGACCGGCGTAGCAGTCGCGCACGATCGAGGTCGCGATCACGCGGGTTGCCGCAGTGCCGAGCCCTTGCAGCGCGCGCGCCAAAAGCAACGTCTCGAACGAGGGCGCCATGATCGCGAGCAGGCCGGCGATGGTGTAGACGGTCATGCCGCCGAGCAGCACCGGGCGGCGGCCGAAGCGGTCCGACAGCGGGCCCATCACGAACTGGCCGACGCCGAAGCCGACCAGGAAGATCGACAGCACCATCTGCGGGCGGTTGGCGTCGGCGATCTGGAACGCGGAGCGGATGTTCGGCAGCGCCGGCAGCATCATGTCCATCGCCAGCGGGTTCAGCGCCATGATCGAGGCGATGACGACGACGAATTCAGGAAAGCCCATCGGGCGGTGGCCTGAGGAAACCCAGGCATCGGCATTGATGTCAGACACTTATGACCTCTTGGAGAGCCTCCGATCATAATGGCGTTGCTGCGTTGCACAATCGGCGTTTCGAGATGGGAGACCGTCGGCGAGGGCTGAGGTCGTCAGGTCATGGAACCGGACCGCGGGCCCTGGTCAGGGTATTATCGTTGCTGCTGCAACTATTTAACTCGTGCCGCGCGAAAACCTCTGCTATCCCGGTACCAGCATCCGTGCGGGGCGGGCGCATCGCGCCGATCATGCCGGCACGGCCAAGAACTGATTCAAGAACGGGTTTGGGGAGGCCATATGTCCATCGAAATGTCCGCGCGTTCGCGCGGCGCGGAACTGTCGGATGAGGAACGCAAGGTCCTCACCGCAACGCTCGTCGGCACCACCATCGAGTGGTACGATTTCTTCGTCTACGCCCAGGCGGCGGGCCTGGTGTTCGGCGCGCTGTTCTTCGCGCCGATGAACGCGAACAATCCGCTGCTGGCACAGATCGTCTCGTTTGCGACGCTCGGCCTGTCCTTCCTGTTCCGTCCGCTCGGCGCCATCGTCTGCGGCCATCTCGGCGACCGCTTCGGGCGCAAGAACATGCTGGTGGTCACGCTGCTGTTGATGGGGGCGGCGACCGCGCTGGTCGGCCTGCTGCCGACCTACGCGCAGATCGGCGCCTGGGCGCCGGCACTGCTTATTCTCCTGCGCATCCTGCAAGGCTTCTCGGCCGGCGGCGAATGGGGTGGCGCGGCGCTGATGTCGGTGGAATCGGCGCCGGTCGATCGGCGCAGCTTCTTCGGCTCGTTCCCGCAGATCGGCACGCCGCTCGGCATGATCCTGGCGACCGGCGTGCTGTGGGTGCTCACCGCGACGCTCGGCAAGCAGGCGATGATGGAGTGGGGCTGGCGGATTCCGTTCCTGCTGTCGATCCTCCTGATCGTCGTCGGCATCGTGATCCGCCGCACCGTGGAGGAGTCGCCGGTGTTCAAGGCGATGCAGCGACGGCACCGCGAATCCTCCGCGCCGCTGAGGGATTTGATGCGCAATCACAGCAAGGAGATTTTCCGCACCGCGCTGATCTTCATGGCCAACAATGCGGCCGGCTACATCCTGATCGCGTTCCTGATCAGCTATGGCGCCAATACGCTGAAGATGCCGTCCGAGCAGCTGCTGCTGATCGGCACGCTGGCGGCGGTGAGCTGGTTCGTCTTCACGCTGGTCGGCGGTATCCTCGGCGACAAGATCGGCCGCGTGCGTTGCTTCCAGATCGGCTACACGCTGATGGTGCTGTGGGCGGTGCCGATGTGGTTTTTGATCGACAGCAAGAATCTGCTGCTGTTCTTCGTCAGCGCCGTCGGCCTCACTGTCGCGCTCGGCCTGTCGTACGGCCCGCAGGCGGCGCTCTATGCCGAGCTGTTTCCGGCCAAGGTGCGCTATTCCGGCGTCTCGATCGGCTACGCACTCGGCGCCATCTTCGGCGGCGCTTTCGCCCCGATGATCGCGCAATGGATCATCGGTACCTACGGCGAGTCCTGGCGCGTCGGCGTCTACATCGCGGTGCTGGCGCTGATCTCGCTGATCACGGTGTCGACGATCAAGGATCCGCAGGGTGTCGATCTGAACGTCGACGACGCGAAAGCGTAGAAGGAGAGCCGTAGGGCGGATTAGCCCATCGGGTCCGCGCAAAGCGCGGCCCGACGACAGGCTCCGGCGCAATACGCGCGGTCTCTGCGTTGCGGTGGATTAGGCTATGCTAATCCACCGCTACGCAGCGGCGGTCCTTCAGATCCGGGCGCCGCGGTTGTAGCCGTCGACGAGCTGATTGTAGTCGCGCATCAGCCGGGCCGGTGATCCTTCCACCATCCAGCCCGCGCCGGCGTTGCTCAGCATCATCTTCTCACCTGAATTGTAAGGCACCTTGTCGCGAACGCGGCGCATCAGTTGCTTCGCCGTGGTGAGGAATGACTTGGCGCTGCCGATGAACATCGAGCCGAGCTTGACGTCGCCGTCCTTGCCCGAGGCCTCCTCCATGGCCTTCACCGTGGCCTCATACTCGTTGAGCGCCTGAGTGATCGCGTCGATGTCGGGTTTGTCGGCCTGCTCTGCGCGAAGCACGCGCTTGGCCTGGATCATCAGCGCCTCGACATAATAGTGCGATTTGCGGCCTTCGCTCGCCTCGATCGCGGCCAGTTGCTCTGCGGCACGCTTGTCATTGATCGCCTCGACGCCGGCGCGCAGCGCCTTGTCGGCGCTGGCGAACGCATCCCAGGCCGCGACCAGGCGCGGATGCAGCGCCTTGCCCTTGGCCATCTTGTCGTCCTTGTAGTTCTCCTGGGTGTAGTAGTCGTCCGTCTCCTTCAACAGCGGCTCGAGTGTGGTGACGGCCGCAACATATGCATTCGCGGCGGCTTCAAGCCCGGCATCGTGCGGCTCCGCCGCATTGGCGGCCGCGACGCTCGTCTTGCAGTCGGACGTGTCGTAGATCGTGTAGGTGCCGTAGATGATCCGCTCTTTGCCCGTCGGACCGCTCTTGGCGGCCCAGGAAAAGTACCGGTCGCGGGATTCGTAGGATCGCGCCGAGAGACGGTTGATGCACCCGACATAGGCATTCATCTTTTGCGTCAGTTGCGCGGAGGAGGCGCCCGCCGACGATGCCGGCGGGGCCTGCTGGGCCGCGGCCGGTTCGAGCAACGCAATGACGGCCGCAATCAGAAGGAAAGAGGTATTTCGCATCAGGAGTTTGCCCTTGTCTCAGCCGGGAGTTGGCCGCCCCGGTCTAGGAAGCTTGTGTGACGGCAGAAGGTGACGCCACGGGCCTCCGCGGCGCCGCGTCGTACACTATCGACGGACTTGTTTGTCGCCTACCGGCCAAAATCCGTTCGATCGATCGTCGGAACCCGGCGTGTAACGCGCGCCTATTTGACCCCAAGCATCGCCTTCAGCTTCAGTACCGCGCTGTCGGGCGTCGTCAACACCTCGCGGCCGGTGACCTCGGCGACGCGCGCGGCGGCCGGCGCCATGCTGTACTGGGCGAGCGCGATCAGGTCGCAGTCGCGCAGATCCTCGCTGGCCTCGACCACGATGCGATCGTGCTCGGCGCGGTCGCCGCCGTCGAGTGCCGCCAGGGCGCCCTCGGCGAGTTTTGGCACCAGCGTGACCTCGGACGGAAATTCCGGCGGCATCGACACCAACGTCGGCGGGAAGGTGGAGAGCAGGCCGATCCGCTTTCCCTTGGCGACCGCCTGTTCGATCATCGCCTCGTTCGGCTTCAAGACCGGCATCGGCGCGTGCGTGCGCGCCACCGCCTCGATGCAGGGCCCGAATGCCGAACAGGTGAACAGGATGCCGTCGGCGCCGGTGCTGGCCGCATATTGGCCCATCGCCAGAAAGCGTTCCGTCATGCGCTCGGAGAGCTTGCCGTCGCGCGCGAGGTCGGCGGAGAGGCTGTCATCGAGCAGGTTCATCAGCCGCGCCTCCGGCCAATGCCGCGCGAACGAGGCCTCGATCGGCACGATCGAGTGCTTCAGGGCGTGAATGAGGGTGATGCGCATGAGGTCTTTCTTCTCCCTCTCCCCGCTTTTCGCGGGGAGAGGGTTGGGGTGAGGGGCTCTATCGTCGTAACAGGTCAGAAGGGGATATGCGGAGACTCCCCCTCACCCGTCATTCAAGCTTTGCTTGAATGACGACCTCTCCCCGCAAGCGGGGCGAGGTGGAGATCACTTGAACGGGATCGCGTACATCAACCCGCCCTTGCTCCAGGTGGCGTTGAGGCCGCGGTCGAGCTTCAAGGGGCTTGCCTTGCCGACATTGCGCTCGAAGATCTCGCCGTAATTGCCGCCGGCCTTGATCGCCGCGACCAGCCATTTGTTGTCGAGGCCGAGCCGCGAGCCGAGATCGCCCGACACGCCGAGCAGGCGCTGGATTGCCGGGGCCTGCGACTTCGTCATCTCGTCGGCGTTCGACTGGGTGACGCCGAGCTCCTCGGCCTCGACCAGGCCGTAATGCAGCCAGGTCACGATGTCGCTCCAGACCTCGTCGCCGTTGCGGGTGAACGGACCGAGTGGCTCCTTGCTGATGGTCAGCGGCAGCACGACGTAATCGTCGGGCTTCGGTGCTGCGGTCGCGACCGCGCCGGCGAGCGCGGAGGCGTCCTGGGTCATGGCATCGCAGCGGCCGCCGAAGAAGGCCTGGTACATGGTGTCGGGCCGGTCGAACACCAAAGGCTTCCAGTCGATGCCGTTGGCGCGGCCGTAGTCGCCGAGCGTCACTTCATGGGTGGTGCCCTGGGCGACGCAGACGGTGGCGCCCTTGAGATCCTTCGGCTCCTTCACGCCGAGGTCCTTCTTCACCACGAAGCCCTGGCCGTCGTAGAAATTGACCGGGCCCTGGCGCAGCCCGAGCGTAGTGCCGCGCAGATAGGTCTGCGTCGAATTGCGGTACAGCACGTCGATCTCGCCGGACTGCAACGCCGTGAAGCGGTTCTGCGCGGTCAGTGCGACATAGCGCACCTTGGCGGGATCGCCGAGCACGCCGGCGGCAAGCGCGCGACAATAGTCGACGTCGAGGCCCTTGAAGTTGCCCTGCGAGTCCGGCGCCGAGAAGCCGGCGAAGCCGGTGGAAACGCCGCACACCAGCGTGCCGCGTTGCTTGACGGTGTCGAGCGTTGCAGCGCTTGCGCTCGCGATGCTCGCGACAAGAACGGTTGCGGTGATCAATGCCCTGTACATTCTGTCCTCCTCCTAGTGACCAACGTCCTTCAATGCGCTGTCGACCGCAGCGCCGAGCCTTTCGACGATCATGTCGATGTCGCCGGAAGTCGCGATATAGGGCGGGGCGAGCAACACATGGTCGCCGCGCTGGCCGTCCGCGGTGCCGCCGGACGGATAGCAGGCAAGTCCGCCCGCGAAGGCCGCGGACTTGATGCGCTGATGCAGCTTGAGCTTGGGATCGAACGGCTGGCGGGTGCCGCGATCGGCGACCAGCTCGATCGCCCAGAACAGGCCCCGGCCCCTGATGTCGCCGACATGGCGGTGATTGCCGAAGCGTTCGGTGAGCCGCTGCTCGAGCTGGCGGCCGCTCTCCTTGACCTGGTCGAGCAAATTCTCCTCCGCGATCGTCTTCTGCACTTCGAGCGCCGCGGCGC
>NZ_DDOP01000011.1:10560-10884 GCF_002341725.1 Bradyrhizobium sp. UBA2491
GCGCCGATCGGCTGATAGCCGCCGCCGAGACCCTTGGCGATCGCCTGGATGTCGGGCGCGATGCCTTCCTGCTCCCAGGCATGCAGCGTGCCAGTGCGGCCCATGCCGCACATCACCTCGTCGAGGATCAGGAGCGCGCCGTGGCGATTGCAGATATCGCGCACCGCCTTGAAGTAACCCTCCGGCGCAGGCACGCAGCCGGCGGTAGCGCCGACCACCGGCTCGGCGATGAAGGCCGCGACATTCTCAGGGCCGAGCCGTTGGAATTCGGCTTCGAGTTCGGCGGCGAGCCGCGCCACGAAGGCGGCCTCCGATTCATCGTCG
>NZ_DDOP01000080.1:0-133712 GCF_002341725.1 Bradyrhizobium sp. UBA2491
CCACGGCGGGTGCCGCGGCGACTGCGACCGGCGCAGCGGCAACCGGTTGCGCAACCGGCGCAGGTGCCGCCATCGCAGTCTTGGCACCGGGCACGACGAGCTTCATGCCGAGGCTGAGCCGCGCCGACTGATCGAGATTGTTGGCGCGGGCAAGCTCGGCCACCGGGATGTGGTGCTGGCGCGCGATGCTGTGCAGCGTGTCGCCGCGATTGACATAGTGGACGCCGGGCGCAGCCGCCACAGCGACGGGCCGCGCGGCCGGTGCGGACATCGCGGGTGCAGCGGCGGCTGCGGTCGGACGCGGAATGATCAGTTGCTGACCGGGCGACAGCGCGCGCGGTCCCTTGTAGCCATTGGCGCGCAGGATCTCGGCGCTCGAGACGTTGTAGCGCCGCGCCAGCACTTCCAGCGTGTCGCTGGTGCCGACGATGATGGTGGTGCCGTTATGCCCGGCGTGCGCCGCCGCGACCGAATGCGGCACGGTGCCGGTCGCCTCCATCTGCGCGCGCGCCGGCGGCGGTGGCGCGTAGGACGACATCCCTCGTCCGCCTCCGGAGACGCCGGAGTTGGCGACCGGGTAGGATTGCGGCGCCGCGACCGGCGGCGGCAACGGCTGGGACTGATACTGCGAGTACTGCGGTTGCGTTCGCGGCCGTGCGTATTGCGGCAACTCGCGCGGCGGCGCCTGCACGGAGCTGGTCGGCTGCGGATCGAACGCGAACGGATTCTGTGAATATGAGCTTTGCTGGAAGCGCGACGACATGTCGGCGCTGCAACCGGCGAAAGCCATGGACATCAGCGTCAGCACCGCAACCTGCGGAACGCGACGCGAGCGAAGCAACTCAACAACCCCAGACATGGTTACTCACTCGTACGCAACAAAAGACTGTTTTGAGTAAACACGTAGCGAGTAAATAACCGCTTAACCCAGCGAATAAGGCGTTGGTGCCAAGCAGCAAATCGCCAAATTTACAATTCGCGCGCGATTCCGGGCAGCGCCGGCACAAAGCGCACGTCGACCAATTCCTTGCGGTCGAAGCCGCTCTCCGTCCGCATCATCCGGACCAGCGTCTGGGTGCCCTGATGCGGTCCAACCGGGGCAATCAGGATGCCGCCCGGTTCGAGCCGATCGAGCAGTTTCTCCGGCACCTGCTCCATCGCCGCGGTGACGATGATGCGGTCGAAATCGCCGGCGCCGCGGGGGACGTCGAAGCCGTCCCCGAGCAACACCTCGATGTTGTAATAGCCGAGCTTTTCGAGACGCTTGCGGGCGCCCTCGGCCAACGTGCGGTAGCGCTCGACGGTCAGCACCTGCTTGCACAGCCGGGACAGGATGGCGGCCTGATAGCCCGAGCCGGTGCCGATCTCGAGCACGCGATGGTCTTTCGCGAGCTGCAACTGCTCGGTCATGTAGGCCACCACGAAGGGCTGGCTGATGGTCTGCCCGCAGGCGATCGCAAGCGCACTGTCGCGATAGGCCTCGTTGCGATCGCGCGGCTCGACGAAGACCTCGCGCGGCACCTCTTCCATGGTGCGCAGCACCGCCTGATCGCTGACCCCTCGCCGTCGCAGGGTGAGCTGAAACATCATCTTTTCGGTCGAATCAGGGGTTACGGCCATGTTCATCAGCGTCTCTGGGCACCGGCGCGCGGATCTTGCTGAGCTTGATGCCATTGAATCCAAAATACCGCGTTAAGGAAAAATTTCCCGTCATTTTTGTTCCCGGTCAGGAACCTGGCGGCCTGGTTCGCGTTCGGCGCCAGCGGCGGCTCTTCAGATAGTCACCAATGACGCGTGGTTGACTGAGTCGAGCAGCTCGCCGGATCCTGGACGAATCTCGCGCAGCGAGTCAGTCGGGGCGATGCGGCGAAGTGCCTTTGCACGCTGGAAATGGACCAATCCCCAAACGTTTGCATTGCGCCTGGTAATGTTATTTGCGAGCCTATTTCAGGGACGGGCAAGGATTCCATCATGACAGCGATACGGCCGGCGGGCTGTTCAGTTTTCCTCGTGGAGGACGAGGTCATGATCCGGATGATGGTTGCCGATATGCTGGAGGAACTCGGCCATAGCGTCGCCGCCGAGGCCGGCGAGATCGGCGAGGCAGTCAAGCTCGCGCAATCGACCGAGTTCGACCTCGCGATCCTCGACGTCAACGTCAATGGCAAGGTGATCACGCCGGTCGCCGAGCTGATCAACGCCCGCAACCGCCCCTTCATTTTCGCGACCGGCTATGGCTCGTCCGGCCTGCCGCCGGAGTATCGCGACCGCCCGGCGCTGCAAAAGCCCTTCCAGCTGGAAACGCTGGCCCAGGCGATCTCAAGCGCGATGAGGAGCGCGCCGGTCTGACGATCGGCCCATAGCCCGGATGAGCGCAGCGATATCCGGGGCACCTCAAACAATGGTCCCGGATGTCGCTGCGCTCATCCGGGCTACAACGATCATTTCAACGTGTCGACCAGCGTTTCCGAAAACGCCTCATCGGTGCGATCGAGCCTGAGCGGCGTCACCGAGACGTAGCGCGCGGCGAGTGCTGCGAGGTCGGTGCCTTCGGCCGGCGTATCCATCATCGCCGCACGCTCGAAGCCGATCCAGAAGTACGGATTGCCGCGTCCGTCGTGACGGCGATCGATCTTCAGAAAGCCCTGATTGCGCTTGCCCTGCCGGGTGATCCGGATGCCCTTGACGTCGTCGGGCATGCAGGACGGGAAGTTGACGTTGACGACGGTGTTCCGGGGCACGCCCGCGGCCATCACCTTGCGGATGATATCGGGTCCGAATTTCAGCGCGGTGTCCCACAGCGGCGCGTTGCGCGTCTCGATCGAGAATTCCTGCGACAGCGCAAATGACGGGAAACCGAGAATGGTGCCCTCCAGCGCGCCGGCGATGGTGCCGGAATAGACCACGTCCTCGGCGACGTTGCGGCCCTTGTTGACGCCGCTCAGCACGAGATCGGGCAGCTTGTCGCCGAGGACGTGGCGCGCGCCCATGATGACGCAATCGGTCGGCGTGCCGCGCACCGCGAAGTGACGCGGGCCGACTTCGCGCAGGCGCAGCGGATCGTTGAGCGACAGCGAATGCGAGACGCCGGACTGATCGAGCTCGGGCGCGACGATCCAGACGTCGTCGGACAACGCGCGCGCGATCTCCTCGATGACCTTGAGGCCCGGAGCGTTGATGCCGTCATCGTTGGTGCAGAGAATTCGCATCCGTCAAAGTGCCTTTTTTTCCGATTGGGCTCGATCTTCTTGGCTGACGAGCCGTCTTAACCGGCTAGGGCCGCGGAGGCAAACCTGACGAGGGCCCATGCCAGCGTGCCGACCTCACCCGCCAAGGGCTGACAAACCGGGCGCTGCCGGCGATCTTGCGCTCGAACACCGGCCAGGCAGCCGTGGCGCGCGCTACCGGATTGCTCGGCGACGGCGACGGCGGCGGCTCAGGCTGTGGCGGCTCAGGCTGTGGAGGTTCAATCGCCTGAGCATCGGACCCGGGCGGCTCTGGGACGGCCGTAGCAGGCGCCTCGGCGGATTTTGCCGTGGTAGCCGATTTTACCTTCAACCTGGCCAGCAGTTCTTCGATCGTGGGCACCAACGGCGGTTCGATCGAAGCGCGTGACGCTGCTGGCGCAGCTACCGCAGGCGGCTCGGCCGGCGCGGGATCAGCCAGCGCGACATGCGCGAACTTGGCTCGCGCGACCTCCAGCGCCTTGTCGAAATCCGGCCTGTCGATCCAGGCCTTCGATTGCATCGCCTCGATCACGCGCGCCTCGCCCAGGCGCGCGGCCTCGATGTCGTAATAGCCTCGCTGCTTCTGGTTGATCAGTTGCAGACCGTGGCCGGTGACCGCCCATTGTCGACCAAGCCAGTGGATGTCACGGTGGAGCGGCATCACACTGGCCTCGGCGTTACATGCCGTGCTCGATGACCTTGAGCCCGCCCATATAGGGCTGCAACACATCCGGCACCGCGATCGAGCCGTCCTGCTGCTGATAGGTCTCCATCACGGCGATCAGCGCGCGTCCGACCGCCGTGCCCGAACCGTTCAGCGTGTGCACGAAGCGCGGCTTGCCGTCGGGACCACGATAGCGTGCGTCCATGCGGCGGGCCTGGAAATCGCCGCACACCGAGCAGCTCGAAATCTCGCGATAGGCGCCGCCGTCGCCCTGCCCCGGCATCCAGACCTCGATGTCGTAGGTCTTCTGCGCGGAGAAGCCCATGTCGCCGGCGCACAGCGTCATCACCCGGTAATGCAGATCGAGCCGGCGCAACACTTCCTCGGCGCAGGACAGCATGCGCTCGAGTTCATCCTTGCTGGCTTCGGGCGTCGTGATCGAGACCAGCTCGACCTTGGTGAACTGGTGCTGCCGGATCATGCCGCGGGTGTCGCGGCCGGCAGCACCCGCCTCGGCGCGGAAGCACGGTGTCAGCGCGGTGAGCCGCATCGGCAGCTCTTTCTCGTCCACGATCGACTCGCGAACGAGGTTGGTCAGCGAGACCTCCGCAGTCGGGATCAGCCCGAGGCGCGCGCTGCGCAGATCGGCATCGGGTCTTGCAAGCAGCTCACCGCTGATCGCCCAGAACTGGTCGTCCTCGAATTTCGGCAACTGGCCGGTACCGAACATCACGGCATCGCGCACCAGCAATGGCGGATTGATTTCGGTATAGCCGTGCTCACCCGCGTGAAGATCGAGCATGAATTGCCCGATCGCGCGCTCGAGCCGCGCCAAGCCCTTCTTCAGCACAACGAAGCGCGCGCCGGACAATTTCGCCGCCGCCTCGAAATCCATAAAGCCGAGCGCGGTGCCGAGATCATCGTGCAGCTTCGGCGCAAAACCGTAGTCACGCGCCTTGCCGAACACGTGATGCTGGACATTGCCGTGCTCGTCGGTGCCGTCGGGCACCTCGTCGAGCGGCAGATTGGGGATCGACGACAGCTCTCTCGTCAACTCCTCGTCGGCCGTCTTCGCCGCGGTCTCGAGCTCCGGCATCGTCGTCTTGAGCTCGGCGACCTCGGCCATCAGCTTGGCGGCGCGCGCCTCGTCCTTGGCCTTCTTGGCGTCGCCGATCTCTTTCGAGGCCGCATTGCGCCGCGCCTGGGCCTGCTCGGAGGCCAGGATCGCGGCACGCCGCCTCTCGTCGATCGCCAGCAGCGACGGCGACAGCGGCCCAAGTCCGCGGCGCTTCAGGCCGGCGTCGAAGGCTGTCGGGTTGTCGCGGATCGCTTTGATATCGTGCATGGCGGGAAGTCCTAATATGCGTTGATTGACAACGGTTGTGTTGACAATCAACGTTCCACTACCACGACCGTCATCACCCGCGAAAGCGGGTGATCCAGTATTCCAGAGGCGTCGGTGTCTGACCGAAAGGCCGCGGCGTACTGGATACCCCGCTTTCGCGGGGTATGACACTGAATGTGGGGCGAAAGGGCCTACTCGGCCGGATTGGTCGCCGAGCCGGACGAGGCATTCGAAGCCGCGGCCTTCTTCTCCACGATCCGGACCGCGATGATGGCACCCTCATAGAGCGCGAGCAGCGGGATAGCGAGCGAGGCCTGGCTCAGCACGTCGGGCGGCGTCAGCACGGCGGCGATGATGAAGGCGACCACGATGAAGTAGCGCCGCTTTTCCTTCAGCATCTTCGAGGTGACGATGCCGACCCGCCCGAGCAGCGTCAGGATCACCGGCAACTGGAATGCGATGCCGAACGCGAAGATCAGCGACATCATCAGCGACAGATACTCGCCGACCTTGGGCAGCAACTGGATCTGCGCGGTCTCGGCGCCGGCCGCCTGCTGCATGCCGAGCGAGAAGCGGGTCAGCATCGGGAAGACCACGAAATAGACCAGCGCCGCGCCCATCACGAAGAACACCGGCGTCGCGATCAGGTATGGCAGGAAGGCGTTGCGCTCGTGCCTGTAGAGCCCGGGCGCCACGAATTTATAGATCTGCGTCGCGACGATCGGGAACGAAATGAAGCCGGCGCCGAACAGCGCGAGCTTGAGCTGCGTCAGGAAATATTCGAGCAGCGCCGTGTAGATGAATTTGGAGTTTTCCGGCCCCGCCACCCAGATGAAGGGCCACACCAGGACATTGAATATCTGCTTGGCGAAGAAGAAGCAGATGATGAAGGCCACGCCGAAGCCGAGCAGCGCCTTGATCAGGCGCGAGCGCAGCTCGATCAGATGATCCATCAAGGGGGCCTTGGAGGCCTCGATATCTTCGGCGCTCATGACGCCCTCGCGTCCTTCAGCACGTCGGGCTCCGCAGACGACGCCTGCTGCGCCGGTGCGGGCTCGGACTTCACTTCACTGGTGACCGCAAGCGGCTCGCTGCTGGCGGCGTGCGTCTCGGCCTCGACGAAGGTTTCCGGCGTCGGCGCGACCGGCGTCGTGGGCGTGACCGGTGCATCGCCAGTCGATGTCACCGGCGCGTCGATCGCGGAGGCGACCTGCGCATCGACCGGCTTGTCGATCTGCAAGGCGTCGCTGACGTCCTTCTGCAACGAGGTCATGATGTTGCCGCCGCTGGTGATGCCGGTGGCGGCTTCCCTGACCTCGTCAAAGCTCTTCTTGAGGTCGGCCATCTCGGCCTCGCGCATGGCCTCCTGGAACTGACCCTGGAATTCGGCGGCCATCTTGCGGGCCTTGCCCATCCATTGCCCGACCATGCGCAGCACGCCCGGCAGTTCTTTCGGGCCGATGGCGATCAGCGCGACGACCGCGATGACCACCAGTTCACTCCACCCGATATCGAACATGAATTGTTCCGCCTCAGCGCGCCACGATCGGCCCCATGGTCTGACAGGACTTGCCGTCCTAACAGGATCTGGGGCCGCCGGCGCCTCTTCTCAACCGGCGTCCATAGCGCGTCTGTGCGACGGCGTCACCGTTTCGCGCAAAGAAAAACGTCGAAATATTCGTCAGTACGAGCGCGTTAGACAGCCTTGCTGCCAACGTCCTGGCGCGCTGCCGACGGCGCCGCGTTGTGATCGATCGCCTTGGTGGGCTCGGTCTTGTCTGCGACCTTGTCGTCGTCCTGCATGCCCTTCTTGAAGGCCTTGATGCCCTGGGCGACGTCACCCATCAGGTCCGAAATCTTGCCGCGTCCGAACAGCAGCAGGACCACTGCGATCACGACGATCCAGTGCCAAATGCTCAGCGAACCCATCCTGCAAACCCTCCAGAAATGGCCGGGCGAACCGGCCTGGACTTTGCCGGAAGGTAGGCCCGCGGGGTGTCAAAAACAAGGACTTCGGCCGCGGCAAATCGCTGTCGCGGCTACGTAATATTGCTAGGCTTAACCGGGAATATTCGGGCTATTCGCCCTTCTCCTCGGCGCCGTCCTCATCGTCGGCGTGGCCGGCGCGCTGGTCCGGCTCGTCGGCGTCGGGCTCGGCCGCGTCGACCTCCGAAGCCATCTCCGCTTCGACTTCGGTCTCGGCAGCCGTTTCGGCCTCGGCCGTCACTTCAACCTCGCCAGGAGCCTCGGGCTCGGCCTTCGGTTCCTCGGCGTCCGGCTCGACGGCCGGCGCCAGCAGCAGTTCCAGCGTATCGCCGGGCTCGAGCGGCTCCTCGTCCTCGTGCAGCGTCGCGTCGTCCGATGGCGACGGCACGGAGAAGCCGGTCGGCAGCCGCGAGTCGAGCAAGCCAGTACCCTTGAGTTCCTCAAGCCCCGGCAGGTCGCCCAGCGCCTCAAGGCTGAACTGCGACAAGAATCCGTCGGTGGTACCGAAGGTCAGCGGACGGCCCGGTGTCTTGCGACGGCCGCGCGGCCGGATCCATCCGGTCTCCAGCAGCACATCGATCGTGCCCTTCGACGTCACCACGCCGCGAATCTCTTCGATCTCGGCGCGGGTCACCGGCTGGTGATAGGCGATGATCGCAAGCACCTCGATCGCCGCACGCGACAGCTTGCGGGTCTCGGTGCTCTCGCGCGTCATCAGCCACGACAGGTCGCCGGCGGTGCGGAACGTCCACTTGTTCGCGACCTTCACCAGGTTGACGCCGCGCGGCGCATATTCCGCCTGCAACTGCGCGAGCGCTAGCTTGATATCGACGCCGTCGGGCATCCGCTTTGCCAGCGTTGCCTGATCGACCGGCTCGGCCGATGCAAACAACAGGGCTTCCAGGAGCCGCAATTCCTCAGGACGCGCCACCGGATCCATAGGAGAAACCTCCTCCTCGGGCTCTTCTCTGCGCACTTCCGCCAAGCTTGCCATGGGCTTGCTCTCCTTCTTCCGCTTACTCAACCGACAGGTCCGGCGCCGCCATGGCGGCTTGCGCTGGACGCTTTCGGAAATAGATCGGCGCGAACGCCTGCTTCTGGTTGATCTCCATCTCACCCTCGCGGACCAGCTCAAGGGCCGCAGCGAAGCTCGATGCGAACACCGTCGCCTTCTGCTTGGGATCAGCGACATAGTTCATCAGGTACTCGTCGAGGCAGCTCCAGTCCTCGGCGAGGCCGACCAGCCGCTCCAGCGAAGCGCGTGCTTCCGCCAGCGACCACACGGTCCGCTTGGCAAGATGGACCGTCGTCAGCACGCGTGACGCACGCTGCGTCGCATAGGCCGACAGCAGGTCGTACAAAGTCGCGGTGAACTTCGGATGCTTGATCTCGGCGATCGTTTCCGGATTGCCGCGTGGAAAGATATCGCGCTGGAACTGCGGCCGGTTCATCAGCCGGTTTGCCGCCTCGCGGATCGCCTCCAGACGACGCAGCTGGTTGGCAAGCGCGGTCGCCATTTCCTCGGCGCTCGGTCCTTCCGCGGTCGGCGGTTCCGGCAGCAGCAGCCGCGACTTCAGGAAGGCGAGCCAGGCCGCCATCACCAGATAGTCGGCCGCAAGCTCCAGGCGAATCTTGCGCGCCGCCTCGATGAACGAGAGATACTGATCGGCGAGCGCGAGGATCGAGATCTTCGACAGGTCGACCTTCTGCTGCCGCGCCAGCGTGAGCAACAGGTCGAGCGGGCCTTCATAGCCCTCGACGTCGACCACCAGCGCCGGTTCGCCATCAGCGAGGTCGGCCGGCCGCCCGGTATCAAACGATAGAATTTCAGCGGTCATGCCGTCCCTACCCGATCCAACAACGCATCCAGTTCAGCTCGCGCCGCCTGCCGGTCGATCGGCTCAGGCTGCTTCCGCGCGGCGAGCGCGGCCCTGGCGCGCTCAAGCGCCTTGCCGGTCAGTTCCGGCGTCTCCCGCGCGACCTCGCGCATCTCGTCGAGATTGCCGTTGCAGTGCAGAATCACGTCGCAACCGGCGGTGACGATGGCGCGGGTCCGTTCGGCGATCGATCCGGCCAGCGCATTCATCGACACGTCATCACTCATCAACAAACCTTGGAACCCGATCAGGCCGCGAATCACCTGTTCGATGATTGTCGCAGAAGTCGTCGCCGGATGGGCGGGGTCCAGCGCGCTAAACACAACATGTGCAGTCATCGCCATCGGCAGGTCCGCCAGCGGCCGGAACGCGGCGAAATCGGTCCGTTCCAGCTCGTCCCTGGTGGTATCGACCGTCGGAAGCCGGAAATGGCTGTCCGCGGTGGCCCGACCGTGGCCGGGGATATGCTTGAGGATCGGCAGCACGCCGCCCTGCTCGAGCCCGTCGGTGACCGCGCGGGCGATCGCTGCGACCTTGTCCGGCTCGGTCCCATAGGCCCGGTTGCCGATCACGGCGTCTGCGCCTGCCACAGGAACGTCAGCCAACGGCAGGCAGTCGACCGTGATCCCAAGGTCGATCAGATCGGCCGCGATCAGGCGCGAGCTGAGCCGGGCGGCGGCAAGGCCGAGCTTCGGGTCGATGTCGTAGAGTGCGCCAAAACTCGCGCCCGGCGGATAGACCGGCCAATGCGGCGGGCCGAGCCGTTGTACCCGGCCGCCCTCCTGGTCGATCAGGACCGGGGCGTCGACGGCGCCGACTGCCGACCTGAGTTCCCCAACGAGAGCTGCCACTTGGACAGGATTCTCGATATTGCGCTTGAACAGGATGAAGCCCCATGGCCGCTCGGCGCGAATGAATTCGCGTTCGGCGTCATTGAGGGTCAGCCCGGATATGCCCGTGATGAATGCGCGGTTCGTCATTCGGCCGATTAGGCCGTATGCGGCTCACGGGTCAAGGAAACGGCCGTTAATTTCTTTGGATGAGGCATTGCGGCCCACCGGCCGACATCAGGCTCTTGCAAAGCTGGCTCGCCTCGTCCGATGACGCGAACGGGCCGGCAAAGGCGCGGTAATAGACGCCCTTCTCGCCGAGATCGACGCGTTTCACCACCAAAGGCTGCGAGCCGAGCACGTTGCGATACTTGCCCTGCAACGTCCGGTAGGACGCCTGAGCGTCGGCCTCGTTCTTCTGCGACGACACCTGGACCAGGTATCCACCGCCGCCAACCGAGGCGGTCGTGGTGGATGCCATCCGGGTCGGCGGCGCGGCCGGAGCTGCATCGGCCTGACCGGGGGCAAGCGACAGCGGCGCGTTGACGCTGGCGTTTGCCGCGGACGGATTGCCGCGTGACACCGGCGGCCTTGCGGCGGCCATCGACCGCGTCGGCGCGGCCTGGGCCGCGTCAGGCGTGTCGCCCTTGACCGCGAGGGTGCGGATCTTGCGCGGCTCGCTCTGCGGCAGCGTGCCGTTGGCGGTGATCGGCGCCGGCGCGGGCTGCGCGGTCTGCACGCTGGCCGCCGAGGGCGGATTGGCATTGGCATTCAGCGGCGGAAACACGACGCGCGGTCCGGCCGCCTTGGAGTTGACGTCGACCGGAGTTTCCTCGCGCGACACGATCTTCTCGGTGCCGTCACCCGCCGCCATGCGGTCGGGCGTCTTGGCCGGCGTATCGGCCTGCGCCGGGATCACCTTGGTCGGCGTGTTGTCGGCCTTGATGATCGGCGGCTCGCCGGTGCGGGGCGAGCCGACATAGTTGCGATAGGCGAGCGCGCCGCCGGTGCCAACCACCGCAAGCGCGACCACCGCAGCAACCGTCATCAGGCCGCTGCTGCGTCGCTTCGGTTCGGGTTCGTCCTCATAGGCCTCGTAGGCATAGGGATCGTCCGGATAGGCCGGATCGCGCTGGAGGTCCTGTTCGCCGGCTTCCAGCTGACCATAGAGCGCGTCGTCATAGCGCGACGGATCGTGGCCCTGCGCACCGTCCTGGTAATGCACCGCCTCGTCATAGGCTTCAGCCTGCCGCGCGGGCTCGACCGCGCGATAGGGCGCGACCGGTGCCGGCGCGGACTGCGGCTGTTGGGCCGCATAACGGTGCAGCGGATGCACCGGGCTCGGCTGCTGGTAGTCCTGCTCGGGCTCTTCGTAATCGACGTGCTGCTGCGCAGGCGGCTGCACCGGCGGCGGAACGACGGCGTCCTGCCGCGCGCGCTTCATCCAGGGCGGCGGGCCGGCGGGCGGCGCATCCTCTTCGTCTGCCTGCGGCTGATATTGTTGCGGCCGCACATTGGCGCGCGATTGCAGCGGATGCGGCGGCGGCTTGTTGGCGCTGCCGAACGGATCCGTCTGGCCGATCAGGCGGGCCAGCTCGGCAAGCGGATCGCTCTCGGCCTTGGGTGCCGTGTCGGCGGGAAAATGTCGGTCCTGATATCGATCAGCCATTGTGATGATGCATCCCCTTCGGGACAGCGCCAAGATCGCCGGCACAGCCGGTCCGAACGAGTTGGCCCCTGCCAGATGCCCTCACAAATCCCCACTCGTGAGGGCCTAATGCCCCTGCCTACCGCATCTCGGTCGGAGCGTGGACGCCTAGTACAGCTAAGCCCGATGCCAGAACCGAGACGACGCCCTGAACCATTGCCAGTCGCGCCCTCGTGATCTCTGCATCATTATTGATAATGAAGCGTAAATAGGGCAAATCCCGCCCCCTCGTCCAAAGCGCGTGAAATTCACTGGCCAAATCATATAGATAAAAAGCGATTCGGTGCGGCTCATGTGCCGCCGCCGCAGCCTCGATCATCCGCGGATAAAGCGCAAGCCGCTTCAGCAAATCGAGCTCGGCCGGATCGGTCAACCGTTCGACCGCAGCACTACGGAGATAGGCCAGCCGGGCGTCGTCGGTCTCGGGCAGATCCGGAACCGCCTCCTCCCGCGCGTTGCGGAAGATCGAGTGGCCGCGGGCGTGGCCGTACTGGACGTAGAAGACGGCGTTGTCCTTGGACTGCTCGATCACCTTGGCGAGGTCGAAATCGAGCACCGCATCGTTCTTGCGGAACAGCATCATGAACCGGACGGCGTCGGAACCGACCTCGTCGACGACCTCACGCAGCGTGACGAAATCGCCTGACCGTTTCGACATCTTCACCGGCTCGCCGTCGCGCAGCAGCTTCACGAGCTGCACGATCTTGACGTCGAGCACGGCCTTGCCCGCGGTCACGGCCTTCACGGCTGCCTGCATGCGCTTGATGTAGCCGCCATGATCGGCGCCGAACACGTCGATCAGGTTGGTGAAGCCCCGCTCGAACTTGTTGCGATGGTTGGCGATGTCGGATGCGAAATAGGTGTACGAACCGTCCGACTTGATCAGCGGCCGATCGACGTCGTCGCCATAGGCGGTGGCGCGGAACAGCGACTGCTCGCGGTCCTCGTAATCCTCGACCGGCTTGCCCTTCGGCGGCGGCAGGCGCCCCTCATAGATGTCGCCCTTGGCGCGCAGGAAGTCGATGGTCTCGGCGACCTTGTTGTTGCCCGAGGTGATCAGCGAGCGCTCGGAGAAGAACACGTCGTGATGGATGTTGAGCGCGGCGAGATCGCCCTTGACCATCTCCATCATCATGGCGATCGCCTTGTCGCGCACGATCGGCAGCCACTCGGCTTCCTTCATGTCGAGCAGCTTCTCGCCATGCTCCTTGGCGAGCGCTTCGCCGACCGGCACGAGGTAATCGCCGGGGTAAAGCCCTTCGGGGATCGCGCCGATGTCCTGCCCCAGCGCCTCGCGGTAGCGCAGAAACGCCGAGCGTGCCAGCACGTCGACCTGCGCACCGGCGTCGTTGATGTAGTATTCGCGGCAGACGTCGTAGCCCGCGAATTGCAGCAGGCTGCACAGCGCGTCGCCGAACACGGCGCCACGGCAATGGCCGACATGCATCGGCCCGGTCGGATTGGCCGAGACGTATTCGACATTGACCTTCTCGGCCTTGCCGATGTCGCTGCGTCCGTAAGCGGAGCCGGCGGCCAGCACGGCGCGCAGCGCGTCCGCCCAGACCTGCGGCTTCAAGGTCAAATTGATGAAGCCGGGCCCGGCGACGTCGACCGAGGCCACCAGCGCATCGGCGCGCAGCCGCTCGGCGATCTTGTCGGCGAGCTCGCGCGGCTTGGCCTTGGCATCCTTGGCGAGCACCATCGCGGCATTGGTCGCCATGTCGCCATGGCTGGCGTCGCGCGGCGGCTCCACCACGACGCGCGTCAGATCGATGCCCGCGGGCCAGTTGTCCTCGGCGGCGACCGCGGCACAGATCACGTGCACGCGCGTCAGCATGTCGGCAAAAAGGTGCGGTGAAGCAGTGGTGTCGGCCATGGCAGGGCGCTAACGCAAATCCGGGGTCGAGTCAAAAAGCCTTTGGTGTTCGATCAGGGCGAAACGGTCGGTCATCCCGGCAATGAAATTGCCGATCCGCCTGTTCCGCGCGCTGGCGGTCTCCTCCGCGCTCCCCTCGACCCATTCCGCCGGCAAATCTTCCGGCGACTGCCGGTAGCGCTCGAACAGATTGCGCACCACCTGCTCCGCCTCCCGCATCACCAGCATCACCCGCTGGTGGCGATACATCCGCCGGTACAGGAACGCCTTGATCGCCGCCTCCTGCCCGGCCACGTCGGACGGGAACGCAATCAGCGGAGCATTGTGGTTGCGGACGTCGTGGGCGGATTGCGGCTGGGCCGCCGCAAGCCGCCGGCTCGCCTCCGTGAACACGCCATTGATGAAATGCGAGATCAACTCACGGACCAGCTCGGCGCCGCGCCGGACCTCGTCGAGATCGGGATAGTGCCGGTCGATCGCGGCGATGATCTCAGCGGTCAGCGGCATCTCCTTGAGGTCGTCGACCGCGAACAGGCCGGCGCGCAGGCCGTCGTCGATATCGTGCGCGTCATAGGCGATGTCGTCGGCGAACGCCGCGATCTGCGCCTCGAGCGAGGCATAGCTCCAGAGCTCGAGGTCGTAGGTCTTGTTGTAGTCGGCGATCCCGACCGGAATGCCGCCCTCCCAGTAGCGCCCGGCCGGTGCGCCGTTGCGCTCGGTCAGCGGCCCGTTGTGCTTGACGATGCCCTCGAGTGCTTCCCAGGTCAGGTTGAGCCCGCCGAACTCGGGATAGCGGTGCTCCAGCGAGGTGACGACCCGCAGCGTCTGCGCATTGTGGTCGAAGCCGCCATCATCCTTCAGGCATGCGTCGAGCGCCCGCTCCCCGGCATGCCCGAACGGCGGGTGGCCGAGATCGTGCGCGAGCGCCAGCGTCTCTGTCAGATCCTCGTCGACCCCGAGCTGGCGGGCCAGTGCGCGGGCGATCTGCGCGACCTCCAGCGAATGGGTCAGCCGGGTGCGGTAATGATCGCCCTCGTGGAAGACGAACACCTGGGTCTTGTGCTTGAGGCGGCGGAAGGCGGTCGAGTGGATCACCCGGTCGCAGTCGCGCCGGAACGGGCTGCGGGTCCGGCTCGGCGGCTCCGTGACCAGCCGGCCCCGGCTGCGGTCGGGGTCGCAGGCATAAGGCGCGCGGGGGGCAGCCATTCCGACCGACACAGTATTTTAGTCCTTATCCATTTGATTCCATGGTCCGACGCACTTAACTATGTCTGAGGCGGCGGACCAAATGAATTGGGTATGACGCCGGGCATGATCCGATCAGATCGCGCTCAAATAGGGTTTCGGAGACCGAACATGACTGCTGCCATCACTGTCAGCGAACGGGCCGCCCGCCGTATCGGGCAGATCCTCAGCAAGGAAGGCGACGGTGCCAAGCTGCGCATTTCGGTCGAGGGCGGCGGCTGCTCCGGTTTCCAGTACAAGTTCGACGTCGAACGCACCCAGGCCGATGACGATCTGGTGATCGAGCGCGACAGCGCCGTGGTGCTGATCGATCCCGCCTCGGTCCCGTTCCTCGCGGGCTCGGAAGTCGACTTCGTCGACGACCTGATCGGCGCCTCGTTCCGCGTCGTCAACCCGAACGCCACTGCCTCCTGCGGCTGCGGCACCAGCTTCTCGATCTAGCCGCCTCCACCTACTCCGCCGCGACCACCTGCGGGCGATCGACGTCACCGGTGGCGTCTGCCTGCGGGTCGAGCTTGCGCCGCAACTTGCGGTCGATGCGGTCCAGATAGATATAGATCACCGGCGTGATGAACAGCGTCAACAGTTGCGACACGCAGAGGCCGCCGACCACCGCGACACCGAGCGGCTGACGCAGCTCCGCGCCGGCGCCCGCGCCGAGCGCGATCGGCAGCGTGCCGAAGATCGCCGCGAACGTGGTCATCATGATCGGGCGGAAACGCAGCAGCGCCGCCTCGCGGATTGCGTGCTCGGCACTCAAGCCGACGCGGCGGCGCTCCAGCGCGAAGTCGACCATCATGATCGCGTTCTTCTTGACGATGCCGACCAGCATCACGATGCCGATCATCGCGATCACCGACAGCTCCATGCCGAACAGCATCAGCGTCAGGATCGCGCCGATGCCGGCCGACGGCAGGCCCGAGATGATGGTGATCGGATGGATGAAGCTCTCGTAGAGAATGCCGAGGATCACGAAGGCCGCGAACACGGCGGCGAGGATCAGGACGCCCTGCCCGCGCAGCGAATCCTGGAACACCTGCGCGGTGCCGGAGAACCCGGTCGCGATCGTCGGCGGCAGGTTCGAATTCTGCTCGAGCTCGGTGATCTTGTCGACCGCATAGCCCAGCGAATTACCCGGCGCGAGATTGAACGAGATGGTCACCGCCGGCTGCTGGCCCTGGTGGTTGATCTGCAACGGGCCGACCGTCGGCACCAGCCGTGCCACCGCGTCGAGCGGGATGGTCTGGCCGCTCCCGGTCTTCATGTAGAGTTTTGACAGGTCGGACGGATCAACCCGGAATTGCGGCTGCACCTCCAGGATGATCTGGTAGTCGTTCGACGGCATGTAGATGGTGCCGACCTGCCGCGAACCATAGGCGTTGTAGAGCTGGTTGCGGACCTGATCGACGGTGACGCCGTAGACCGCCGCCTTCTCGCGGTCGATATCGACCGTCATCTGCGGGTTCTTGATGTAAAGATCGGTGGTGACGTCGAGCAGGCCCGGGATCTTCTCGATCTTGTCGCGCATCTCAGGCGCCAGCCGGTACAGCGACTCGGTGTCGCCGCTCTGCATCACATACTGGTACTGGCTCTTCGAGATGCGGCCGCCGATGTTGAGGTTCTGCACGCTCTGGAAGAATGCCTGCATGCCCGGAATCTCGCGCGCCTTCTGACGCAGCCGGCCGATCACGACGCTGGCATTGTCGCGGGTCTTCTGCGGCTTCAGTGCGATGAACAGCCGGCCGTAGTTGGTGGTCGGATTGGGACCGCCGGAGCCGACGGTGGAATTCACATAGTCGATCGCCGGATCGGTCCGCAGCACCTCGACCAGCGCCTGCTGGCGCACCTTCATCGCCTCGAACGAGGTGTCGGTCGCCGCCTCCGTCACGCCGATCAGGAAGCCGGTGTCCTCCTGCGGGAAGAAGCCCTTCGGCACCAGCATGTAGAGATAGAAGGTGCCGCCGAGCGTCGCGAGCGTCACCGCGAGCATCAGGGCCTTCCTGGCCAACACCCAGTCCAGCGCCCATTCATAGGCCCGCAGCCAGGCCTCGAACATCGCCTCGAACGCCCGCAGAACGATGTTGGGCCGCTTGGCCGCGTCATGCGCGCGCAGCACGCGGGCGCACAGCATCGGCGTCAAGGTCAGCGACACGAAGCCGGAGACGATGATCGCGACCGAGATGGTGACCGCGAATTCGCGGAACACGCGGCCGACGATGCCGCCCATCAGCAGCACCGGGATGAACACGGCGATCAGCGAGAAGGTGATCGAGATGATCGTGAAGCCGATCTCACGGGCGCCCTTCAGCGCCGCCTCGAACGGCTTCATGCCGTGCTCGATATGGCGGACGATGTTCTCCAGCATGACGATGGCGTCGTCGACCACGAAACCGACCGAGAGCGTCAGCGCCAGCAGCGTCATGTTGTTGATCGAGTAGTCCAGCGCGTACATCACCGCGCAGGTGCCGAACAGCGAGATTGGCACCGCGAGCGCCGGAATGAAGGTCGCCGATGCCGAGCGCAGGAACAGGAAGATCACGAGGATCACCAGCGCGATCGCGATCAGCAGGGTCTCCTCGACGTCGCTGACCGCCTGCCGGATCGAGACCGAACGGTCCATCATGACCTGCATGGTCACCGAGGGCGGGATCGCGGCGCGCAGCGACGGCAGCTTCGCGAGCACGGCATCGACCACCGCGACGGTATTAGCGTCGGGCTGTTTCTGGATCGCGAGCACGATCGCCCGCTCGTCGTTCATCCAGGTCGCGATCTTGTCGTTCTCGACGCTGTCATAGACCTTGGCGATCTCGTCGAGGCGGACCGGCGAGCCGTTGCGCCAGGCGACGTAGATCTGGCGGTAGTCGGCCGCCTTGTCCATCTGGCCGGAAGCCTGCAGCGCGACATCCTGCTTGGGGCCGTTCAGCGTGCCGACCGGGGTCGAGGAATTGGCCCGCGACACCGCGGCGCGGATATCCTCCATCGAGACACCGCGGGCGGCGGCGGCCTCCGGATCGGCCTGGACCCGGATCGCAAATTTCTGCGCGCCGTAGATCAGGACCTGCGCAACGCCGGGCAGTTGCGACAGCGCCTGCCCGATCGTGATGTCGCCGTACTCGTTGACGCTCGACAGCGGCAGCGTCGCCGACCCCAGCGAGACGAACAGCACCGGGAAATCTGCCGGGTTCACTTTCCGGAAGCTCGGCGGGATCGTCATCTCGATCGGCAGCCTGCGCTGCGCGATCGTCAGCGCCGTCTGCACGTCGAGCGCGGCCGCATCGATGCTGCGGTTGAGGTCGAACTGGATGGTGATGACGCTGGTGCCCTGCGACGAGTTCGAGGACATCGAGGAGATGCCGGCGATGGTCGAGAGCTGGCGTTCGATGATGCCGGCGACCGAGGCGGCCATGGTGTCGGCGCTGGCGCCTGGCAAGGTCGCGGTGACCGCAATCGTCGGGAAATCCACCTTGGGCAGTGCCGAGACCGGCAGCAGGCGGAAGCCGAACACGCCGAATGCGATGATCGACGCCGTGATCAGCGTCGTCATGACCGGGCGGCGGATGCAGAGCTCGGAGAGCGTCATCGATCAGGCTCCGGCCTTGCTCGTCCGCAGTTCGACCCGCGATCCATCAGACAGCAACAATTGGCCGTCGACCACGACGCTTTCATCGCCCGCCAAACCGTCTGAGATCACCGATGAGCCCTGGAAGGTGCGATCGACCTTGACCGGACGGACCCTGGCGACGCCGTCCTGGACGACGAAGACGAAATTGCCGTTCTGGCTGCGCTGCACCGCGACCGTCGGCACCACGACCGCGTCCTCGCTGCGGATGATCAGCTTGGTCTGCACGATGGTGCCGGGCCACAGCGTCTCGCTCGCATTGTTCATGATGCCGCGCACCGTGACCATGCCGGTGGTCGCATCGACGGCGTTCTCGACCATCGCGACCTTGCCGCTCTCGGAGCGCTGGTGGCCGGGAATGGTCGCGACCACCTTGGGATCGCCGCCCTTCATGGCGTCGCGCAGGTCGACCAGCGCCCGCTGCGGGATCGCGAAGGTGACATAGACCGGCGCCATCTGGTTGATCACCGCGAGCGGCTGGGTGTCGGCGGGACGGACGAAGTTCCCGACCTTGACGTTGGCGGCGCTGATCCGTCCCGCGAACGGCGCGCGGATCACGGTGTAGCTCTTCTGGACGCGGAGGTTCTCCAGCGCGAACTGGTCGGCCTTGATGGTGCCGATCAGGACATCTGACTGGGTCTTGGCGTTGTCGAGATTGACCTGGGTGGTCGCGCCCTTGCCGACCAGCTCGGTATAGCGGCGAAGATCGCGCTGCGCGCCCTCGAGCTGGGCCTGGTCGCGGGCCAGCACGCCCTCGGCCTGCTCGATCTGGGCGTCGATCTGCCGCGCGTCGAGCATGAACAGAAGGTCGCCCTCATTGACCCTGGCGCCGTCCTCGAAATGCACCGAGACGATGGTGGTCTCGAGCCGCGACTTCAGCGCTACGCTGGAGATCGGGGTCACTTGTCCGATCGCATCGACGTCGACCGGAACCGATTTGCGTTCCGCCTTGGCCAGGTTCACCGAGACGACCCGCGGCTGCGGGGTCCCTAGCGCGGTGGCGGAGCCAGCACCCGTCCATGACGAGCGGGTCATGTAGGCCACCCCGGAAGCAATGCCGAGAATGGCGGCAGTCAGAATCAAATTGCGTTTTTTCATAAGCCTGGCACGTGCGGCGCCGGCCTCCCTTGAAGGCCGGGACGCGTCGTAACTCCCCCGTCGGCAATTGTTACGCCTTGTTTCTGGAGAGTTAGCACACGCCGATCGCCCATGGTATGCCACCTAAGTGAAATAGTGCGGCCTTTGGTCCGCCCCCGGACAAGCGCGCCCATCTCATGCCTGCCACGATCCTGATCTGCACTTGGGAAGCGGCGCGCGAACGCGCCGGGGCCATCCGCATCAGCGTCTTTGTCGAGGAACAGGGCGTGCCGCTCGAGCTGGAGTGGGACGATATGGACAGGTCGAGCTGGCACGCACTGGCGTTGACCACGGACGGGGCCGCGGTGGCGACCGGCCGGCTGCTGCCTGACGGCCATATCGGCCGGATGGCTGTGCTCAAAATGGCACGCGGCACGGGCGTGGGTGCCCAGGTGCTGGACGCGCTGATGGCCAAGGCGGCCGAACTCGGCTATCCCGAACTGATCCTCAACGCGCAGACGCACGCGGAGCCGTTCTATGCGCGCGCCGGATTCGAGCGTGTCGGCGACGTGTTCGAGGAAGCCGGCATCCCACACATCGAGATGCGGAAGCGCTTGGTCTAGGCGGCGCGCCGAGCGACGCGATGGCCCCATGAGATAACAAAGGACGTCCGATGACCGTTCGTATCGCCACCTGGAACGTCAACTCGGTCCGGCAACGGATCGAACTCCTGGTTGCCTGGCTGAAGGAGAGTTCGCCGGACATCGTCTGCCTGCAAGAGATCAAATGCGTCGACGACGCATTCCCCCGGCTCGAGGTCGAGGCGCTCGGCTACAATGTCGTTACCCACGGCCAGAAGACCTTCAACGGCGTTGCGCTATTGTCGAAGCTGCCCTTCGATGAGACCAAATCGGGCCTCGCCGGCGACGACGAGGACAGCCACGCCCGCTTCCTCGAGGGCGTCGTCACGTTGAAACAGGGCGTGGTGCGGGTGGCGTGTCTTTATTTGCCCAATGGCAACCCCGCCAACACCGACAAATATCCCTACAAGCTCAAGTGGATGTCGCGGCTTCTTGACTACACGCGGGAACGACTGAAGGCCGAGGAGCCGCTGATCCTGGCCGGCGACTTCAACGTCATTCCGGCGGCCCGCGACGTCTACAATCCGGCTGCCTGGGTCGACGACGCCCTGTTCCGCCCTCAGACTCGCGAGGCCTTCCAGTCGCTGCTCGGCCTCGGACTGACCGACGCGCTGCGGGCGGTCAATGATGAGCCCGGCCAGTACACCTTCTGGGACTACCAGGCGGGCGCCTGGCAGAAGAATTGGGGTCTGCGCATCGACCATCTCCTGATGTCACCTCAGGCGAGCGACCGGCTGATCGATGTCGGCATCGATAGCTATGTGCGGGCCTGGGAGAAGCCGTCCGACCACGTTCCGGTCTGGGCCGATCTCGATTTCGAGGTCGCCTGAAGTCCCACCGCCGCAAGCAAGATCAGTCGCGGCGGCCTTGCACCCAGTGCTCCAGCATCTGCAACGCCATGGCGCGATCGTCCTCGGAGGCCTTGGCGATCGCCCGGTTGTAGCTTTCCTTGATCCAGGCCTCGTCCGGCGTCGCGCTGTCACGCGCCAAGGTCAGCCACATCAGGCCGCGTGCCCGCTGCGGCGGCAGCCGGTCGCCGTTGAACAGCATCTGGCCGAGCAGCGCCTGGGCCTGGTGCTGGCCCTTCTGGGCGGCGAGCCCGAGCCAGCGGGCGCCATAGCGGAAGTCGTCGCGTGAGGCGTCCGGCGTCTTCAGGTACAGCCGGGCCAGGTCGTACTGGGCGTCGGCATTGCCGAAATAGGATGCAGCATAGGAGAACATCTCCCGCGCCCGCTCGGTGTCCGCCTTGACCTTGGAATTGGGGATGCCGCTCAGATAGTAGCGGCCGAGTGCCACGAAGGCATTGGCCACGATCGAGGCCTGCGGCGCCGACGGCGAATCCTCGGCATGCGCATTGGCGATCCGGCTGAAATATTCGAAGGCGCGCATGTCGTCCTGGATGACGCCATCGCCCTCGGCGTACATCTTGCCGAGCTTCCACTGCGCCACCGGGTGACCGCCCTCGGCCTGATACTGCAACGTGCTGATCGAGGAGTTCGGATCGGTCGCCACCGGAGCAACCGGCGTTGCGGCCCGCTTGAGCGCGGCGGCTCCGCCCGGCTGCGGTGCGACCACAGGAAGGACGGTATCCTGCGGGTTGACCGGGGCACCATCGAATCCGAATCCAGGGCCCGCCACCGGAATGGCCCCTAACGCAAACGCAAAAATCGTACGCCTAAACGTCCGCATAACACTGTTTCTCGTGCGCGCCACCCGGATGGGTGACTGCGCCATCCACCGCCGGCCCCACTTGCTCGGCATATTTCCACAGCGCACCAGATGTGTGGTTAGTCGCGCGAGGGGCCCATTTGGTCTTACGATCTGCGAGCTCGGCGTCGCTCAATTTTACGTTAAGGGTGCCGACGTCAGCATCGATCTCGATGATGTCGCCGTCCTGCAATAACCCGATCGGCCCGCCGATAGCCGCTTCAGGTCCAATATGTCCGATGCAGAAGCCACGGGTGGCGCCCGAGAACCGGCCATCGGTGATCAGGGCAACCTTGCCGCCCATCCCCTGCCCGGTCAGCGCCGCCGTGGTCGCCAGCATCTCCCGCATCCCGGGACCGCCCTTCGGCCCCTCGTAGCGGATCACGATCACTTCGCCTTCCTTGTAGGTGCGCTTCTGCACCGCCTCGAAGGCGTCTTCCTCGCGGTCGAAGCACCGGGCGGGACCGGTAAACTTCAGGTTCGACATGCCCGCGACCTTCACGATCGCACCCTCCGGAGCGAGATTACCCTTCAGCCCGACAACGCCACCCGTGACGGTGATCGGATTGTCGGCGGACCGCACCACGTCCTGGTGCGGATTCCATTTCACGCTTTTGAGGTTTTCAGCGATCGTTCGGCCAGTGACGGTCAGGCAATTCCCGTGCAGGTGGCCATTGTCGAGCAGCGTCTTCATCAGCAGCGGAATGCCACCTACTTCAAACATGTCTTTGGCAACATAACGGCCGCCCGGCTTCAAATCCGCGACGTAAGGAGTCTTTTTGAAGATTTCGGCGACGTCGAACAAATTGAATTTAATGCCGCACTCATGGGCGATCGCCGGCAGGTGCAGTGCAGCATTGGTCGAGCCACCGGAGGCTGCAACGACGGCCGCAGCATTCTCAAGGGCTTCGCGGGTGACGATGTCGCGGGGCCGGATGTTTTTCTCGATCAGCTCCATCACCTTCTCGCCGGCGGCGGCGCAGAAGGAGTCGCGGATCTCATAGGGCGCCGGTGCGCCGGCCGAGTACGGCAGCGCGAGGCCGATCGCCTCGGACACGGTCGCCATCGTGTTGGCGGTGAACTGGGCGCCGCAGGCGCCGGCCGACGGGCACGCCACCCGCTCGATCTCATCGAGGTCCTCGTCCGACATGGCGCCGACCGAATGCTTGCCGACCGCCTCGAACATGTCCTGCACGGTCACCGGCTGGCCGCGGAAATTGCCCGGCAGGATCGAGCCGCCATAGATGAAAATCGAGGGCACGTTGAGCCGGACCATCGCCATCATCATGCCCGGCAACGACTTGTCGCAGCCGGCGAGGCCGACCAAGGCATCATAGGAATGGCCGCGGACGGTCAGCTCGACCGAATCGGCGATGCATTCGCGCGACGGCAGCGACGAGCGCATGCCGTCATGGCCCATCGCGATGCCGTCGGTCACAGTGATGGTGCAGAATTCGCGCGGCGTACCGCCGGCCGAGGCCACGCCCTTCTTCACCGCCTGCGCCTGGCGCATCAGCGAGATGTTGCAGGGAGCAGCTTCATTCCAACATGAAGCAACGCCGACAAAGGGTTGATGAATCTGGGCTGTCGTCAGTCCCATGGCATAAAGATAGGACCGATGCGGTGCGCGCTGCGGCCCTTCCGTCACGTGACGGCTCGGTAGCCTGCCCTTGATGTTCGTCTTGGCGTCCATCGCGACCCTGTTCCCGGCGCTCTTTCCTCCATCAACGCCGGAACCCATGAAAATGTCCCGTCGTCGCGAGCGCTGGTTGTTCAACTATGTGAATATCCTTTCATGTCGGGGTGTGGCTAAAAAGCGGCGCAACTGCCAACTGACTGCTTTTAGGGTTAAATGTTGGGATGATGTTGCGAAATCGCAACAATCGTGGCCTGCGCGCAACCATGTATTATCGGTCCTTATGGGAACCTGACGCGCGCCTGAACAGGGCCGCCTTAAAGCTGCTGCTAAATAACGGAACTCGCCTGAGTTGTGATTGAGTTCCCTGAAAAACAGAGGCCGGTCAGGTCGTCAGCCAGCAACACCGCCATCACTCCGAGGCGCAAGCCCTACTCCGCCGCCAGCTTTGGTGGCGCTGGAGGCATCCAGCATTGCGTGCGATTGCGGCCGCCTTCCTTGGCCTGATAGAGCGCGGCGTCGGCCGCCTTCATCAACGCATCGACCCCGGGCATGCTCGTGATGGCCTCGGCAACGCCGACGCTCACCGTCAGTTGCACCGGGCGACCCTCCGCGGTCAATGTCAGGCCCTCCACCTTCTTGCGAATGCGCTCCGCGACAGTTCGGGCGCGCGACAACGTCGTCTCCGGCAGCAGGACCGCGAACTCCTCGCCTCCAACACGGCCAACGATGTCCGACTTGCGCTTGCCGCGAACGCAGACGTCGGCGACCGCCCTGATCGCCTTGTCACCAACCGCATGACCGAACCAGTCATTGACGCTCTTGAAGTGATCGATATCGACCATCAGCACCGATAACGAACGATAGTAGCGCTGGAACCGGCTCCACTCGGCATCCGTCATCGTCAGGAACTGGCGGCGGTTGAACAGTCCGGTGAGCGGGTCCGTGGTCGCGAGCACTTCGAGCTGTCGTGCATTGCGGACGAGATCGGTGACGTCGACAAAGGTCAGCATCCGGCCGCCGTTTGCCATCGTCGAGCAATGCACCCTGATATTGCGGCCGTCCGGCGTCTGGACGTCGCGCTTGTGGTCGCCTGCCTTGATCTCCGCGATCCGCTTCGCCGGAAAGGCCTTGATCTGCTCCAGCGTCGCGTCCGCCGGGACCGCGCGGCGATTGCGCGTGAGCAGCGTGACGTAGGCCGGATGCCGCGCAACCTCTTCCTCGGTCACCTGCCAGAATTCCCGCATTCTCCGATTGAGGAAGATCGCATTGAGATCGCGGTCGAGCAGGACGACGCCGTCTTCGACGTTCTCGAGCGCACCGGTCAGCACCTTCAGCTTGTCGGACGCGCGCACGATGTCGGTCACCGGCGTGTAGCTAACCATCCGGCCGCCGTCGGGCAACGGCGTGCACTGACAGCGAACCACGTCGCCATTGCTGCGCCTGAGATCGATCGGGTGGACGTCCCCGACGCTGATGAGACGGACGCGCTCTGCAACATAGGCTTCGAGCTGCTCGGCCGGCAGCTCATAGGCCATCGTCTTGCAGCCGTGATGCATCAGATCGGTGAAGCTGGGATTGCGGTCGGCCACCGCGTCCGGAAGCGCCCACATGTTCCGGAACGCGCGGTTGACGAACAGGGCCTTCAGCTCCGTGTCCAGCAGCAGGATGCCGACCGGGATCTGATCGAGCGCCGCGCGCAGCGCCAACATGTGCCCGCGCAGAATATCGCCGCCGCGCCGTTCCAGAATGGCTGCCGGGGCGGAAGCGGCCGGCACCGGACCCGCAGCGTTCGTCCGCTGCTCCTCAAAGGCAAGGCCGAGCTGGCGGTCCGACTGCCACAGCCGTTTGCACGGCTTGACCTGATTGGTGCCGACGATCAGCAGCTGAACGTTGTCGGGAATGCCGATCGTGGTTTCGAGTTCCACGGTGGCTCCCGCATCGGTGAGCTGCCGGATTGTGCAATCAAAAGCGGAGCGACCGAAGTTGAAGACGATCTTTCCGGCCAAGAACGTTCGGCCGCGGGAAGCTGACACCTGTCCGGACATGGCAAGACCACCAGGAGCAATTGCGAGCCCCCTCACATCAGCACCTTTGAGTCACCAAGCCATGAACGGTTTCAGAGGATTTTTTCGGGAACTGCCAAAGGCCGCGCTGTGAAGACGGTTCCATCCGTCGAGCCCGGCGTTGTGGAGGGCCACACGTGAAAAGACCGCCCGAAGGCGGTCTCTGCGGAGCTCATCCCGAGGCGCGATCGAAGATCAGGCCGCAGCCGGCGCGTTGCGGCGACGATAGGCCATGAAGCCGACGGCCGCGAAGCCCAGGATCAGCATCGCCCAGGTGGACGGCTCGGGGACCGCCGGCGTAGCCGCAAGGGTCGCGGTCAGCACGCCGTTGCTGCCGTGGCCGGTGTGCATGTCGTAGTAGGAATACACCGCGGTCGTGAACAGGCTGACGTAGTTGTCGGTCGAGAACCCGCTCGACGTGATGTCGTAAAGGGCTCCGTTGAGAAACTGAACCGTGACAAGGGTGAACTTCGGAATACCGAGCCCGAAGGTGTGGCCGTCGATCGTGAAGGTCAGCCCGGTGATATCAGCGGCAGCGATCGTATCGAGCCCGCTCGCCGCAACCGGCCGATCCAGGGTCAGCAAACCGGACCCGCTATAGGGAGAGCCATCGGTCGGAGTGAGAGACAGATTGTAAGTTACCACCATCGCATCAGCGCGCTGCGTAACGCCAGCGAAGGCGAGTACCATCAAAGCAAGCGCAATCAGTCTGGATTTGTTCATTGTTCTTATGCTCCCTGAAAAAATCACGATTAACTCGAATTCAAATGCTCGTCAAAAACGGAGCTCCACCAATTTGCTGCATAATGCTCGTTCAAAGGTATGACTCTGCCTCGCCGATAGCGACGAATTCTCACTCCGCGCACGCCATTCAAAAAGACGCCAGGCACGACGCTGATGACGCGTTTGTTTTGCACGTCACCACAAACAAAAAGACCGCCCGAAGGCGGTCTCTCTGTGGCTCGTTGACGCTGATGATCAGGCGGCGGGAAGCGAGGACGCCTGACTGCGCTTGCGATAAGCGAGGAAGCCCAGCCCGCAGAATCCGAGGATCATCATCGCCCAGGTCGAAGGCTCCGGCACGGCACCGACAGCGTGAAGGCTTGGAGCGCCCAATGAGTATTTGCCGCTCAGCGTATCGCTTCCGGCGACGTGCTTGATCTCGAAACTTCCATCATTGTCCCAGCCGTTATAGAGGGCGAGATACGCCGCTCCGGGCAGCAGGCCCGTCTGCGACTGGGTGACGGCGATCGACAGATGGCTGGAATCAGGATTCGAGGACTGCGGCCACACATGCGCTCCTTGCAGACCGCCAAAGGCGATGTTCGAATTCGTCAGCTCGAAATTCAGCGTTCCGAAGGTCGCGCTCAGGCTCGAGAAGATCGGGTTCGGCAGGCTGGTCCAGTTGATCGGACCGGTCGTCGGAAACGACGGCAAGTCCAACACCAGGACGCCGGTGCCGACAGAAGTTCCAGACCAATTGCTGAAGGTGACGCCGTAGTCGACCAAAACGGCCTTCGCCGGAACCGTCGAGGTGGCCGTAACAATCAATCCGAACGCGGCCGCCATTAAAGATTTAACCCGAAACATTTAACCCTCTGAGTATTTAAATTCCGCGCGCGATTTGGCAGAAAACCAAATGCCTGTCAAAGCGGCGGATGGTCTTTGCACAGCAGTGGTTACCGGCGAGGACGACGAAAGCGCAGTCATGCGTTGTTATGCCGCACGATCGGCCGGCAGCGCCGCGCGACGAGATCAACCGCGCTTCGAAGGATGGTTCGGTTTACCTTACCGGCGCTGCGATGCGCCTCACGCGCTCAGCCGCGCCCGCTTCGCATTCAGCGCAGAGGCAACGCGGCTGACCGGTGGGCGGCCGAGCAAGCCGGCCACCTCATTGGTCGCAGCGAGCAGCCGGTCCATATCCACGCCGGTCGCCACACCCATGCCTTCCAGCATGTAGACGACGTCTTCCGTTGCGACGTTGCCGGTGGCGCCGGGCGCATACGGACAACCACCGAGGCCGCCGGCAGCGGAATCGATGACGCGAACGCCCTGCTCCATGCCGGCATAGAGATTGGCAAGCGCCTGGCCGTAGGTATCGTGGAAGTGCATCGCAAGGTTGGCGACCGGAAGCTCGGCACCGACCGCCCGCAGCATCGCCTTGGCCTTGAGCGGCGTGCCGACGCCGATGGTGTCGCCGAGCGAGATTTCGTAGCAGCCGAGATCCCACAAGGTCACCGCGAGGTCGGCCACTGCCTTCGGCTTGATCTCGCCATCGAACGGGCAGCCGAGCACGCAGGAGATATAGCCGCGCACCTTGACGCCATCGGCCTTGGCACGCGCCAGCACCGGCCGGAAGCGTTCGATCGACTCCGCGATCGAGCAGTTGATATTGGCGCGTGAGAAGCCTTCCGATGCAGCCGCGAATACCGAGACTACTTGAGCACCAGCCGCACGCGCGGCGTCGTAGCCCTTCTCGTTCGGCACCAGCACGTGGAATTCGGCGTTCTTGATATGGCCGACGCCGCGCAGCACCTGGTCGGAGTTCGCCATCTGCGGGATCGCCTTCGGCGACACGAAGGCGCCGACCTCGACGGTGCCGAGCCCCGCCGCCACGAGCGCCTCGACGAAGGCGATGCGCGCTTCGACGCCGACCGGCGTGTTCTCGTTCTGGAGGCCGTCGCGCGGCCCCATCTCGATGATCCTGACCTGATCGCTCATGACGCGGCCGCAGGCTCCACTTCCGCAAGCTCGACGCCCTCGCCGACGATGTCGCCGACCTTGCATTTGAGCTTCTCGAGCACACCCGCGTAGGGCGCGCGCAAGGTCTGCTCCATCTTCATCACTTCCAAGGTGAGGATCGGCGCGCCCTTCTCCAAGGTCGCGCCCTCCTCGGCCAGCAGCGCCACCACGGTGCCGGGCAAGGGAGCCACGATCTTGTCCTCGCCGACCTGCTCCTCGCTTTCGCCGCCGAACGGATCGACCCAGTGCAGGTCGAAGCGGCCATTGCGAGTGCGCAAATAAAGCTCGTGGCCCTCGATGACAGAGGCGACGCGCGACTTGACGCCGTTCAGCGTCAGGTCGAAGCCGTCGTCGTCGGACGACGAGATCGCGAACGGAAGCTCGCGACCGCCGATTGATAGTGTCGACGGTCCGCTGCCATAGTGCAACGTGATGGTCTGTGGTGGCTCGTGGCCCTGCCGGAACGAAAACACCCGCTGGCGGCGGCCGACCGGCATCCAGCCAAACGCCTGCCACGGCGAACTGGCCTCACGCCGTGACGCCTTGCGCTCGTCGTCGACGATCGCGGCCACCGCCGCGCACAGCTCGAACTCGCCGGCAGCACCCTGCCCCGCCGTCAGGTTTTTCAGCTCGCGCTCGATGAAGCCGGTGTCGATCGCATTGGCCCTCGTCGCCGGATGCGTCACCAGCGCCGACAGGAATGGGATGTTGGTGACGATGCCGCGGACGTCGGTCTGTTCCAGTCCGCGATTGAGCTTCTCGATCGCGCCTTCGCGGGTCGGCGCCCAGGCGATCACCTTGGCGAGCATCGCGTCGTAGTATGGCGAGACGCTATCGCCGCTGCGGTAGCCGGCGTCGACGCGCAGGCCATCGCCTTCCGGCGGCGTCCGCCAGGTCTTGATGCGGCCGACCGAAGGCATGAAGTTCTTCTGCGGATTCTCCGCATAGACGCGCGCCTCGATGGCATGCCCGTTCAGCTTGATCTCGTTCTGCTTCAGCGGGAGCTCCTCGCCGAACGCGACGCGGAGCTGCCATTCGACCAGATCGACGCCGGTGATCAGTTCGGTCACGGGATGCTCGACCTGCAAACGGGTGTTCATCTCGATGAAGAACACGTCCTTGCCGTCGGAGACGAACTCGATCGTGCCGGCGCCGACATAATTGACTGCGCCGGCGGCCTTGCGCGCGGCCTCGCAGACGGTGTCGCGCTGCGCGGCGTTCAGGGTCGGCGACGGCGCTTCCTCGATCACCTTCTGGTGGCGGCGTTGCAGCGTACATTCGCGCTCCCACAGCGACAGCAGATTGCCGTGGCTGTCGCCGATGATCTGCACCTCGATATGCCGCGGGTTCTGGACGTATTTCTCGATCAGCATGCGGTCGTCGCCGAACGCCGCCTTGGCCTCCCGCTTGGCGCTGGTGATCGCGGCCGACAGTTCCGCCGCCGCATTGACCACGCGCATGCCGCGGCCGCCGCCGCCGGCCGATGCCTTGACCAGCACCGGGAATCCGATCCGGTTGGCGGCGTCCGCCAGGATCGCCTCGTCCTGCGCCTCGCCGTGATAGCCGGGCACCAGCGGCACGCCGGCCTTCTCCATCAGTGCCTTCGAACCGGACTTCGAGCCCATCGCCGTCATCATCCCGGCGGTCGGGCCGACGAACACCAGACCTGCGTCGAGGCAGGCCTGCGCGAATTCGGCATTCTCGGAGAGGAAGCCGTAGCCGGGATGCACCGCTTCCGCGCCGGTCTCCTTTGCCGCTGCGATCACACGTTCGATGTTAAGATAGCTGTCGCGGGCCCGTGCCGGCCCGAGCAGCACGGCCTCGTCGGCGAGCGCGACATGCATCGCGTCGCGGTCGGCCTCGGAATAAACGGCGACAGTGCGCAGCCCCATGGCGCGCGCCGAGCGGATGACGCGGCAGGCGATCTCGCCACGGTTGGCGATCAGCAGCGTGCGGAAGCGCCGGTAGAGTTTTGAGCGGTCCATGATCAGATCCTTGGCTCACATCCTGAACAGGCCGAATTTGGTCGGCTCGATCGGCGCATTGGCGGCGGCCGACAATCCAAGCCCGAGCACCAGGCGGGTGTCGGCGGGATCGATCACGCCATCATCCCACAGCCGCGCGGTGGCGTAATAGGGATTGCCCTGCTTCTCGTACTGCGCACGGATCGGTTCGCGGAACTTATCTTCTTCCTCCGCCGACCAGCTCTCGCCCTTGGCCTCGATGCCGTCGCGCTTGACCTGGCTCAGCACCATCGAGGCCTGCTCGCCGCCCATCACCGAGATGCGGGCGTTCGGCCACAGCCACAGGAAGCGCGGGCTGTAGGCGCGGCCGCACATGCCGTAATTGCCGGCGCCGTAGGAGCCGCCGATCACGACGGTGAATTTCGGCACGCCGGCGGTCGCGACCGCCGTCACCAGCTTGGCGCCGTCGCGCGCGATGCCGCCCGCCTCGTATTTCTTGCCGACCATGAAGCCGGTGATGTTTTGCAGGAACACCAAGGGAATGCCGCGCTGGCAGCACAGTTCGATGAAATGTGCGCCCTTCAGCGAGCTCTCGCTGAACAGAATGCCGTTGTTGGCGATGATACCGACCGGATAGCCCCAGATATGGGCGAAGCCGCAGATCAGCGTGGTGCCGTAGAGTTTCTTGAACTCGTCGAATTCAGAGCCGTCGACGATCCGCGCGATGATGTCGTGCACATCGAACGGCTTGCGGCCGTCGGCGGAGACCACACCGTAGATCTCCTCGGCAGGAAACAGCGGCTCCTGGACAGCGCGCATGTTGAGCGGTGCCTTCACCGGCTGCTTCAGCGTGCCGACGATGCGGCGTGCGATGCCGATCGCGTGGGCGTCATTCTGGGCGTAGTGGTCGGTCACGCCCGACTGACGGGAATGGACATCGGCGCCGCCGAGCTCTTCGGCGGTGACGACCTCGCCGGTCGCAGCCTTCACCAGCGGCGGACCGCCGAGGAAGATGGTGCCTTGATTGCGCACGATGATGCTCTCGTCCGACATCGCTGGCACGTAGGCGCCGCCCGCAGTGCACGAGCCCATCACGATCGCGATCTGCGGGATGCCCTGCGACGACATCTGGGCCTGGTTGTAGAAGATGCGGCCGAAATGCCGCTCGTCGGGAAAGATTTCGTCCTGCAACGGCAGGAAGGCACCGCCGGAATCCACCATGTAGACGCAGGGCAGATTGTTCTGCCGCGCGATGTCCTGGGCGCGCAGGTGCTTCTTCACCGTCATCGGATAGTAGGTGCCGCCCTTGATGGTGGCATCGTTGGCGACGATGATGCATTCGCGGCCCGCGATGCGTCCGACGCCGGTGATGACGCTCGCCGAATGCACGTCACCGCCATAAAGGCCGTTGGCGGCGAGCGGCGACAATTCGAGGAAGGCGGTGCCCGGGTCGACCAGGAGATCGACGCGGTCGCGCGCCAGCATCTTGCCGCGCGAGGTGTGGCGCTTGCGCGAGGTCTCGCCCCCGCCGCCGGCCACCTGGTTGAGCTTGCCGCGGAGCTCCGCGACCAGGCCGCGCATTACCTCGGCGTTGCGGGCGAATTCGGAAGATGTCGGATCGATCGTCGAATGAAGCGGCATCGGTGTTGCACGTTTCGTTGGAGGAGCTGACAGGATCGGGGACGTCGAGCGATCGCGCCGTGGCGCGATCGCTCGCGCGAAGCTCAGGCCGTCTTGGCGAACAGTTCGCGGCCGATCAGCATGCGGCGGATCTCGCTGGTGCCGGCGCCGATCTCGTAGAGTTTTGCGTCGCGCAGCAGGCGGCCGGTCGGATACTCGTTGATGTAGCCGTTGCCACCGAGCAGCTGGATCGCATCCAGCGCGCATTGGGTCGCCTTCTCCGCGGCATAGAGGATCGCGCCAGCGGCGTCCTCGCGCGTGGTCTCGCCGCGGTCGCAGGCCTTCGCCACCGCGTAGACATAGGCCCGCGAGGCGTTCATCGTGGTGTACATGTCGGCGATCTTGCCCTGCACCAGCTGGAACGAGCCGATCGGCTCGCCGAACTGCTTGCGCTCGTGCACGTAAGGCAGCACGACATCCATGCAGGCCTGCATGATGCCGATCGGCCCGGCCGCAAGCACGGCGCGCTCATAGTCGAGGCCAGACATCAGCACGTTGACGCCGCGGCCGACCTCGGAGAGCACGTTCTCCTCCGGCACCTCGCAATCCTCGAACACCAGTTCGCAGGTGTCGGAGCCGCGCATGCCGAGCTTGTCGAGCTTCTGCGCGGTGGAGAATCCCTTCATGCCCTTTTCGATGATGAAGGCGGTCATCCCGCGCGGGCCGGCATTGGGGTCGGTCTTGGCGTAGACCACCAGCGTCTCGGCGTGCGGACCGTTGGTGATCCACATCTTGTTGCCGTTGAGGATGTAGCGGTCGCCCTTCTTGTCAGCCCGGGTCTTCATCGAGACCACGTCCGAGCCGGCGCCGGGCTCCGACATCGCCAGCGATCCGACATGCTCGCCGGAGATCAGCTTGGGCAGATATTTGCGCTTCTGCGCCTCGTTGCCGTTGCGGCGGATCTGGTTGACGCAGAGATTGGAATGGGCGCCATAGGCCAGCCCGACCGAGGCCGACGCCCGCGAAATCTCCTCGACCGCGATGCAGTGCTCGAGATAGCCGAGGCCCGAACCGCCATACTCCTCCTCGACCGTGATGCCGTGCAGGCCGAGCGCCCCGATCTTGGGCCAGAGGTCGCGCGGAAAGGTGTTGGAGCGATCGATCTCTGCGGCGCGCGGCGCGATCTCGTTGGTCGAGAAATCATGCACCGTCTCGCGGATCGCATCCGCGGTCTCGCCAAGGTCGAAATTGAAGATTGCCGCCCGGTTCGAGGCCATGATCCCTCCCATGAGATTCATCTTGCAATTAAACGATCATACGTTTTTTTCTTGGCTTCGCAAGCGACTGTGCTATGGTTTGCGCATGAAATCCGCAGTTCATTGAATTTGCTGCGATTTCATGCGATATAGATACGGTCGTTCGCTTGTTTCCTAGCTCTCCTGGCAAGCCAACACCCCTCCGAGGCCCCGATGGCACGCACGATCGGCTCACATGGCCCCACGACGCTGGAGGCGATCCGCAAGGCCGGTGTGCGCCTGATCTTCGAGCACGGCTACGAGGCGATGAGCCTGCGCCAGCTCGCCGCCGAAGTCGGCATCCAGGCAGGCTCACTCTACAACCATATCTCAACCAAGCAGGACCTGCTGTTCGATCTGGTGCAGGACCATATCAACGATTTGCTGCGCGAGTTGGACCTTGCGCTCGCCGGCAAGGCCGATCCGGTCGAGCGATTACGGGCCTTCGTCGCGTTCCACGTCACCTATCACATGACCCGCAAGCGCGAAGTGTTCATCGCCAATTCCGAACTGCGCAGCCTCGATGCCAAGAACTACGACGCCGTGGTGGCGCTGCGCGGCGCCTATGAGCAGCGGCTGGCGCAAATCCTTGCCGATGGGCTGGCGGACGGCGTGTTCGAAGTCGTCGACATCCAAGTCGCGACCTTTGCGATCATCGCGCTGTTGACCGGGCTGTGCACCTGGTACCGGCCCGGTGGCCGGCTGACCCGCGACGCCATCATCGCGGCGCACGAGAAGCTGGTGCTTTCAGGCGTCGCACCGCGGGCCGTAATCGGCGAGCTCCGCAGCGACGGCGAGCGCCCACGGACCGCGGTGGCCGGTTCGTGACTGTGACAGAACGCCCACAGCTCGATGACATCGACCTGCGGATCCTCACCGAATTGCAGCGCGACGGCCGGATCAGGATCAACGAACTCGCCGAGCGGGTCGGCATCACCGCCCCGCCCTGCCTGCGCCGGGTCCGCGCGCTGCGTAGCCGCGGCGTGGTCCAGGCGATCCGCGCCACGCTCGACGAACGGCTGCTCGGCTATGAGGTGACGACCTTCGTGCTGATCCAGCTCGACAGTCAGAATCTGGTCGCGATCGAGGCGTTCGAAGCTGCGGTGGCGGCGGTGCCGCGCTTCCTGCAATGCTGGCGGATCTCGGGCGACGCCGATTTCATGCTCCGCTGCGTCGCGCCCAGCGTCGACGACATGCGCCGGCAGTTGCTGCAATTCGCCGGGCTGCCCAATGTGCGCAAGATCAGGAGCTTTCCGGTACTCGGCGTCTCCAAGGATGCGCCGCTGCCGATCCCGGGTGCCCTCGCCGCGCCAAGCCCGGCGAGCTGACCGTAAGCCCTTAGTGGGTCCACGGCTCCCAGCGGCGGAATGCGAAATTGTCGGCATAGGCGATCTGGCGGTGCGCCGAATCCTTCGGCTCGATGACCTGGTAGGCGATGCCCTTGCGCTCGCAATAGGCGACCGCCTCTTCCTTGGTGTCGAAATGCAGGGTGAGCTGCTGCTTCATGTCGGACGACGAGGTCCAGCCCATCAGGGGCTCCACCGTGCGCGGCTGCTCCGGCTCGTAATCCAGTTGCCACGCCTTGGTCTTGGCTCGTCCCGATTGCATCGCGTTTTTGGCGGGCTTAAAAATGCGTGCGGTCATGGATGGTCGGGCCCCGTAGGATATAGGACATGGAAGCGATTTGAAGGAACCCGCCGGGATAGTATAGAGACACCGATCAACGATCTGATCGGTGATTCCTCGACCCCGGAGGTAGCCTTCGCCAGACCGGTATAGTCATTCTACCGCGCTGTGACAATCTGGCCTCGGGGCTTCCCTTTGGAGTGCCTTGGGGGAGAGCCTTGGACCCGGGCCAGATTGTTACAGCATGGTCTTCTCGACAGCATCACCTCGAAGAAGAAGCGGCGCGCCCCATGGAAATCCACGCTAGCCTGCCCGAAAAAGGACGTGACCTGCGGCTCGACCTGTTCCGCGGGATCGCGAACTGGGCGATCTATCTCGATCACATCCCCGACAATATCGTGAACTGGATCACGACGCGGAATTACGGCTTCAGCGACGCCGCTGACCTGTTCGTCTTCATCTCCGGCTACACCGCATCCTTTGTCTATGCCCGCATGATGCTGGAGCGCGGCTTCATCGTCGGCGCGACCCGGCTGACCAAGCGGGTCTGGCAGCTCTATGTCGCGCACATCATCCTGTTCGTGATCTACATCGCCGCGATCAGCTATCTCGCGCTGCGCTTCGGCGACTCCGAGATGATCAACGAGTTCAATGTCGCCGGCCTCGTCGACAACGCCACCGAGACGCTGCGCCAGGGCCTGTTCCTGAAATTCAAACCGGTCAATCTCGACGTGCTGCCGCTCTACATCGTGCTGATGGGCCTGTTTCCGCCGGTGCTGTGGTTCATGCTGCGGCAGCCGAACTGGACCATGGCAGCCTCGATCGCGCTGTGGCTGGTGTCGCGGCAGATGGGCTGGAATCTGCCGGCCTATCCGGCCGGGACCTGGTACTTCAATCCGTTCGCCTGGCAGGTGCTGTTCGTGTTCGGCTCGTGGTGCGCGATGGGCGGTGCGCGCAAGAACATGCACATCATCAATTCGCGCTACACGCTGTGGTTCTGCATCGCGTATCTGATCTTCGCGCTGGTCATGACCATGGCCGGACGCTTTCCGGAGTTTGGCGCCCAGTTCCCGGACTGGCTCTATTCGATGTTCAATCCGAACGACAAGACCAACCTTGCGCCCTACCGCTTCCTGCACTTCGTGGTGATCACGGTGCTGGTGATCCGCTTCATCCCGAAGGATTGGTCGGCACTGGAGTGGAAGGTATTCGATCCCCTGATCGTCTGCGGCCAGCAATCGCTCGCGGTGTTTTGCGTCGGCGTGTTTCTGTCCTTTGTCGGACATTTCGAACTGTCGATGAGCTCGGGCTCGCTGTTCGCACAGATCTTCGTCAGCATCTCCGGCATCGCGATCATGACGATCGTGGCCTATTACATCTCGTGGTCGAAGCGGCAGGATAAGCCGGTCAAGCCGCCGGCACCGAAGCCCGCGGCGCCGGCCGCCAAGGCCGGGTGACGCTGTTCGTCACTTCCGAGGCGTTCGACGCTTGCCGGTCGGCGGGTCGCTCCGCCACCGGCCTTTTGACGAGATACCGTCCCAACTGGTGGTCCAGCGATATTCTGCAGGGCCGGCTTTCGCGATGCCGTCCTCGCTGCGCGCGCCCTGAAGGGCGAAGGTAGCGCCCTGCGGGTCGAGGCAACGGACGATCCAGCTGCCGTCAGGCAGCTCCAGCGGCCCTTCATAGACCCGCCCGCCACCGCTGTTCACGCGCGCCATTGCCGCGTCGATGTCGTCGACGTTGAAATAATAGAGCCAGAACGGAATCGGTTCGAGCGGACGCTTGTTGAAGATGCCGCCGGCCATCCGTCCGCCGGCTGCGAACAACTGATAAGGCTCGGCGGAAGCGACCTCGGCTTCAGCCTGCTGCCAGCCGAAAACGTCTACGTAGAAGGCGAACGCCTTGCGCCAGTCGGCAGCCAGCAGTTCGTGCCAGCCCACGCGCGAAGGCGCGTCGAGATCGGCCACGACAGGCGCGGCAATCTTCAAATCGCTCACCAGTCCAAAGGTTGCGCGCTGCGGGTCAGCGACGATCGCGATGCGGCCAATGTTGGTGCTGGTCGGCGGGACGTAGACGGCACCACCAAGTTCTCGAATCCGGGTGGCAGTCGCGTCGATATCGCCGACACCGACATAGCCGACCCATCGCGGCATCGCACCCTGCCGCCTGCCCTCTTCAGGCAGCTCCATCAATCCGCTTCGCGGGACATCGCCAGAGATGAACAAATTGTAAGAAAGCTCGGCAGTCGAAACGTCTCTGGTGCGCCAGCCGAGGACGCTGCCGTAGAAGGTGCTCGCACCCGCCGCGTCAGTGGTCAGCAGCTCGTACCAGACAAAACTCGCCGCATCATCCGCCATGGTGATTCCTCTGGTGCCCCCTCGGCCCGGCTTCAGAGTAATCGCAGCGCAGCATGGATCGTCTCGCGGTCCGCAAACTGTCGTTAACGATGTGGGCCGTGTGACGGCAACGGCGTCGGATCACGTTCATCAAGATGAAATTGCAACGGAATGCGCGTTGAAGCGTTGTGCGAATGCGCCGCGCGTCTTGCATGGTCAGATCGTCGAGCGTACAAATGCGTGGGGTGGATTTGAGAACCAGTTTCGTCAGGAATGGAGGATGCGACTATGCCACGGGTGAAGCAAGCCCCGACGCGGAAGCGCGTAACCAAGGCCGCGGTGCCCGCGTTGGGTGCTGCCGGATTGACTCTCTCACTGGTGGGTAGTGCGTCCGCTTCGGCAGTGCCCGCGACCGACGCGCCAAAGACTACGAACTACACTCCGACCCATGCCATCACGCTCGGCGAGGAAGAAATCGCTGACGTCAGCCTCGCGACCTTCCACCTGTTCGACAAGGAAGACGCCGGAGCCGGCGTTCAGGTCGCGTGGCGTGGATGCGGAGGCTGCCGCGGTTGTCGCGGCTGCCGCGGATGTCGCGGTTGCCGATGCGGCGGCTGTGGTGGCTGCGGTGGTGGCTGCTGCATTTCGTGGGGCGCCTGCCGCCTCTGCTGAGCCGGATCGCATTGCGTTGCCAAACATCAATCGTCATGGCCGGGTTCGACGCAGGTCGACCCGGCCATTTCATGTTGCCTCTGCCGATGTTGCCCTTGTGCCATTGCGCGGCACGGCTCGCGCGGCAACACCGGAATGCTGAGGCCTCCGGCCTCCTCCCGCCCCGAGAGACCAGCCAGCACGCTGCATAGGAACGATTCCTTGCCCAGAAAATCCATTGCGCAGGCCGACAAAGAGACGCTGCAATTCGCACCGAATTTCACGGCCTATGTGCTGCCTCCGGACATCGTCTGTCTGTATTCCGAAGACCGCAAATTCTTTCTTCACGGCGAACTCTATTGCGCGCTGGCGGCGGCGATCGGCACCAAGGGAAAATCCCGCGTCAGTCTCCTCGACGAACTCGGACGAAAATTTCCACCGGACAAGATCGATGAAGCGATCAAGCGCCTGCTCGATCGGCGCTATGTGATCTTGGCATCGCCAACTCCCCACAACGCCGTGGACGGGCTTTGGGCGAGCCTCGGCCTGCCCGGCCCGGTCGCTCGGCAAAACCTGCAAGACTGCCGCGTGCGGGTCGAGGCGATCGACGTCAAGGGCGCGGCTGAATTGAGCGAGGCGTTGCGGGACCTCGGTGTCCGCGTCGTCAAGGCATCGCCCGATCTCACGGTCACCCTGGTCAACGATTATCTCGATCGGCGGCTGGCGGAGCGCAATCTGGAGCGCGTGTCCGGCAAGTCTCCCTGGCTGCTGGTGCAGCCCTCCGGCGTGTTTCCGCTGGTCGGTCCGGTCTTCAATCCGGGCGAGAGTGCGTGCTGGACCTGCCTGTTCGATCGGATGATCCGCAACCGCGAGATCAAGGGTTTCCTCGATCGCAACGGGGCACGCCCGGTTGCGGTCTCTGCCCTCGCGCAGCACACGATCGGACAAAGCGCCGTTCAGTTTGCGGCGGTCGAGATCGCCAAGGCGATTGGCAGCGGCTTCCGCACCGATCTGCGCAATCACATCATGAGCCTGGACCTGCTCGGTTCGACCATCGCCAGGCACTATGTGGCTGCCCGCCCGCAATGCCCGACTTGCGGCAACAAGAAACTGCAAAATCCGCGACGAGCGCCGCAGCCGATCGAACTGGGCCCGGGCGCCACGCTGGTCATGACCAGCGGCGGCTATCGCACGGTGTCGTCGCGCACCACGTTGGCGCGGTTCAAGAAGCATGTCAGCCCGCTCACCGGCGTCGTGACACGGCTGGAGCGGATCGAAGTCGATCTGCCGATGAACACCAGTTTTTACGCCCAGCACAATTTCTCCGCGCCGGCGCAGACTCTCGACCAACTCCGATCCGGGCTCAGCGGCGGCAGTTTCGGCAAGGGCAGCACCGCCGAGCAAGGCGAAGCCAGCGCGCTGATGGAAGCGATCGAACGCTACTCGGGAATTTTTCAGGGCGACGAGATCCGGACAAAAAAGCGCTTCACCGACTTCGCGCCGGGCGATGCCATCCGTCCCAATGACATTCTGCTGTTCAGCGAGGAGCAGTATCGGACCCGAGCGGTTCACAACCATGACGATTCCCATCACACCCAGCCGGCGCCCGATCCGTTCGATCCGTCCGAGCGGATCGAGTGGTCGCCGGTCTGGTCGCTGCGCGACCAGCGCTTCCGGCACGTTCCGACCAGCCTGCTGTATTTCTTCTATGACGGGCCGGCTGCCTTCGCCGCCGATTCCAACGGCTGCGCTGCCGGCAATACCCGCGAGGAAGCGATCGTCCAGGGCTTCCTCGAACTGATGGAGCGCGATGCCTACGCGATCTGGTGGTACAACCGATCGCAGCGGGCGGAGATCGATCTCAACAGCTTCGAAGATTCCTATGTCCGCGATCTCAAGGCGCAACTCGAGGAATCCGGCCGCAAGCTATGGGTGCTCGACATCACCAGCGATCTCGGCATCCCGACCTATGTCGCTATCGTGCACTGGATGCAGAACGGCCAGGAAAACATCGAGTTCGGGTCCGGCTCGCACTTCGATCCGCGCATCGCTTTGCTGCGGTCGTTGACGGAGCTGAACCAGTTCCTCTCCATCGGGCTGATGGGTGGCGGCAGCGGCGAGAAACCGAGCCTCGACGGCATCAATCCGCTGCGGATCGCGGACTATCCGTTCCTGCTGCCGAGCTCGAATCCGGTTCTCCCCCCAGCGACCGCTTCGCGCGTACCGCTCGACAACACCCGTGCGCAGGTGGACGCCTGCGTCGACATCGCCGCGCGCGCCGGGATGGATTTCCTCGTTCTCGACCAGACCCGGCCGGACGTCGAGGTTGCCGTGGTCCGGGTGATCGTGCCCGGCATGCGCCATTTCTATCGCCGCTTCGGACCCGGGCGGCTCTATGATGTCCCGGTCAGGCTCGGACTGCGCGATCGGCCTTCCCTGGAAAGCGAGCTGACGCCGTTCCTTCCGCATACCTGAGGTGATGCCGGCGTGCGCACGCCCAAACGCACATCCAAGACCACCCCGAAGCAGGCGGGATCGCCAAGCGCAGCGCCGCCGACGCTGCTGGCTCGGCTGAATGCGCGCGTCGCGCTGGACACCCAGACCGACGGCCGCATCGCGGCGCATGTCGATGGCTATTCGGAGCCGCTCGGAACATTCAGCACCGCGGTCGCGGAGCGCGCGCGCGGCCTGCGGGACGGCTTGCCTCTGCCGTCGGCTGCGCCCGAGGGCGATGCCACGGCGCGCGACATCGAGCGCCTGATCCGACAATTGGCGCTGCGCGGCCTGCTGGAGTACCGCCTGCCGGGCGCGCGCGCGACCGAGGACCTGGTGGTGATCGAACCGCAGCTTCCCGGCTATTGGCCGCGGATGCCGACACTCTCGGATGCGACGACAATCGTATTGTCGCGCTTCGCCTATCTGCGGCGGCGCGGCACGGAGATGGTGCTGGAATCGCCGCGCGCCGGGGCGCTGTTCAAAATCTGCGATCCCCGGATCGCAACCCTGCTCGCGATCCTCGCCGTTCCACAGACGATCAGCCAAATCCGGCGTCGGCAGGACTATCCGGGCCCGGCAATCCTCGCGCTGCTGCTGGATTGCGAAATCCTCGTCAGCGTCGACCCGGCAAAGCGCGATGCTCTCCGGCGGGCCGAAGGCGACGACGATCTTGTGCTGTGGGATTTTCACGACCTGCTGTTTCATGCGCGCAGCACGGAAGGCCGCCAGGCCAATCCGCTGGGCGGCCTCTACCCGCACACCGGCCTGATCGCGCCATTGCCGGCGGTGCGGCCCGCCTGGCCCGGACGGATCGTCAAGCTGCCCGAAGTCGACGGGTCCCCCTCGCCGTTCGAAGAGCTGCTGCACGCAAGGCATTCCACGCGCGACTTCGATGAACGGAAGCCGATCACGCTCGTGGAGCTGTCCAGGTTGCTGCGCAGCGTTGCGGGCGTCCGCTCGAAATGGAGCAGCAAGCTCGAGTTCGCCGACGATGGTCCCGACATCGAATACACCGGCAGACCCTATCCCGGGGCGGGCAGCGCATATGAGCTTGAACTCTATCTGACCGTTGCGAGCTGCGATGGCCTGGCGCGGGGCTTCTATCACTACGACGCCGCTGCGCACGTGCTGGCAGCGATCGACGCCCATCCGCAACACATCGAGGCCGTGTTGCAAAGCGCCGAATTTGCCATGGATGCGTCCGCGCCTCCGCAGATCCTGATCACGATCGCCGCGCGCTTCGGCCGTATCTCCTGGAAGTACAGCGCGATCGCCTATGCGCTGATCCTGAAGGATGTCGGCGTCCTGACCCAGACGCTGTACATGATGGCGACGGATCTCGGTCTCGGCGGCTGCGCGATCGGCACCACCAATATCGATTTGTTCGCCAAGATGACCGGACTCGACTTTCACGTCGAGGGACCGGTCGGTCAATTCGCGCTGGGACGCGGCATGGCAGCGCCCGCCTCCGGCTAGCGCGACGCCAGGCCTGATCAGCCGCCGCCGCGACTGCCGTCCTGCGTCGTCGAGGACACGATGGTGGCGACGTCGCCGAACGTGGTCATCACAGGTGTGACGACCTTGTGCATGGCGGTCTTCGATACCAGCGTGTCGTGCAGCACGAGGTGGTCGATCCCGGTGGTCAGGAAGCAGCTCACCGCGTCCTGCGGCGTCTCGATGATCGGCTCGCCCTTGACGTTGAACGAGGTGTTGATCAGCACCGGCACGCCGGTCAGCGCATCGAACGCCTTGAGCAGGCGATAGAGCATCGGGTTGGTTTCCTCCCGCACGCTCTGCACCCGCGCCGAGCCGTCAACATGCACGATCGCCGGGATCTTGTCGCGCCATTCCGGCCGGACCGGCTTGGCGATCAGCATGTAGGGCGAGTCCTCCTCGCCCTCGAAGATGTCCCGCATGCGCTCCGCCAATACGATCGGCGCGAACGGCCGGAACGCCTGGCGATGCTTGACCCGGCTGTTGAGGATATCCTTCATCTCGGCCTTGCGCGGATCGGCGATCAGGCTGCGGTTGCCGAGCGCGCGCGGACCGAACTCCGACGGCCCCTGGAACCAGCCGATCACCCGCTGGTCGGCGAGCAGTCTTGCCGTGTCCCGGCAGATGTCGTCGCTGCGCCTGGCGTCGACCTGGATGCGCACCAGAAAATTTTGCAGCGCGGCCGCGACCTCGGCATCGCTGTAGCGCCGGCCGACATAGGCGTGCTCCATCACGAACGAGCGGCGCTGCTTCAGCACCTCGAGCCAGCCGTAATAGGCGCAGCCGATCGCGATGCCGTCGTCGCCGGCGGCGGGCTGGATCCAGACGTTCTCGAAACCGGCCTCGCGCGCGATGCGCCCGTTGGCCACGCAGTTCAGCGCGACACCGCCGGCGACGCACAGGTTCTTCGCACCGGTGGTCTCGCGCAGCCAGCGCGCGCGCGCCAGCAGCACATTCTCGGTGTCGTCCTGCACCCGCCAGGCGATATCCTGCCAATGCTGCATGGTCGGGCTCTTGTCCCAGCTGCCGCCGTCGAGCACGAAAGGCTGCTGGTTGTCGCTGCCCCAGAACGGTACGTGCAGCTCGCCGTCTTTCATCTCGAGCAGACTGCCGACCTGCCCATGGCGGCCATAGGGTGCGAGCCCCATCAGCTCGCCGCACTTGTTCCAGTCGCCGAACACATAGGTCGAAACCCGGCTGTAGAGCGCCCCCAGCCCCGGCATGTTGTAGAACTCGTCCGACAACAGCCCGCGCGCCGGCTCCATGTAGACCTTCTTCAGGCATTCGAGCCTGGTGTCCTCGAACCTGTAGTAGCTCTCGGATTCGCGGGCCAGCGGCGAGGCCCCGTCCTGCGGATGGGACTCCATTGCGTCAGCCTGATAGTTGCCGACACCGTCGACGATCATCACGACGCCGTCCTTGAACGGTGACACCGCGAACGCGCTGTAGGCATGCGCGAGGTGATGCGAGATCGACACCACCTTGTCGGATTTGGAACGAAACAACGGGTGCTTGATTGCCTCGTTGCGCTCGGCGATCGGCAGGAAGCCCGGCATGTCCTGATGGAGCATCCGTTCCTCCATCTCGGGCACCGGCAGGATGTAGCTGTTGCGCACCACGAGATCGACGTCGTCGAGCGTAATGCCCTCGGCGGACAGGCAGTAGTCGACGACCTCCTTGTAGAAGCCCGAGGCGTGCTTCTCGCGGGTGATGCGCTCCTTGGAGATCGCGTAGGCGATCGCGCCGTCGCGCAGCAGGCAGGCGCTGACGTCATGGTCGTAGACGTTGAGACCAAGGACGTAGATGTGTTGTTTCGGCATAGGCACTCTTCAGGAAGGATTCTCGGAATGCTCAGAGAACATGATCGTGTCGACTTCAAGTTCTCGACAGCATTTCAGCAGGTCTGGCATCTCTGCATCCGCGACGCACAAGTCAAATCGATGCAACACACGATGAACAGAATGAACCTCGGATGAACGGCAAGATGAACGCAGCAACCACCTCATTTCATGCATGCATGACCACAACTTGACCTTACTTTTTGGCCTCAATAGAGTCGCAAAAGCTCGCAAGAACCTTAGTGAAAATATTGTACTCGCATGCTCGAACCGATCGTCGGTGTTGCGCGTCAAAGCACGATAGCCAGCATTGGTTCAGATGTTTGGAAGTGACTGGAGATCTCTGGAATGACTAAACGCTACAATATCCTGACTCGTTGCCTCGCAGCGGTCGCTTTGTTGTTCGTCTATGTCGCAAGCACCTCGGCCATCCTGGTCGGCGCGACCACGTCGTCGGCGCAAGCGCAATGGCGCGGACGCGGCTATGGCTATCGCGGCGGCTGGGGTCGTGGCGGCGGTTGGGGTCGTGGCCGTGGTTGGGGCTATGGCCGCGGCTACGGCTACGGCGGATATGTCGGTCCCCGTTGCTGGTGGACCCCGCGCGGTGTTCGCGTTTGCCGCTGGTAACAACCGTCCGGACACACAAGCGACAGTGAAGACAACGATCAGGTGCGTCGGTCCCGGCGCACCTGATTTTCTTTTGCGGCCTCGCCTGACTGCGGCACGCAAGAAAGAGCCCCGGAAGGGGCCGGGGCTCTAGTCAGGGAGAGAACGCGTCAGAAATCGGGATGCGAAGGCGAGCCATCGGCCCGATCAGCCAATGCATCTAGTACGTGTATAAGAGCAGATTCGTCTGCCTCAGGCTGTAGCCATGTTGCAACAATCATCTGGAATGATCAGCCTGTGCACGGGTTCCCGAGCCTTGGCCAAGAGCCCAGCCCACCGACGAGACACCAAGCGAGATTTCTAGCCGTCGAGGATTGCGACCGCCCTCGTCCACCCCGCCGACGCGCGCTCGATCTTCACCGGAAAGCACGACACCATGAACCCGCTTGACGGCAGTTGCTCGAGATTGTGCAGCTTCTCGATGTGGCAGTAGCCGATATGGCGACCCGCCTTGTGGCCTTCCCAGATCAGGCTGGCGTCTTTTGTCTCGGCATATTTCTTGGCGGTGAAGACGAACGGCGCGTCCCAGCTCCAGCCGTCGATGCCGGTCAGCCGCACGCCGCGCTCGAGCAGATACATCGTGGCCTCATAGCCCATGCCGCAACCGGAATTGACGTAGTCGGGCTGGCCATACTTCGCGCCGGCGCTGGTGTTGACGACGACGATCTCGAGCGGCGACAATGTATGCCCAATGCGCTTCAGCTCGGCCTCGACATCGCCGGCTGTCGCGACGTAGCCGTCGGGCAGATGGCGGAAGTCCAGCTTCACGCCGGGCTGGAAGCACCATTCCAGCGGCACCTCGTCGATGGTCCATGACCGCTCGCCGCGGTTCATGGTCGGATGGAAATGCCAGGGCGCATCGAGATGCGTGCCGTTGTGGGTGGAGAGCGAGACCTGTTCGACGGCCCAGCCCTGCCCGTCCGGCAGATCCGCAGCCTTCAATCCGTCGAAGAACTGCAACATGCGCGGCAGCCCCTGCTGATGATCGATATACTGAATGGTCGGGTGGTTGCCGGGCGGGTCGGCCGGAACGTCATTCTGCAGGGGAACGGAGATATCGATCAGTCTGCGTGCCATGGCCGGTCCTCTCTCTGATTGTTCTCGTCGGTTCGGATGACGATACCGATCGTAGCCCATCACCCGGCATCCCCTGCCGATAGTGTACACACATCTGGCAAGCCGGCCGGCGCGATCGTCGGCGCCTACTCGGCAACAATGATCATGTCCGGCGCGAGGCCGGCCTGGTACCGCTCGTGCATTGCGACGTAAGCCGCCTCGATCTGCCTGGTGAAACGCTTGGTATCGAACAGCGGCTTGGTCAGACGATTCTGCGCGAGCTTCTCCTTGAGCGCCTTGAGCGCTTCCGGATCTCGCGCGATGCCGATCGCCCGTTGCTCATATTCGCTGGCATCACGGGCAATCAATTCCGGCAAGCCGACCGCAGTGAGCAGGCTTGCGGCCACTCTGCCCGCGAGGGTGTCGCCAATCTGGGTCAGCACCGGCAAGCCTGCCCAGAGTGCGTCGCTCGCCGTCGTGTGAGCATTGAAAGGCAACGTATCCAGAAAAAGGTCCGCGCCGCGATGCCGGGCCAGATGATCCGCCAGCGAAGACATGCGCCTGGCGAAGACCAGCCGTTCGGCATCGACGCCGCGCAACGCCGCCTGCATCTTCAGATTGGCTGCGGCGGTGGTGCTGTCCTCACGGAGCCAAAGCACGCTGCCGGGCACTGCGGCCAGGATCCGCATCCAGCGATCGAACACGGCCGGCGTGATCTTGTAGAGGTTGTTGAAGCAGCAGAACACGACACCGTGCTCGGGAAGCCCGCATTCAGCCCGGGTGAACACCGTCTCCGATATGGCGCGCGTTGCATCGTTCGCCTGATAGCTGTGCGGAAGATACGCAATCTTTTCCGAGAAATTGCCCTGCTGCGAAGCCGGGATGATGGTTCGATCGGCGATGATGTAGTCGATGAAATCAGCGCCACTCGTGCCGGGATAACCGAGATAGCCGACCTGGATCGGTGCCGGCCGCTGCGCGAAGATGTTGGTGCGGCTGTTCCTGGTGAAGCCGTTCAGGTCGACCAGGATGTCGATCTCCGCGGCCCGGATCATCTGCGCAACCTCGACGTCGCTGAGCCGCGAGCAGTCGAGGAATGCTCCGAAGGCGCCTTCCAGCCGCCGGCGCATCGCAGACTCATTGGCGGGACCGATCGATATTGCCGTCGTGTCAAACCTCGACCGGTCGTGATGTTCGAACATCCCGGCCGTCAATTGCGCTACGGGATGGTCCTGAAAATCTGACGACACGTAGGCAATGCGGATGTTGTCGTGGTTGTAGATGTCTCCATTCCAGAGCGGGTTCTTGGCCGGCGGATGCCATTTGCCGACCCAACGCCGCACGTAATCATACTGGTCTTTGCTCGACGAGGTGACGCCGACGAACGTGAAGGGATCGGTATGCGACTTGTTGTTCCGGGCCGAGTCGATCACCCGAGCGAAGTCGGCTTCAAAACTGTCCCAATCGCAAAGATGCGTTTTCAATTGCAAACGGACTCCTTCGAGACCCACCAGATCGGGCTTGAGCGCCAACGCCTTGTCGTAGGCCTCGAGCGCTCGGTCATGACGCCCTGTTTCCATGAACACGTTGGCGCGACCGCACCATGCCTCGACCAGGTCGGGCTTGAGGGCAAGCGCCCTGTCCTGCGCGGCAAGGGCGTCGTCGGTGCGTCGCAGTTTGAGCAGCGCATTGCCAAGACCAAGCCACGCCCCGGCCAGATCGGGGTTGAGCGCGCGCGCCTTGTCGTAAGTCGCAAGCGCCTCGTCGAAGCGCTCCAGCTTGAGCAGCGAGAGGCCGCGACCGAGCCATGCATCGGCCAGATCTGGCTTGAGCTTCAACGCGCGCTCGCACGCGGCGAGCGCCTGATCATGACGCTCCAGTTCCACGAATGCGTTGCCGAGGCTGAGCCACGCCTGCACCAGATCGGGCTTCAGCGCCACAGCCTTGTCGTAGGGTGCAAGCGCCTCCTCGTGGCGCTCGAGCTTGACGAGCAGATTGCCGCGACCGAGCCACGCCTCGGCCAGGCTGGACTTCAGCGCCAGCGCCTTGTCGTATGCGGCGCCGGCCTCGTCGTATCGCTTGAGTTCGGTGAGCAGATTGCCGCGGCCGAGCCATGCCTCCGGCAGGTCGGGCTTGAGCGCCAGCACCTTGTCGAAAGCCACCAGCGCGTCGTCGAGCCGCGCCAGCCTGAACAGCACGTCGCCACGACCGAGCCACGCCTCGATCAGATCGGGCTTGACCGCGAGCGTCCTGTCGTAAGCGGCAAGGGCCTCGTCGAACCGCCCCACACTACCCAGGAGGTGACCGAGCCACGGTGCGGCCGCGCGAGGCTCGAGCGCGACGGACTTGTCGTAGGCGGCGAGCGCCTCGGTGTAACGCCCGAGCTTCGCATACGAATGGCAGCGGCCAAGCCAGGCCTCGGCCAGATCAGGCTTCACGACCAACGCCTTGTCATAGGCGGCAAGGGCCTTGTCGAAGCGCCCGAGGTTGGTCAGCAGATGACCGAGCCAAGGTCCGGCCAGGTCCGGCTTCAAGGCGATCGCCTTGTCGAAGGCGGCGAGCGCTTCGTCATGCCGCCCCATCGCCGCGAATGCATTGCCACGACCGAGCCATGCCTCGGCCAGATCGGGCTTGAGCGCCAGGGCCTTGTCGAACAGCGCGATCGCCTCGAGCGGCCTCCCGCCATTCATCGCATTGATGGCATTCTGGTATGTCTTCTTTGCCGCGCTCATCGTGCTTTCGCTAACCCTGTCTGAACAGTCCCGATCCTATCCGATCGGCGCGAACCGAGCGGCAGTCACGTGGAGCCGAAGTCGCGGCAAATGACGCCTGCATCCGTTCGGCGGTGCTCACGTGCCGTCCCGCGGATCCAACACGCATTATGTCCCCGCCGCTATTTGGCGCCGGGACACTAGCAGGCAACCTGAACGGAACAAGTTCCCGCACGCCCGCGAATTCCGCAACGCGGACGGCCTTTTTCATCGGACAGATTTGCGGAGCGCAGCCGCTCCGGCCCGGCGCAGCGTTGAACCTATTCCCGGTCAGGACGACTCATGGTCACTGGGGATTTCAGGGCCCAGTATTTCGGCGGCGCCGTCTGGACGAACATACTCCGTCCAGGCGGCGTTGTTGCGTCTGGCGAGACATTCTGGATCGCGACGAGTCCCCGGCGGAGGCACGATGCGCGCAGTCGCGCGCCACCGGCGCAGGTGCGACGGCAAGGTCTGAAACCGTGCGATGGGATGGTCGGGGCAGCTGGATTCGAACCAACGACCTGCAGTACCCAAAACTGCCGCGCTACCAGGCTGCGCTATACCCCGACATTTCCGAGAGGCCCCGTGGATACACGCTTCAGCCAGCGCCAGCAAGGCGCCGGAGCGGGGCTTCCCGAGGCGAAATCGGCACTAACGGCTGCCGAACAGCGGGTGGGCGACCCGGTCGCCGGGCTGGATGCCGTATTTCTGCGCGGTCCCGGCGATCACCTCGAGGACGCCCTTGGCCAGTCCCCGCGACGGAATGATCCTGGTCGACATCGGCTCGGTGTTTTCCGCGATGCGCAGGATGCGCCCGTCGGCGCGGATGAAGATCATGTCGAGCGAGATGTAGGTGTTCTTCATCCACATCGACACTTCCTGCTCCGGCGAGAAGTCGAACAGCATGCCTTTGCCGTCCGCGAGCTCCTTCCGGTACATCAGGCCGGTCTCCTTCTCCTCCTCCGTGGTCGCCATTTCGACCGAGAACACGTGCACGCCCGATTTGGTGACGATCTCGAGCGGCTGCACGCTGGCGGCCTGTGCCGCGGGGCCCAGCAGCGTACCGGCAATGATGACGAGGGAGGCCACCAGCCACGGACGCAGCCGGCCAACAACACGATCGAAATACATCGACAAATACTCACACCGGAGAAGATTTTCCGGGCGGACCCTAACCCGATGATTGCGGCAAATGCCAGAGGCCAGAGGGCTCGCCGTTGGCTCACGTTTCCGTCAGGGCGAGCGACCGGAGGTCTCGTTTGAGCATGATCTCCGCGCAAACGCATTCCGCACTTGTCGCGAGGGATAACCGCTTCGCACCTTTCCGGATCATGCTCAGTGCGATGACAGTGCCGACGGACCGGTCTCGGGGTGGATCTCGGCGGCCATCATGCCCTTGGAGCCCGGCCCGAACCGCACCAGCACATATTGGCCAGGGCGCAGCTCGGTCATGCCGAAGCGCCGCAGCGTCTCCATATGCACGAAGATGTCGGGGGTACCCTCCCCGCAGGTCACGAAGCCGAAGCCGCGCAGCCGGTTGAACCACTTGACCTGCGCGCGCTCCAGCCCACTGGTCGCGGTCACCGTGACATGGGTGCGCGGCGGCAGCATCTGTGCCGGATGGATCGCCGTCGACTCGTCCATCGAGACGATGCGGAAGGCCTGATAGCCCTTGGCACGCTGAACACATTCGACGACGAGGCGTGCGCCCTCATAGGCGGTCTGAAAGCCGTCCCTCCGCAGCACCGTCACGTGCAGCAGGATGTCCGGCCAGCCATTGTCGGGGACGATGAAGCCGTATCCCTTCGAGGCGTCAAACCATTTGATGACGCCGGAGACTTCAACGAGGTTGGCTGCGGCGTCACCGAGGCCAGAGAAGGCATCCATCGCCGCATCGCGCGACGCACTGCCGCCGTATTCGCTTTGTGCAATTCTACCTTGCCCAACTCCGCCGATCGGCGGTCCGCCGAGCTTCTTGGACTCAAATCCGTCCGACCCCATGACCCCGGACCCCACACATCAAATGCAAATCGCCGTCGTTGCGGCGCACCCTCTGCACGCTGCTCTCCATGACCAACTCCGTGGTCGCTCATTTTGACGCTGCGCGAATCTCTCAACCAAAAGATAACACTCCCGCTTGCCGGGCATAGCTAAAAATCGATTCTTGCGGGAACTATGAACAGGCTTGCACAGCCGCGAATCAATCGGGCATCAATTGCCTACGAAAGGACCAAGCGTATCGCCGATGTCGTGGCGAATGACGAGATCGGCGACGTCGTCTTGATCGGTCGGCTCGTTGTTGATGATCGCGAGCCGCGCGCCGCTCTCCTTCGCCATCATCGGAAACCCCGCGGCCGGCCACACCATGAGCGACGATCCAATCGCCAGAAACAAGTCGCAATGCCTGGTGAGTTCCGCCGCGCGGCGCATTGCATCCTCGGGCATCGATTGCCCGAACGAGATCGTCGCGGTCTTCACCGGATCGCCGCAGTCTGCGCAGTCTGGCGCACGGCCGGCCTGGTCGAAGGCCCGCTTCACCCACGATAGGTCGTAGTCCTTGCCGCAGCCGATGCAGCGCGCGTAGGTGGTGTTGCCGTGCAGTTCGATCACGTCATCGGCCTTGAAGCCCGACGCCTGATGCAAATTGTCGATGTTCTGCGTGATGATGCCAGGAACCTTGCCTGCCCGGTAGAGCGAAGCCAGCGCGCGATGGCCGCGACCGGGCCTGGCGGCGGCGAACGTCGGTTCCATCGCGAAGCGGCGCCGCCAGGACTCGTCGCGCGCCTCCTGGCTGGCAACGAACTCGTCGAACGGGATCGGTCGGTTGCGGGTCCAGAGCCCGCCCGGCGAGCGGAAGTCGGGAATGCCACACTCGGTGGAGATGCCCGCGCCGGTGAAGGGCACGATCGACGACGCCTCAGCAATCATCTCGCCGAGTTGCTCGACACCGCTGCGCAAATCCTTTGCAATCGAGTCTTTTGCAATCACTGGAAATCATCCGGTTGGTCGTTGCGATTATAGCACGGCCAGAGCGATTGCGAGCTCAACCGTCATGCGCGGTCGAGTGAGACCGGGGCATCTTGAGCGACAATCCCCTGCTGCGGACAGGCCGCATCACCGGTTCAGCGCCTCAGCATCATCACAATCCTGCAATGCCGGCTCCGCATTGACGCCCGATTCGCTGACGTCAATGCGCCGCGGGACAGGACCACGATGAGAAGGATGGGCAATGACCGATCAGGAAGACCGCGCCGCGCGCGAGCGCGAGGAGATCGTCGCACGCGTTGCCAGCTTCAGAGCGACGCAGCAGAGATTCGAGCGTGATCGCCAGGAATATTACGACAGCACGCTGGGCAATGTCTGGAGTGGAATTCAGCGCAAGAGCGCTTGATGCGGTGCCCGGTCGCGCATGATCACACCATGACCCCCGATTGAGAAAGCCCGGAGCGATGCGCTCCGGGCTCGTCGTCGTCGTTACCAATAGTGCCGGTAATAGTAGTGCCGATAGTACGGACCGCGATAATAGGCGTAGGGTCCGGGACCGTAGTAGCCATAACGCGGACCATAATAACCCGGGTAGTAGCCCGACCCGTAGTACGGACCATAAGCGCCATACGCCGCCCCGGCGGCGCCCGCGGCGAGCGCGCCGGCGGCCAGACCGAAAGCCAGTCCGGGTCCGATACCGCGCGCCTGCGCCGGCGCGCTGACCATCGTTGCGCCGACGGTCGCAACCGTCGCCAACACTGCCAGTACCTTTTTCATACGCAACCTCCTCATGTCGTTCGGTGCACCAACGCGGGCGCGATGGGATGGTTGCAGCGAGGCTATTGGCCGCCGCACTCGCTTCGGTTCCGCAGTCATGCGATTGCGCAAAGCTACCATCGGTTAGCGCGGGAACAAAAACACAACCATAGGGATTAGCTTGGGGTGAGCGAGGTTGGCATCGATGCCGGCGTGGATGGAATTGCTGCTGAACGTGATGGGCTTTGCCGGATTTGTCGGCATCGCCATGTATCACAAGCGCCCGGACGGGAAGCTGCCGGACTGAGCGTCGGCAGCGGCCTCAGTTCGCCTTCCGCGCCTCGCCAGCCGTTCGAACCAGCCGGTCCGCCTTCACCAGCACCTTGCCGCTGTCCGGCTGTGGCCGAAGCCAGAAGCTGATCCCAACGAAGACCGCACAGAACAGCAGGCCCGCCACCATCACCCGTCGGTGGGTCGGTCGGTCCGCGTTGTGGAACGATGGCATCATGGCAGTCACCTGCGACCATCCCTAGCGCAACCACAGATAGTGACAACAGGACGCTGCTCTTAACCTAACCAGGTAGGGTTAGCGGTGGGCTGGTAGGGTTGGAGCGGGAGTTCCGGCCGCACGCTGCGGCAGCGATCCACAGACTATCCCGGGCTTGTCCGCAGCAAATTCACAGCGGCCACGGCGCTTTTTGCGGAGCAATATGCGCGTCTTGCTGCGCACTCGTCCACAGCCTGCCGGCACACAGGCGTCCGTCGGCTTCTTGATGGTCCACTGGAAGCTCGGCCGCGGGTTCCGACGAGCACGACCTCGCCATCGCTGATTGTGCCCGATAACCCACTCGCCACCTCCTGCACGGCAAACCAGCGGCCGAACGACGGGATCGGATTCGCGCCGAATGCGCCGCACCGGGGAGCTTACAAATCGTTAAGATCCCCCTGACAAGGTTCGACGGCTGGAGGGAGAGAGCCATGCTGGTTTACCCCGTACCTGCCGAAGTGACGCAAGCCAGAGTGCAACTCGTCGTCGATCAGACCGCGAAGGCACAGCCCCGCATCATCAGCGAGGATGTGCTTGACGTCTTCGCGGCCAAGAACCAGGCCGACCGCGACGCCGTCGAGACCATCCTCGATATCAAGGTCTGAGCGCGACACCGCGCGATCCGACCCGCGAGCTCCCGTCGCAGGTTTCTTTGCCGTGAACCTTTTGCGCAGTGCGAAGACATACCGGCACTGGGGATTTCAGGGCCCGGCATTCGGCACAGCGCTGTGGGACAAACACACTTCGTCTACGCGACGCTGTTGCATTTTGTAGATTCAACCTTAAGTTTGGTGCCGAACAGTTGACGGCTCACGCCCTGAGAGATCCCCAGTCCGTCAGCTGGGAAAGCCCCGCATCCAGCCTGCGGGGCTTTCTTTTTTCCGAGCGTAGGAACCTCTCGGTCCGAACACCGTTATGTGAGCGGTTGCCGGCACGATCTCCCCAAGGCCGGTCGGCATCAGACCTCGCGAGCCCGCTCGCGGGGTTTTGCGTTTTAGAGGAGGTCCAACCTCGCGCGTCCTTGATTGGAAGTGATGAGCGATCGATGGGATAGAGAGGATGCCTCCAAGGCACGACCACAAGCCCCGTTCCGGCGCCGCAGCCGGGCGGGGCTTTATCGCATCCGATCCTGCGCGAGCCCCCTGCCCGGCGTCGGGTTTTGCTGCTAATTCATTGGCCGTCTCGCCCCAGGGGCCAAACAATATCTGAATCCGCAGGAGGATGAATAATGCGCTATCTCCACACCATGCTGCGCGTCCGCAATCTCGATGTCGCGATGAAGTTCTATCAGGACGCGCTCGGACTGAAGGAAGTGCGCCGCATCGACAATGACAAGGGCCGCTTCACGCTGGTGTTTCTCTGCGCGGAGGAAGACCTCCATCTGCTCAAGTCGCAGCCGCAGACCCGCGGCGCACCGCTGGTCGAGCTGACCTACAATTGGGACGAGGAAAAGTACGGCGAGGACCGCCATTTCGGCCATCTCGCCTACGAGGTCGACGACATCTACGCCACCTGCGAGAGGCTGATGAAGCTCGGCGTCACCATCAATCGTCCGCCGCGCGACGGCAACATGGCGTTCGTGCGGTCGCCCGATCTACACTCGATCGAGATCCTGCAAAAGGGCGAGCCGAAGGCGCCCGCCGAGCCATGGGCCTCGATGCAGAACACTGGCCACTGGTGAACGCTGCCTCGCATCCGTCCCGATCTGCTTTCCGCGCCTCATCCGGAGGCCGAACGATCGTTAGGAACATGCCGCCACCGCTGACGTTGCCCCCTCACCAAGAGGAATGCGAGGAGGCAATGAGATGGGAAAAGGAATTTTGCTTTGGCTGTTGGGCGTGCCGATTCCGGTGATCATCGTGCTGTGGTTGTTGTTCGGGCGCTGATCGTATCTTGATGCGCCATGCATGAGCGTGAGGCTCTGCCGCACTGCGGCGGAGCCTGTTTTTTGCTCTCGATACAATTCATCCCGCGCTTTTCTCCGGCTATTCCTCTAAGAACGCGCAAAGCGCAACCGCGGGAAGAAACGTGATGGACAGCAAGCCGCAACTGACGATCTGGGGCCGGGCCAACTCGGTCAATGTACAGAAGGTTCTCTGGTGCCTCGCCGAGCTCGACGTGCCCTATCAGCGCATCGATGCCGGCATGCAGTTCGGCCGGAACGACCAGCCCGACTATCTCGCGATGAATCCGAACGGGCGCATCCCGACGCTGGTCGAGGGCGACTACGTGCTGTGGGAATCCAATTCGGTGATGCGCTATCTCTGCATGGCGCATGGCCAGGGCTCACCGGTCTATCCGCAGGCGCCGAAGGCGCGCGCCGCCGTCGACCGCTGGCTCGACTGGACGCTGTCGACGCTGCAGCCGGTCGACCGCCCGGTATTCTGGGCGCTGGTGCGCACGCCGCCCGAGAAGCGTGACATGGTCCAGATCCAGAAGGACGCCGATGCGGAAGGCATCGTGTGGCGGGTCGTCGAGGCGCAACTCGCCAGCCGCCGCTTCGTCGAGGGCGATCAGTTCACGATCGCCGACATCGCGCTCGGCACTTTTGCGCGGCGCTGGCTCGGCGTCGAGGGCGTGACGAAGCCGACACTGCCCAATCTCGAGCGCTGGTTCGGCGAGATCGCGCAGCGGCCGGGCTTCGTCCGCTTCGTGGCGCCACCGATGTCGTGAGCGTCGGGCCGCTCAGCGACCGCCGGAGACGACGCCGTCGACGCGAATGGCGCCGCCGAGCTTCACGCAGGTGTCGGAGCCCTCGACCTTGACGAAGCCCGGTCCATACGACGCACAGGCGTTGCTCCGGGTCGCGGACTTGGACGACAGGGTTTTCCCGGCATCGGGCGGCGTCCGAAGATTCCAGCGGTCGCCCTGCTGCGCGGACGCGGCGGCAGGAATCAGGACGGCGATGACGGCGAAGCAGGTCGTGCGCATTAGAACTTCTTAACGCGTGTCGCGGGATCAGGCCAGCGCATGACGCGATCGGGCAGAACCGTCGAAAGACCGACGTAGTCAGGCTTCAGCGCACGAACCGGACGCCGAAGGTCTTGCCTTCGCGCCACACCACCTCGCAGGCGCGCCCGGTGCGGGCGTCCCGCGAAAACGCCAGCCGCAGCTTGGCCGGCAGCGTGTTGTTGTCCTGGACGGTGATCTTTGCGCCGGACGAGGAAATGTCCTCGACCACGCAAGGCCGCGCGGCGAAGCCGCCGTCGAGCGTGATCCAGCCGGACTGACGCAACGATTTGCGCGTTTCGCGCTTCCTGGTCCCAAGAGCCATCACTTCATCCCCAAGGTTCAGCCCTACCGCCGTTGGCTTTACAAAGGGTTGCGAAATATCAGCGGTTTGCAGCGATTCCGGAACGGCGAGCACGCCGCCCTGCAAACTTCAACCAAAACAGACCTTTGGCGCGCGGAATCGACAGCCGCGACGTGCGTTGCGCGCTCGATCCAGCAGCACGAAGTGTCGATCTCGGTGACGGCTGCAAACCACGTTCGTTCATCTTGTTCCCAGAAGGAGGGTGGGAACCAAATGAAATGTTCGGTATCTAGGGGCTTTCATTGCCCTGCCCCCGGCCCGCCAGCAACCGACCAACAGGCGGAAAGTCGTTTGAGCCACGATGGCGTTCAACCTCCGCAAGATCGACCTCAATTTGCTCGTGATCTTCGAGGCGCTCTACGCCACGGGCAGCACCGGGCGTGCCGCCGAGCGGCTCGGCATGAGCCAACCCGCGGTGTCCAATGCACTTGGCCGGCTGCGCGACCTGATCGGCGATCAGCTCTTCGTGCGGGATACGCGCGGACTGAAGCCGACCAGCAAATCCAACGAGATCATCCGCCCCGTGCGCGAGGCGCTGGGCGTGATCGGTAGCCAGCTCATCACCTCTGACTCGATCGATCTCTCGACCTACCAGCGGCAGTTTCGGGTCATCATCGCCGATCCCTTCGAGCCGATCCTGATGCCGCCTATCGTGCGCGCCATCACCACCGAGGCGCCGGGTATCGAGATCGAATGCGTGCAGGCCACCGCGAGATTTGCCGAGGATATCCGCGACGGCGGGATCGATCTTGCCTGCTTTGCTTTTCCGATCGACAGCAAGGACATCGTCACGCAGGTGCTATGTCCGATCGAGCTCGTCATCCTGAGCCGACGCGATCACCCTGGAATTAAGAAGCCGCTCGACATCGACACCCTGCGCCGGCTGCCGCAAATCGCGATCGGCCGCGAGCTGCGCGGCTTCACCGGCGTCGACAAGAAGCTGATCGCCGCCGACACCGCCCGCCGCACGCCCTATATGGTCGGCAAGATCTGGTCGATGGCACCGATGATCGAGCGCACCGACCTGATCGGCTTCCTGCCGCGCCGCTTCGCCAACGAGATCGCTCGGAACTTCGATCTCGACATCCACGAAGTTCCGATGAAGCTACCCGAGCAGCATGCCTATCTGATGTGGCATGTGAGCAGCGAACGCGATCCCGGCCATAAGTGGCTTCGCGACTCGATCATGCAAGCGATCCAGACCGATCCGTAGAGCGGAGCCCATCGCTTGAGCGTGAGCTCCCCGGGAAAGCCACCCTGCTCTTCCCGCGTCGTGCCTGGAGCAAACTGGGTTCTGGTTGGATCTAGCCGAACTGCGCTTTGGCATCGACGCCGGAGCGGCGCTCGCTCTTGATCCGGCGACAGGACGCCAAGCCGAGACCAGCGAAACCAAGCAACAGCATTGTCCAGGTAGAAGCTTCGGGAACGGACCCGACCGAATTCAGATAGCTGGCGTCAGTGAGGGTCTTGAAGTGCAGTTCGCCGTTGCCTTGGAACGAGGCGGCGAACAGCGTCCCATCGATCGGGCTGGAGCTTGACACGGTTGCGTTGGGAGCAAGAACGGTGCCGCCGAATTCGACGCCGAAGTTGAGGCTCGTCGCGTCGTAGAAATTCCACAATATGTCCGACGCGTAGTTGCTGTCGTTGAAGTTTCCCGACCCAGTGGAAAAGTTTCCGTCGACGTTGACGACCAACAGCTTTGCGCCGTTGAGGTCGAAGGTCGGATTGCTGACCTGCTCCAGCTGGGCGGCAGTGATATTGATCACGGCGACACCGTTCACCGGCTGGGCGGTAAAGATAGAGCTGTTCTGCGAAATGATGGCGAGACCGGACGCCCCAGTTGTCGCCATCTTGGAGAGCGCGCTCGAGACCTGCGTCAGCTGCCCCGCAATCGAGCTGTAACTGTAGGGAAAGGCGTAATTGGAGGTAACCTTGCTGGCACCCGAGAACGTCGCGTTCTGCGAACCTCCGACATGCACCGTCAGATTGTTGACGTTGTACGGGCCGCCGGAGGCATTTCCGTAGATGTTGACCCCACCGTAGCCCGATAGCGAAGAGGCCGTCGGTTGATAACCCTGGGTATCGAATGTCGTGCTCGGGCCCGACAGATTGCCGCCGATCATCACCGCTCCGACGGTGTCGGACTGTGAGCTGTTGGTGACGATCGCGTTGAAGTTGGTCAACAGATCGCTCGTGAGCGGGAGCGCTGCGGCAGGTCGGGTTGCACCTGCCGCAAGGAGCGCGGCAATCAACCAGGCACGGGACATCTTCATGAAGCCCTCGATCAAATCAGTTGTCCGAGCAGCGGCCGGTTGCGCTTACGACGAGCCAGAAAGCCCAGTCCGCAGAAGCCGAGGATCATCATGACCCAAGTGGCAGGCTCCGGGACCGCAGCGGTCAAAATGGTCCCGTTGGTTCCGAACGCGATCGAGGCGGGCGAGCCCGTACTATGGGATGCGCCGGCCACAGGGTAGTCGTCGTCGATCTCTCCAAAAGAAAACAGGATGAGATCCGCCTGGCCATCGTTGGAAAAGAGTAGCAAGGAATGCCCGCTCGGACCGAAATTGCCGTCAAAATTGAATATGAGATTGCTGCCGACCGCTTCCAGGACGTTACTTCCGCTGAAAGACATGTTCGAAAGCTTGTCCGCGACGTGAGTTCCGATGGTCAGACTGAAAGCCAGGATATCGGACTTCGACAGTGCGCCGGTCTTTCCATTGGTGTCGATATAGCCGGTCGTCGTGATCGTATTTCCCGTGGTGTCATCGGTCACGGCGATGTCGACGGTGTAACGCTCGGTAACCACTGACGCCGTTGCGCTCGAGGCACCGACACATAGCAGGGCCAATCCTGCGACAATCGATCCAAAATTCAGCAATAACTTCATTTGAACACCCGCCTCAAAAAATAGTCGCATCAGTCGGGCCTGTTGCGGCCCGTCAACGCGTCAGACTTTCGCCAGTTTGGTTTTAGGAGGACGGCGGGGGCGGTGTGAAATGGATAATTAATATACTCCGAATTCAGGAACCTGATTGGCTCAGCGGCAAGCGACCAACGGAAGGCGGCGCCACGAGCCTCGCCGACCTCGCCTCCCTGATCCGGAAAACAAAAAGACCGCCCGAAGGCGGTCTTGTTATCAACGCCGATCAGCTGAGGATCAGGCCGCGCTCAGCGCATTGCGCCGCCGATAGGCCAGGAAGCCGAGTCCGGAGAAGCCCAGGATCATCATCGCCCAGGTCGAAGGCTCGGGGACCGCGGAGATCGTGGTGGAGAAGAAGGCCTGCCCGGTGTTGTCGCCGCTGCCCCAGATCCACTGCGCATTCGTGCTGATGCCCGCGATCGGCCCGCCATACGCGCCGGTCCAGATGTTGGCGCCGCCATTGCTGCTGTCACCCGCCTGCAAGGCAGCCGCTCCGGACGGAGTGCTCCAGGACGAGCCGGCGGTGACCGTCTGGGCGCGCCAGGCGGCATCCGTCGACGTCAGGAGCGTGGCTGAACCGTTGCCGAACAGTCCACCGCCGAGCAGGTTGAACTGACCCAGGATGGCGTTCGGATTGCTGCCGCTCGACGGCGTCGTGGTGTGATCGGAATCCGAGGCGTAGTTCTCCGCCACGATGTGCAGGTACCAGGTCCCGGCGCCGAGGTTCAGGCTGAACGACTGCGGGTTGCGCCAGTCAACGCCGGTGCCGCCGGGGGTGATCAGTGTGCCGAGCGTGGAGTCGCTCGAGCTGATGTAAGCCTGAAATCCGTTGTCCGCGGTCAGCACGCCGGTGAGGGTCGAGGCATTCGCCGCAGGCGCGGCAATCGCCGCAGCCATCACTAGTCCGAGCGCAACCTGGCGCAACATCGCATGCTCCCAATGGATTAAAAATCTCGCGCAGGCTTCTAATCAGGGGCAAAAGAGTCGGTCAAGCGACGGGTTAAATTAAACATTAATTTCAACCGCCCGCAGCATATCAAAACGACGTCGATTAAATGTGCATCTGGTTCGCCGCGCAGCCGCCGACGGAACTCCCCTGCCGCGTCATGCCCGCATGCATGGGCATTGAACGCAGTCACGTTGGACGGGCTCGCGGCTCGGATGGGATATGCGTTGGAAACATTGGCGCTCCCTAGCGGAATCGAACCGCTCTCTCCACCGTGAAAGGGTGGCGTCCTAACCGATAGACGAAGGGAGCAAAACTCCCGGCAGATCAATACGTTAGACGTGAGATGCGCCGGACTGGTCATGACCGTCAACGATCGCGACGGGCGAACGTATAGTGGCGATTGGCCGGTCGGGCAAGCGTTCAGAACGCTTTTCCGGGGATGCCGCCTACCTGCAGGACAATCCGGCCTCGATCGAGGTCCAGAAACCACAATGCGACGGCACATGGGCATGCGCCCGCGAACCGCCGGCGTGAATCAGGATTGCGGCGGCAAGCGCGACGACGACGGCGGGGATGAGGAATCGACGGAACGACATGGGCCTGCGCATCAAACGATATCGTGGCCTAACTAAGGCCAGCGCACGGGATGAACATCCAGCGCTCGCGCGACACCGTTCGCGGTTAGTCCCTGCGCAAACGAGATCCGCGGCTTTCGCAGTGAACTGCCTCGCGGCTTGGGCGCGCTAGTGATTGGCTGCGCTTGCGACATCCTGGCGATTGTTCGGCTGCGCCGCCGGCGCCTGCTTGATGCAGGTGCTGCAAATCACGAGCTTGCGCGCCAGCCGATCGTCGGCGTCCGCTTCCGACACTTGTACGTCAGACGTCTCGGCCACCGCCGGCGACGTATTCCGCGCATGGCGTCGCGGCTGCGGCAGATTGGGATCCTGTCCGGCACCATCCCACGCCAGCGGGCCGGTTCCCGGCGCCGGCGTGGACATGCTGTATTGCTGCGAATATTGCGCACAGGCACCGAGCGCGATCGGAAGAAACAACACGGCGGCCTTACGAGCCCAGTTCCGGAATGCAGACATGATCACACTCACACGCTATTCGTACCGCGACATCAGTACTGCGACCTAAGAGCAGAACCGCTAAGAAATCGTTTGCCTTGTTTGGTTCGTCGCATCCGACCGCGACGGCATCAAGACGGGATTGCGGCGCCAACGCGCCGTCGAACACGCTAGTCCGGAGTCCAACCAATGCCCGCCATCAACCATCGCTTCGACGGCAAGCGCGTGCTCGCCGATCTCAACGCGCTACGCGCGATCGGCGCCTACAAAAGCGGTGTGCACAAGCCGACATTCTCGGAACCGCATCTGCGCTCGCTCGACTGGCTTGCGGCACGCCTGCCCGATGCGGACCTCACCGCAACCATCGACGGGATCGGCAACGTGTTCGGCAGCAGCACAAAGGCGGGACCAAAGCTGCTCGCAGGCTCGCATCTCGAGAGCCAGAACCATGCCGGCTGGCTCGATGGACCGCTCGGCGTGATCTATGCGTTGGAAGCCGCGCGCGTCATCAACCGCGATCCCGGCATCAACGGCGCGGTCGAAGTCGCCGCCTGGTGCGACGAGGAAGGCCATTTCGGCAGTTTCCTCGGCAGCCGCTCGTTCGCCGGCGCAGTGAGCGAGGCCGACATCGATGCCGCGCGCGACCGCTCGAGCGGCCGCGCGATGCGACAGGCATTGCAGGATGCAGGCTTTGCCGGCCGCCCTCGCCTCACCGCCGAGGCTTCCCGCCATATCGGCTATCTCGAAGCCCATATCGAGCAAGGCGACACGCTGGAAAGCAGCGGGCTCAAGATCGGCGTCGTCACCTCCATCGTCGGTATCTGGCAGTTCCGCATCACCTTCACCGGTGCGCAGAACCATGCCGGCACCACGCGGATGGCGGTGCGCAAGGATGCGGGCCTGGCGCTGGCGCGGTTCTGCGTCGCGATCGACGACAGCTTCCCTGCCCTGTGCGGACCGCGCACGGTGTGGACCACTGGCCGCATCACGCTGGACCCGGGCGCGCCCAGCATCATCCCCGGCGGCGCCGAGATGCTGTTCCAGATCCGCGACGACAATCCCGAGGTGATCGCGCGTCTCGAGCAACATCTGCATCGTCTGGCGGCCGAGGCCACCGCGCAGGGCGGCTGCGGCGTGCAGGTCGAGCGCATTCGCACCGGCGTGCCCGCGATGATGACGCCGGCATTCCAGGATGCGATCGAGGCGGCCAGCGCGACCTGCGCCGGCGGCAAATCGATCCGCATGCCCAGCGGCGCCGGTCACGACGCGCAGGTGCTTGCCACGCTCATGCCGGCGGCGATGCTGTTCGTGCCGTCGATCGGCGGCATCAGCCACCACTGGAGCGAGAACACCGACGATGCCGATATCGTCACGGGCGCCGAGGTGTTCGTGGAAACCTGCCGCCGCCTGCTGACGCAAGCGGCGTGCTAACCGGTGCGTCGTCCGAACGGAACCACGGCCCAGGCCCGCTCGTGCAGATAGTACCAGGCGATCTTGGTCACGATCTCGAGCCCGGCGATCGAGCCGGCGAGCGCAACCTTGCCGGTCATGAACCAACTGATGGCGAACGTATCGAGCGTCCCGAGCGTCCGCCAGCTGACGGCCTTGAGGATCGATCGCGTATGACTCTCTGCTGCGCGTAAATGCACCCGGTAACGTCTCCCGTCTGATCAAGCACTTCTACCATGCCGTTCATCGGCGCGCTCGCGTCCGCCTCCGCCGGAATTAGCCAAACGTGAACTCCCAACCGCGCGTCCGCCGCCGCCGACCACCTTGCAAAGTGCTGGGTTTGTGGCCATTTTTGCCGTTCACGAGAACAGATTGAGCCCATGTTGTTGCTTGAGTCGCTTCCGACAGTGATCGGCGCCGCCGCGATCGCCCCCGCGCTGCTGGTGCTGTGGCTGGTGATCGCCGCCGACGAGCGCCCCGGACCTCCGGTTCAGGTATGGCTTGCCTTCGTGCTCGGCGCGGCCAGCATCTCGCTGCTCGGACTGGCGCGAATCCCCTTCAATGCGCTGCTCGCCATTCCCGACAATCCCTGGGCGACGCAGGCAGTGCGCGCGGCATTCGGGGTCGCGGCGCCGGAGGAGATCGTCAAGGTGCTGGTCATCGTCGCGATCTCGACGCGGCGCCGTGCCTTCGCCGACCCGATGGACACAGTGGTCTATGGTGCGGCCGCGGGCCTCGGATTTGCGGCTTACGAGAACCTCGCCTATCTCGTCCAGCACAAGGACATGTGGCGCGCGCTGGCAGCGCTGCGCAGCGTGCTGACCGTGCCGTTCCACGGCGCGCTCGGCATCATCGCCGGCGCCTACCTGGCGATCGCGCGCTCCGGCGGCGCGCTCGGCGCCTATCGCGGCCATCGCGACTGGGCGCGCATCACCAACTGGGCGCTGGTGCTGGTCGCACCGGTCGCGCTGCATGCGGCGTTCGATTTTCCGCTGCTGGCGCTCCAGCGCATTCCGGATCTCAGCTCGACGACGCGGCTGCTGCTCGGTTCGGCCAGCGTCCTGATCGGTTTCTCCTCGATCGGCTTCGCGATCCGCCTGGTGCGGCGCCTCGGCAAGCATCACGCGCCGCGCACAGACATCGCGCGCGAGCGGCTCAGCCAGTTGCGGCGGATGTGGGCGGTGCTGCTGATCGGCGGCGGGACCGGCTTTGCCGGGGTCTGTTTCCTGCTCACCTCGCTGCACCACTGGTACGTCAACCCCGAGCGCGACGCGTCGTTCATCCTGATCCCGATCGGCTTCACCTCGATCCTGATCGGGCTGGCGCTCCTGGTCGCGACCACCGCCGTCTACTTCTTCGGCCGCAACCGGATGCGAACCGCCTCGGAAGGTCTTCCGGCCGCGCCGGGCCAGAGCTAGGACGGGCGCGCGTCGACGTGGCCCTTTTGCGCAACCGGAATAAGCTTGCCGACACACTCCGATTTGCTGATCGGCATGGCGTTGGCGGCGTGCAACACCTGACGGCGAACCGCGGCGGGGTTGCATTTGGGGGGTGACATCCCCAAATCCCTGCGCTATAGAGCCGCCCCATGATCACCGTCGCCACCAGCTATTTTTGGTACTTTAGCTACGACAACTCGCTGGCGGCAGGAGGATCGCGCTCAATCTGAATAATTGCAGCAAACATCCAAAACAAGCCGCCAGACCTGGCGGCTTTTTTGTGTGCCGGCAGGTCCGAAATCCAAAGGAGCCAGCCGTGTTGAGTACGACAGACGATCTTCGCATCAAGGAATTGAAAGAGCTGAGTACGCCTGAAGAGGTGATGCGGGAGGTCCCGCGCACCCTGACGGCGACCCGCGTCGTGATGGGCGCCCGCAACGCCATCCACGCGATCCTCAATGGCACCGATGACCGCCTGCTGGTCGTCGTCGGCCCCTGCTCCATCCACGATCCCGCGGCGGCCGTCGATTACGCCGAGCGCCTCGCCGGCCTGCGCGAACAGTTAGCCGACCGCCTCGAGATCGTGATGCGGGTCTATTTCGAGAAGCCGCGCACCACCGTCGGCTGGAAGGGGCTGATCAACGATCCCGGCCTCGACGGCAGCTTCGACATCAACAAGGGCCTGCGGCTCGCCCGCAACGTGCTCTCGGCGGTGAACAATCTCGGCTTGCCGGCCGGCACCGAATTCCTCGACATGACGACGCCGCAATACATCGCCGACCTGGTCTCCTGGGCCGCGATCGGCGCGCGCACCACCGAAAGCCAGATCCATCGCGAACTGGCGTCCGGCCTGTCGTGCCCGGTCGGCTTCAAGAACAGCACCGACGGTGGCGTGCGGATCGCGGCGGACGCGGTGCAGTCGGCCTCGCACCCGCATCACTTCATGGCGGTCACCAAGGGCGGCCGTTCGGCGATTGCTGCCACCAGCGGCAACGAGGATTGCCACGTCATCCTGCGTGGCGGCCGGGTGCCGAACTATGATGCAGCAAGCGTCGATGCCGCCGCCGCCGAGCTCGGCCGCGCCGGTGTCGCAGCGCGGTTGATGATCGACACCAGCCACGCCAACAGCAGCAAGAAGCCGGAGAAGCAGCCCGCGGTTGCGGCCGACATTGCGCAGCAGGTGGCAGGCGGTGAAGCACGCATCATCGGCGTGATGATCGAAAGCAATCTCGTCGCCGGACGCCAGGACGTCGTACCGGGCAAGCCACTGACCTACGGCCAGAGCATCACCGACGGCTGCATCGATCTGGAAACGACCGCTGACGTATTGAAGCAGCTGGCCGATGCCGTCGACGCAAGACGCAGCGTGCGGCGCGACGGCTTGCAGGAGCGTTCGGCCTGACACGGCCGAACCGATTGAGCGTTGCCGGCGGAGCTGTCGCGCTCCGCCGGCGTCTCACGGGAGGTCAACACCCGCGGCAGATGCTCTTGATCTTCTTGTCGAGCGCCGCGTCTTCCTTGTTCGCCGTATTGTTCGGATCGCTGATGTTCTTTTCGTTGGGTATGTCGCCGCGGCGGGGCTGACGATGTCCAATCGGCGCTTCCGGCACCCCGGAATTCTTCTGCACGGAGGACGATCCACCTTGCTGCTGCGCCCAAGCCGGGGACATTCCAACCTGGGACGCTCCAGCCGCAACCAACATCAGAGCCATCACCAAAACTGTCTTCCGCATCTCGCGTCTCCGCTTCTCAACCCTATCGCGCCCGTTCCGGCACTTCGACGGTAGCACAGTTGCGTCGCCCCTGCGCTGCGCAATCCTGCACCTTCCGTATATCGGCCATCGCACCAAGGAGCCAGATTCCCGCGCCGACCAGCAGCGCAAACATGCCGAACATCACAGCATTTTCGATGCTGCGGCTGCCGCCGTCCTCGGGCGGCTCCTGCGCTCCGTCCCCGGCCCCGCCCATATCCGCCTCAAGATTGCGGCGGATAAAGATGAACCTCGCCGCAATAATCGACGATACGGTATCGTCGTTCCGCGGCATCTTCACGTTCGCGGGAAGCCGGCTGCGACAAATAGGTCGGGCCGATCGGCGCCTTGCCGTGGCCGCCGGGGATGTCGAGGACATAATCGGGCTGACACAGGCCCGAGACGCGCCCGCGCAAGGCCCGCATCAAGTCCTGCCCGGCTTCGATCGTCGTGCGCAAATGTGCGGTGCCTGGCGCAAGGTCGCCGTGATGCAGGTAATACGGCTTGATCCGGCACCCGACGAAGGCGCGCATCAACGCCGTCAGCGTCGCCACATCGTCGTTGACGCCGCGCAGCAGGACGGACTGGCTGACCAATGGAATACCGGCATCGGCAAGCCGCGCACATGCCGCACGGGCATTGGCGCTCAGTTCGCGGGGGTGGTTGGCGTGGATCGCGATCCAGGTCGTCGCGCCCTCCACCCGCAACGCCGCGATCATATCGGGATTGATGCGCACGGGATCGGCGATCGGAACACGGGTGTGGATGCGGATGATCTTCACATGATCGATGCCGGCGAGATCGGTCATGATCTCGGTCAACCGGCGCGGCGACAGCATCAGCGGATCGCCGCCGGTCAGGATGACTTCCCAGATATCTGGATGGGTACGGATGTAATCGAGCGCCGCGCCGTAGGCGTCGTCGGACAAGGCCGTGGCCTTTCCCGGTCCGACCATTTCGCGCCGGAAACAGAACCGGCAATAGACCGCGCAGACATGAACGAGCTTGAACAGCACCCGGTCCGGATAGCGATGCACGATCCCGGCGATCGGCGAATGCGCATCGTCGCCGATCGGGTCGACGTTCTCGCCGGGCTGCTCGACGAGTTCGTCAGCACTCGGGATGAACTGTCGCGCGATCGGGTCGGCCGGATCGGCGGGATCAATCAACGCGACGAGTTCAGGTGTCACCGCGACCGCGTAGCGCGCAGCGACCTGTTCGAGCTCGGCAAGGGCAGCGACCGGCGCGAGACCAGCCTCGACCAGCTCGTGCGGCTGGCGCAGGGTCGCCGCCAGTTTCGGATCGATCCTGTTCATGTCTCTCCTGCAGGCGGGGTCCAGACCACCTGATCAATTCGCGGCGCGCCGCTCGCCAGCATCACCAGCCGGTCGAAGCCGAGCGCAACGCCGCTGGCTTCCGGCATCTGGCCGACCGCGGCGAGAAAGTCATCGTCGAGCGGATAGCGCTCGCCGTAGCGGCGGGCCTTCTGGTCCATCGCCGCGGTGAAACGATGGCGCTGCTCGGCCGCGTCGGTCAGCTCGCCAAAGCCGTTGGCGAGCTCGACGCCGCAGGCATAGACCTCGAAACGCTCGGCTACGCGTGGGTCGCCCGCCTTGGCGCGCGCCAGCGCGGCCTCCGGCGACGGGTATTCGAACAGCACCGTCAGTTGGCCCTGACCGAGATTGGGCTCGACATGCTCGACCAGCACCTTGCTGAAGATGTCCGACCAGGTGTCGTCATCTGAAATCCGCACCCGCGCGTGCGCGGCCGCCGCCAGCGCGGCACGGTCGCCCTCGCCGTCCGAGATCGTCGCCAGCAGATCGATGCCGGCAAAGCGTTCGAAAGCCGCCGCGACCGTCAGCAGCTCCGGCTCGGCAAACGGATCGGCAATCTTGCCGCGGAATGAAAACCGCCCGATTCCGGTCGCCTGCGCCGCGTGGGCGATCACCACGATTGTATCGGCCATGATGGCGTCATAGCCGGCATTGGCGCGGTACCATTCCAGCATGGTGAATTCGGGCAGATGCAGATCGCCGCGCTCGCGATCGCGGAACACGCGCGCGAATTCGTAGATCTTGGGCTCGCCGGCCGCGAGCAGCTTCTTGCAGGCGAACTCCGGCGAGGTGCGCAGATAACGTGTCGCACGCGCGCCGTCGGCCTGCCGGAGCTCGGTCCGCGGGGCGTGCAGATGCGTCTCATTGCCCGGCGATACCTGTAGAATCGCGGTCTCGACCTCGGCAAATCCCTGCTCCTCGAACCACGCCCGGAGCGCTCGCGTGATTGCGGTCCGCGCCTGCAAGAACGGCCTGCGGTCAGCGTAGCGCCGCGGCATCCACCACGGCGAGGGCTGGTCGTGCCCCGTCATCGCCAACGGGTCCGCTTGGATTCGACATCAACAAGCCTCCACCCCCGCTCAGGAGTCGGGCATAACCAGTTGATTCGAAGCAGATTCATGGTCGGCACGGCGTTGGTCACCGGAATAGGCGGCGAAGCTGATCCCTTCTTGTCGAAAGATGCCGGCCTTGTCCATGCGCCACCACGGCCGAACCGGGGGCGGATGGCACGATTCGGCCCGGAAATTGGGCCAATCCGGGGCGGCAGGGACGGCTGCCAAACTGCCGAATTGGACCGCAAAAGACTGGCATCTCAGGGACAAATCAGTATGTTGCAGCCCGAAATCGCCGCCACGGCCGAGGGGCTGCCGGTCCGGTTTGCGCCCCCGCTTCTCAAATTCAGGAAAACACCTTTGAAAGTCATCGCCAGTTCCATCCGCAAGGGCAACATCATCGAGCAGGATGGCAAGCTCTATGTGGTCCTCTCCGCCGAAAACATTCATCCCGGCAAGGGCACCCCGGTCAGCCAGATCGAAATGCGCCGCATCGGCGACGGCGTGAAGGTGTCGGAGCGCTACAAGACCACCGACCAGGTCGAGAAGGCCACCGTCGAAGACCACAACTACAACTACCTCTACGAAGACGCCGACGGCTTCCACTTCATGAACAACGACAACTACGACCAGGTCCAGGTCTCCAAGGAGATCGTCGGTTCGTCTGCGCCGTATTTGCAGGAGAACATGACCGTCAAGCTGTCGATGCACGACGGCAATCCGGTCGCGATCCAGCTGCCGCAGCGCGTGACGCTGGAAGTGGTGGAGACCGAGCCGGTGACCAAGGGCCAGACCGCCTCGTCCTCCTACAAGCCCGCGGTGCTGTCGAACGGAATCCGCACCGGTGTGCCGCCGCACGTCTCCACTGGCACCCGCATCGTGGTCATGACCGAGGACGGTTCCTACGTGGAACGCGCCAAGGACTAATCAAGGACTAAGCAGCGTGGACGCCGCGAGGTCGAGGTGAATGATCTCCCCGCATCAGGCTGTTGTTTAAACATAAAATTTCCGGAAAACTGCTACACACTTTTCCGGATCTTGCTCTACTCTCGCTGGCGATCAGTCATGAGCCGGGGGGTGCAGTGAGCAGGAAGGTGGTCAGCTTCATCAGTTGCTGGCTTGCAGCCCTGCTCTTGCCTCTTCCCGGCGCTGACGCTGACGAATTCAGGACACCCTCGATCTCGGCCATGCGGGTCGAATGGCGCGCAGCGCTCGACCAACTGCGGCAGGAGATCGGCGGCCACCCGGCCGTTGCCGCCAATTTCAGCTTCGCCGGCCAGCGCCGCGTCCCGGCCTCGGATCCGCGCTCGACCCCTGCGCTGGTGCAGCTGAATGCGGTGACATCGCCGCTGTTCCCCGGCATCGCGCGCAGCCCGATCCCGGTGCTGCTGCCGTTCGATCCCGCGAGCTATCTCGACGCACGGCTGAGCGGCGCGCCGGACAGCCTGGCGGTCGCGCGCCATCAGGCCGACTTCCGTGCCGCCGATCTGTTCCATGCCGGCGCATCCGGCTATGACGCAGTGTTCTCACTCGATCCGGGAGCCGTCGACGGCATGCCGCCACGGACGTTCGCAAAGCCGGTCGAGGTGCAGATCTCGGGCTCGATCCTGGTCTACGACCTGGCCGACCGGCTCGGTGGCAAGGGCGAGCCGGTGAAGGCGCTGGCGGCGCAGTTTCCGGATCTGCGCCGCTTCATCCGCGAGGGCTATGTCCGCTATGCCTTCACCAGGTTCGGGATTCCCTATGTGGTCTCGATCCAGTGCCTCGACAGCGCGCCGCGGCCGAAGCGGCTGGCGTGCCGCGAGGCCTCCCCGGTCGCCGAACGCTTCCTGAAGGCGTTGCATATCGCGGGCGGACAGCCGTCACGCCCGCGCAGTGACCTCGCCGCCGACGTCGCCGAGCGCCCAATCGCGCCGTCGGCCGCCTTCACCTATCGCCCGAGCGGCGACATCATCGCCGGCAGCGGCGGCCGCAGGCAGCAAGGCGGCCATGCCGACTTCACGGTGTATTCGCAGATCCGCTTTCCGCTGGAGAAGGCGCCGGCGTTCGCGCATTCGCAGTCCTTTCCGAAGCGCGGGCGGGTCGACGAGTATCCCTGGCAGGACAATTTCTGCGAGGCGCGCAGCTTCGAGGTCGGGCAGTGCGCGAGCGGCTACGGCCACCAGGGCCAGGACATCAGGCCGGGCGGCTGCCCGCCCGACAGCAAGGATGGTTGCGACCCCAGGCAGCAGGCGGTCGTCGCGGTGCGCGACGGCATCGTGATCCGTTCGGCGCAGCAGCAGGCGGCGACCTTGCAGGTCAATACCCGCACCGAGCATGTCCGCTTCCGCTACATGCACATGAACCCGTCCGCGATGGATGCCGACGGCCTGCTCAACGGCCGCCGCCTCGGCGAAGGCGAGAAGATCGGCGTGGTGTCGAACTATCTCGACCATCCCAACGGCACCTCGCGGCATCTGCATTTCGACGTGCAGGTGTTCACCCGTGACGGCTGGCTCTGGGTCAATCCCTACACCACGCTGGTGTCGGCCTATGAACGTCTGATCCGCGGTCGCGGCCGCGAGATCGGGCCGGAGCCCGGCCCCGCCGCCGCCGTGGCCCACGCTTTGCCCGACGACGTCGTGCATCACATCGACACCCAGGAAGGCGGCGGCAATTAGCCGAGCCGAGCCGGCCAAGACCGATACGCGGTCTATTTCAGTTCGCCGGTCATGAATTGCGCCCGACCCATACCGAACGACCAATCCTCATCGTCATTGATCACGAAATTGATGACGAGGTCGCTCGGTGCGATTCCGCAAGCTGACGACAGCCTCTCGGCAAGGACGCGATAGAAATCCAGCTTCAGGGCCTTGTCGCGCGGACGGCTGGTCAGTTGGAGCATCACCAGACTGTCCGTCCGGGGAATATCCAGGCCGGTGTCGAGCGCGACGACCTGACATCGCGGATGAACGTGCACCACCTGGTAGCGGTCGCGCTGCGGCACGTGGAGGGTTTCGACCAGCACCTCGTGCGTGACATCGAGCAGCCGCTGAATCTCTACATCGCCTCGTCCCTCGATCACATCAAAACGCAGAAACGGCATGTTGATGGCTCCTTGCTTGGCTTACCGAAGACTGTCTCGTACGCGCGCCGTCGACCATCGCGATGATCCAATCTGCGTCGTTCTCAATGTTTCGAAATGTCTCGCACGCCGCGGCGGTTCCGCGCTTCAGGCGAACCGGGCCGCCCGTCCGACTTGCCGGACTGAAGCACGGCCTTGGGCCGGCGGATAATGATTATCCGAGATGGTTGCGATCTGAATCGCAGATCAGGCCCGCCGGCAACTACTTTGCCAGTACCGCGCTTTGCAGCGCCGCAAGCGTGTCCGGTCCGTAACGCCCATCGGGCGCGCGCTTGAGCAGGCCCGCACGCGCCAGCCGCAGCTCGACCGCCTTGCGCAGTTCCGGCGTCAGCGACGTCGTCGGCTTCTCGATCAGCAGCGCGCGCGCCACCGGTGAGCCGCCGCGCAAGGCCTCCAGGCCGTATTCGGCGGCCTTGCCGGGATCGCGCCGAAGGCCGCCGGCACCCGCCATCAGCAACGGCATCAGGCTCGCCTTGGCATTCATGTTGCCGATCGCCGCGGCACGTTCGTAGAGATCGGCGGCGCGCGCAAAATCGCGCGGCTCGCCGATGCCGCCGGCGGCCAAGTTGCCGAGCATGACGTTGCCGTCGCCGTCGCCGAGTTCGGCGGCGCGCTGAAACAGTGTGCGCGCCGTGGCATAATCCTTCACCGCGCCGGTCAGGCCGAGCAGCACATAGCCGACGCGCAGCATCGTCGCGGTGTGCTCGGTGGTGACGAGCTTGTCGATCCATTGCCGCGCCTGGCGGGCATCCTTCGGCACGCCGGTGCCTTGCAGGTATAGCACCGCGAGGAAACCCATCGCCTGCGGATCGCCGGTATCGGCAGCCTTGCGGTACCATTGCGCAGCCTGCGCCGCGTCCGCGGGACGCCCCACCCCGTTCTCGTAGCCGATGGCGACGTTGCGCATCGCCGGCACGTTGCCCGCGGCCGCGGCCTGGTCGAACAACGCCACCGCGCGCGGCAGGTCGGCCGGGCCGCCCTCGCCCTTCTCCAGCATCACGGCGAGGTCGGACATCGCCGCGACCGAGCCCGCCGCAGCGGACTTCGTCAGCCAGTCGCGCGCCTCCGCGAGTTCGCCGGCGACGCTGAGCGCGCGCGCCATCTGAAATTGCAGACGGCGATGGTCCGGCGCCTGCGTGAGCGCCGCGCGGCAGGCATCGACGGCGAGCCGCGGCTGGATGTGATTGAGCGCGACGCCGGGCACGCCGGAGGGCCGGTCGGTGTCCTCGGCGGACGCCGCGAGCTTGTCACAGCCTTCCGCGGCGCTGCGCGCGGCCGGTGTCGGCAGCACCAGCGCAGCCGTCTGCGTCGGCGCAGGGGCTGCGGCAACCGGCGGCGGCGCCGTCGGGGCCGGCAGGCCGACGAAATAGAAATCGCCGAGCAGCGAGAACGTCACCTCGGGCAATTGCCGCTCGTTGGTCGCCTTGTAGACGTCGGCCGCGACATGCCGGAACAGCGGGCCGATCTCGACGCCGGGCTGGCTCACCTCGCGGATGAACGCGGCCGCGAACGGACTGTTGCGCCCCTCGCCGTCGGCGGCGACCGCGCCGGGCTGTGTGGAATAGGCGATCACGGTGCCCGCGGTCTGCTTGATCCGTGCCAGGCCGCGCGTGATCGTCACGGCGCGCGCGGGATTGGCCTGCGCCAGCAACTGGTCGGCAAGCGGATTGTCGCGGCAGGCGTCGAGCATCAGGATGCGCACGCCACTGGCGCGTTGCAGGTCGGCGAGGATGTCGTCGACCCGCGCCATCTGGGCGCCGATGTCGGCGGCGCCAGTCAGCCTGGCATCGATGGGCACGAGGTAGTTCGCGCCCTGGAATTGAAAGCCATGACCGCCGTAAAAGAACAGTGCAGCATCAGCGCCGACGGCGGCATCGGCAAAGCGGCGGAATGCGTCGTCCATGCCGCGCTTGTCGAGATCGACCCCCTCCACCACCTCGAAGCCGGCGCCCTTCAGCATCCGCGCCACATCGGTCGCGTCATTGCGCGGATTGGGCAGTTGCACCGTGTTGCGATAGGCCGAGTTGCCGATCACGAGCGCCACGCGCCTATCGGCAAAGGCCGAGCCCGATGCGACCATGCAGCCGAAGAGGACAAACGCCGCGGCCGCGACCCTGCGCCGGACTGAGTACCGCATGCTGCCGCGTCCGCTTACTTCTTCCAGGGGGCATCGCCGCGCGCTGCGGCGTCGGCAAGGATGCCCTGCTCATAGTCGATGAAGGCGCGCACCATCGCGCGGTAGGCGGCTTCGGCAACCTTGGGCGACAGACCATCCTGCTCGGCGAGTGCCATCGCCTTCTTCACCACCGCCTCGGCGCGCTCCGGCGCCTCGACTTGCGCCGGATTGGCCTTGAAGCGCGCGGCCTCATGGACGTAGCGGCCGCGCTCGGCCATCAGACGGACGATCTCGCGATCGAGTCGGTCGATATTGCCGCGCACCTCTCCAAGCGTCTTGCAGCAGGCGCCGTTGTCGACCGTGGGGCGGCCCCATAGTGCCGCCGTATTGGTTGCGGGTTCCTCGGCCCACGCCATCGCGGGAACCAGGAGCGTCAGCAGACATACCGGCAATCGCATCGAACGCCTCCCAATAGCGCCTCGCGATTGTTATGCCGATTTTGCGCAGAGATGGAAGCCGCGACGCCGGCGGATCGAACGCGGGTTCCATTCGGAACTGGATCGATGCAACCGGTCACATCATGTGATGCGATCAACCGAGCTCGATTCCCGCCAAAACCTCGCCCACCTTCTTCTGGGCATCGGAAGGCAACGGCAGGATCGGACGCGGCGGTTCGGCCGCACAGATCCCTCTGAGATTGGCGATCGCGTAAACGACCCGCAGGCTCGAGAACGTCTTGAGCAATTGCCAGACCGGTTGCAGCCGCGCGTCCAGCTGCCGCGCCTTGGCGGCATCGCCACTTGCCGCGGCACGGACGATGTCGAGGCAGACCTTGGGGAAAATTCCTGCGAGGACGCTGTACCAGGTCTCGCCGCCCGCCAGCAGCGCCTCGGTACAATTCCAGTCGGCGCTGTAACCCAATGAGAAGCCGTTCGGGACGACGGCCCGCAATTCGGCGACATGGCCCGGCAAGGCCGCCGCGTCGAGTGCGGGACTCTTCACCGCGACGATGCCGTCCACATGGCTCAAACGGCCGATCAAGGCCGGCGTGAAGCGAAAATGCGTCGTGCCCGGATTGTCGTAGATGCAGATCGGCAACCTGCTTTCACGCGCCACCGTTCGAAAGTGCTCGAAGACCTCATCATCGGTCAGCGGCGTATACGATACCGGCGCAAGGAGGCCTGCGGCCGCACCGGCATCACGTGCGTCCTGCGCCAGTCTTACGGCATCATCGGTCCGCAGCGCACCCACGCCAACCAATATGGGTGTCCCGCCAGCGGCCAGGGCGGTAGCCGACTGCACCGCACGCCGCCGCTCGTCGCGGCTGAAATACGGATAGGAACCGGTGCTTCCGAGCAGCCCGATCGAATCCACCTTCGCGGCAATCAGGGGCTCCAGCAATGCGCGAAGCGCTCCCGCATCGACCTGCCCGTCTCGATTGGAGGGCGTGATCGGGAAGGCAGAAAGCCCCTTGAGATGGACCATCGTTGGCTCCTGTTCAGTGGCGGCCGTGAGAGGCGGCGAAACCGCGCTCCGGCCGCAATCGTCGCGCCATCAATCGCCGCGCGCAGTTCCGCCTGCAAGGTCCAGTTTCCTGCGGACTTTGCAGCAAACTGGCCCAGTGCCGCGCCGGGTTCGAGACCGACGCGGAACCGGGTTGGCTTCGATCGGCGGTGCTATTCGAGCATCGTGGTGAGCGGCGCGCCTTCATCCGCCACGAACACCGCGATCAGCTCCGCAGGCTCCGTGGCGCTTGCATTGGCCGAGACCATGTGGGTCGAGCCCGGCGGCTCGAAGAAGGACTGGCCGACATGGAAGGTCTCGACCGGCCCGCCGCCGAGCTGGGAGCGAATCTCGCCCTTGGTGATGTAGGCCGTCACCGAGCCGGAATGACGGTGCGGCGGCGTGAACCCGCCGGGACCGTAGAACACGCGCACGACGGTGACGCGCTTGCCCGGCACGTTGGGCAGCGCGTGCGAAGTGATGACCTCGACCTTGTCGAGTGGCGACGCCGCATTGGCGCTGGCGCATAGCGGCGCGATCACCGAGGAGATCGCATCCATCGGGGTCGGCAGGCTCTTGCCGATCACCAAGGCGCTGGCCAGTCCTGCGACCACGGCCAGCGACACAGGCCGCGACAACCGCGCGAATGGAAGGGATGGTGTCATCGTCATCGAGGTCATCGGCCGTCTCCCTTGTTATTTACTGTTTGATCCGTTCCGGCTTTAAAGCGAGATGAGGTTGAATCCTCGTCTCGCTTTAGCTTCTTGTTTGCGCATGATCTTTTCGGAAAGCCGCTGCGCACTTTTCCGGATCATGCTTTAGGAAGCCGCAGCGTCGGTGCGCTGCCGGCGCGGCGGCGGCGTCCAGCGATAGGCCGCACCGAACCTGTTCCAGACATTGATCGATGCGATCGCCGAGGTCAGATAGGTCAGCTCCTGCTCGGAGAATTCGGCGGTCACCTGCGCATAAACCTCGTCGCTGACGCCATTTGGCATCGTCGTCAACGCCTCGGTCCAGGCCAGCGCGGCGCGCTCGCGGGCCGAGAACTGCGGCGCCTCGCGCCACACCACGACGAGATTGAGCTTGTCGACGGGAACGCCGAGGCTCTCGCTCTGCAGGATATGATACTGCACGCAAAAGGCGCAGCCGTTGATCTGCGAGGCGCGGATCTTGACGAGCTCCAACAGCTGCTTGTCGAGACCGGCCTTGGCGGCGAACTGGCCGAGCGCGCGCACGGCCGCGAAGACGTCGGGCGCTAGCCTCTCGAAGTCGGAGTATTCCTTGCGGGCATGTGACATTGGCGCGGCCTCGTGTTATCAGTGTACTGAGACATTATCAGAGCTCTGATATCGAGCAAGCCACGAACACTGACGAAGGCAACATGGCGGGGATGCAGAAACGTGGGAAATCCGGTGCTGCCAAGCGGCGCCCGGTCGACAACATCATCGGCGGAAGGACCACCGCCGCATCAGGGTCGGGCGCCGCCGACGCCCTGCTCGCCTCCTCCGTCCCGGCTCCCGGCGAAGGCAAGCGCGGCGAACAGGGTTATCTCGGCTATCTGCTGCGCCAGGCCCATGCCGCGTCGCGGCTATCGATGGAGCGCGCGCTGGGGCAGCTCGGCGTCACCTCGCCGCAATTCGTCGTGCTGACGATGCTGAAGGCCTATCCCGGGCTGTCCGGCGCCGATCTGGCGCGGGTGGCGCTGCTGACGCCGCAGACCGTCAGCGTGATCATCCGCAACCTCGAGCGTGACGGTGCGATCCGGAAGACACCGCACCCGGTCCACGGCCGGGTGCTGCAATGGACCCTGACCGACCATGGAACCAGGCTGCTCGAGAAGTGCCGCCACATCGCCCAGGATCATGAGCGCCGGCTCGCTGCCGGCCTTGACGCCAAGTCGGAACAGGTGGTGCGCCAGTGGCTGTCAAAAATCGCCACAGATTTGCAGGATAGCTAAAGCATGCCCCGGAAAAGTGGGAACCGGTTTTCCGATAGAGGCATGCTCAAATCGTGATTGCTGCGGCGGCGTGGCTTTTGGCTCACTCGACCGGCGCCGCTACACTGGTCAGATGAAACAGCCTGATTCTCCGCGATCCCCTGCCCGTCGTTCCGTCCTGAAGGCGGGGCTGGCAGCAAGCGTTGCGCTCGCCACCCCGCTCGGCGCACTGGCCGCCGCCCCTCCGGGCTTCGATCAATGGCGCGACAATTTTCGCGCAAAGGCGCAGGCCAAGGGCATTTCGGACGCGACCTGGAATCGCTGCATGGGCCGGGTCGAGCCCGACATGAGCGTCTTCAAGCAGATGCGCAACCAGCCCGAATTCCACGAGCAGATCTGGCAATACATCAACCGCCGGGTCTCCGACTGGCGCATCATCCATGGCAAGGAAGCGCTGAGGAAGAACGAGGCGCTGTTCACCCGGATCGAGCGCGACTTCGGCGTCGAACGCGGCACGTTGCTCGCGCTGTGGGGTGTCGAATCGGCCTATGGCGATCCGCTGGTGCAGCAGAACCACATGACGCCGGTGTTTCCCTCGCTGGCGGCGCTCGCCTGGAACGAGCCGCGCCGCAAGGCCTATTGGGAGACCGAACTGATCAACGCGATGAAGATCGTGCAGCGCGGCTGGAGCACGCCGGAGGAGATGAACGGCTCCTGGGCCGGCGCGATGGGGCATTCGCAGTGGATGCCCGAGGTCTGGCTCAATGTCGGCTTCGACTATGACGGCGACGGCAAGGTCTCGCCGTTCGGCCGGCCCGACGATGCGCTGGGCTCGACCGCGAAATACCTGGTCAATCGCGGCAAGTGGCGCCGCGGCGAGCACTGGGGTTACGAGGTGCGCGCGCCGGGTGGCGCCAGCGGCAGCCGCAGCTATGCGGCCTGGGCGAGCGCCGGCGTCGTCAGAGCCGATGGCCAGCCGTTCCCGCAGCCGAACGCGTCGGCGCAGCTCTGGATCCCGGTCGCCGGCGGGCCTGCTTTCCTGCTCGGCCCGAACTTCAACTCGGTAAAAAGTTACAATCCCTCGATGAACTACGCGCTGGCGATCTGCCATCTCGGCGATCGCTGCCTCGGCGGGCCGCCCTTCATCCAGCCCTTCCCGGGCTCGGAGCGCGCGCTGACGCTCGCCGAGGTGCAGGAGATGCAGACGCGGCTGACCAAGGCCGGCTTCGACACCGGCGGCACCGACGGCCGGGTCGGCAACGACACCATGAAGGCGATCAAGGATTTCCAGATCAAGTCCGGCCTGCTGCCCGCCGATGGTTACGGCGGGCTCAAGGTGCTGGCGCGGTTGCGGCAAGGCGGTTAGCCATCATCGCGATCCCGTGTAGCCCGGGTGAGCGACAGCGACACCCGGGGCGGTGTCTCCCGCATGTCGCTCCGCTCATGCGGGCTACACGCTAGCCACCCGCAGGCTGCCGCACCACGCCGCCGGCATTCATGCCGCCGTCGATGACGAGTTCGCTACCGGTGACGTAGCGCGAGGCATCGGAGGCGAGATAGAGCACGCCTTGCGCGATCTCGATCGCCTGGCCGGCGCGGCCGAGCGGCGTCGCGAACCTGGCGCGCTCGTCCGGATCGATCGGTGCGTTCTGGCCGGCGCCCGTCGCACCGGTCGGGATCTTGCCCCAGATCGGCGTGTCGATGATGCCGGGATGCACGGAGTTGACGCGGATGCCGTCGTTCACCTGCGCGCATTCCATCGCGATCGACTTGGCGAACAACCGTACCGCGCCCTTGGTCGCGCTGTAGCCGGAGAGCGTCGCGGCACCACGCAGGCCGGCCAGCGACGACATCATGATGATCGAACCGCCGCCATGCTTGCGCATCAGCGGCAGCGAATGCTTCACCGACAGGAAAACGCCATCGATATTGATCGCGGTCTGGCGGCGCCAATCCGCCAGCGACATCTCGACGATCGACGGCGCCCCGATGCCGATGCCGGCATTGGAGACCATGATGTCCAGGCGGCCATGGCGCTTGCCGATCTCAGCGATGACCTCGATCCAGCGCTCCTCGCTGGTGACGTCCTGCGGCAGGAACGTCACCTTGCGCCCGGCCTTGGTGAGCCGCGCGGCGAGCTCGGGTCCCCGCAACTCGTCGATATCGGTCGCAACCACCGTCGCGCCTTCCTGCGCCAACAATTCGACGATCGCCTCGCCGATTCCCGATGCGCCGCCGGTCACCAGCGCGACCTTGCCTTCAACCTGTCCTGCCATGTCCTCTCCAAACGTTTCTTATCGGATCACCGTCGGGCCCTGATCCGGCGCCGCGACGTCGAGGACACGGAATTGCACACGTTCGGTGCCTTGCCAACGGTCGACTGCAAGAGAGCCCGCCACGTGCAATTGCTGACCGCGATTTTGCGTCAAGGCGCTGCCGAGCTTCTGTCCGATGGAGCGGAATGCGATACCGTTGACGATGGACCCGTCGCCGGACTTGAAGCGCAGCCGCAAATGCGCCTGCCCGACCTCGTCGGCATAGACCAGTTGGTGCGACGGCAGCGCGATCACCGGCTCCGGATTGGCGCTGCCGAACGGCCCCGCGCGATTGAGCGTCGCGGCGAATTCCGGCGTCACCGCGCGCGCGGTCACCGCGCCGTCGATGAACAGCTCGTTCTCGTGACGGGAATTGGCGACGTCGGCTGCCAGCGCGCTTTCCATGTAGGCGCGGAATTCGGCGAGCTTCTCCTTGCGCAGCGTGACGCCGGCCGCCATCGCGTGGCCGCCGCCCTTCATCAAGAGGCCGTCGTGCACCGCCTGGCGCACCGCTCGGCCGAGATCGACGCCGCCGATCGAGCGGCCCGATCCGGTGCCGATGCCGCCCGGCTCGAGCGCGATCGCGAATGCGGGACGCGCGAACTTTTCCTTCAGCCGCGCCGCGACCAGTCCGACCACGCCGGGATGCCAGCCTTCCGCCGCAGTGACGATGACAGCGCCCTTGTCCTCGAGCCCGAGCGAAGCCAGCGCCTCGGCTTCGGCCTGCGCCTCGGCGGCCTGCTCGATCACGCGACGCTCGGCATTGAGCCGGTCGAGTTCGGCCGCGATCCGCGCCGCTTCCGAGACGTCGCCTTCGAGCAGTAGCCGGACGCCGAGGTCGGCGCGCCCGATGCGGCCGCCGGCATTGATGCGCGGCCCCAGCATGAAGCCGAGATGCCAGGCCTCCGGCGGACCGTTCAGCCGCGCCACATCCATCAGCGCGGTATGGCCGACATGGTCGCGCCGGCGCATCGCGATCAGGCCCTTGGCAACGAAGGCACGGTTGAGCCCGATCAGCGGCGCGACGTCGGCGACGGTGCCGAGGGCTACGTGATGCAGCATGCTGAGCAGGTCCGGCTCCGGCATCACGCTGGTCCAGAAGCCGCGCTGACGCAGTTCGCGGTTCACCGCAACCAACGTGACGAACACGAGGCCGACAGCAGCGAGATGACCGAGCCCGGAGAGATCGTCGGGCCGGTTCGGATTCACCAGCGCGTCGACCTCGGGCAGTTCATCGCCGGTCTGGTGATGGTCGATCACCACCACCGACATGCCGAGCTTCTTCGCTTCCGCCAACGGCTCGATGCTGGTGGTGCCGCAATCGACCGTGACCAGCAGCGTCGCGCCCTTGGCCGCCAGCGCACGAACGGCGTCGACGTTCGGCCCGTAGCCTTCGAAAATCCGATCCGGAATGTGGATCAGCGGGTCGAGCCCGCAATGGCGCAGATGCCAGGTCAGCAGCGCCGCCGAGGTCGCGCCGTCGACGTCATAGTCGCCGAAGATTGCGACCTTTTCGCCGCGGACAGCGGCATCCGCGATGCGCTTGGCCGCAGTCTCCATCTCGGTGACCGTGTGCGGATCCGGCATCAGCTTGCGGATGGTCGGGTCGAGGAAGTCGGCGACCTCGTCGATCGCGACGTCGCGCCCCGCCAGCACGCGCGCCAGCATTTCCGGCAGATTGTGTCGCTGCACGATCGCGAGCGCCCGCGCCGCGCCGCGCGCATCCAGCCGGTCGCGCCAGAGCTTTCCGGTCAGCGACCGCGTCACGCCAAGGAACGCCTGTGGCGCCTCGATGGGGATGGCAGTGGCGGGAGGGGTCATATTGCGTTCAATTCGTCGAGCGTCCACCGGAGGTCATTTCAGCAAAGGGGTGGGCGCAATCCGCCGCCTCACGCCGATCGATCAGGATTGATAGAGGTAGCATATCGGTGCGCCGAGGGTGCCCCGGCCCGGCGGTTTTGCACAACGCAGCCATGATCCTGATCTTGCGGAACAATCCCCGCCCCCTCGGCCTAGCCTGCGCTTCGGCACCAAGGGAGCGGCGAATGCCCTCAAGCCGGCTCCGGCTGCAAGCTGGTCGACCAACCAGCAAAATTCCACGCAATTTCTGCACATCATCTCCTGTAAAGCCTCCCATTTTGGCCTCGCGAGCCGCACCTGATCCTTCGACCTGACGGCAGATGTCGTGATGGGACGGAGGTCCGATGAACGCAAGCACAGCAAGAACAATCGCCCGGCAATTCGCCGCTCCGTTCTCGGCCGTGCTCGCGCTCAACATCGTCGCGCGTGGTCAGGCCTTGTTCGCACCGATGTACTCGATTGACAGCTATGACGTCGCGCGGAAGTCATTCGGCGGAGAGATCGCCTACTCTCTTGGCGATGGGCGCTTCATTCGCGCCGCGCTGTGGTGGTTACAGGCGCAGATCGGCTTCCTGCCGATCGAGTCGATGTCGGCATCGATCTGTCTGGCTATTCCGCTCTTCATCATCGCCGGATTCGTATTTGCGGCGGCGATCTTTGATGATTTGAAGCAAGCGGAAGCGTTCGCCTTCGCCGCGCTGTTCACCCTGCATCCATTTGCGACCGAATATTTCTATTATGGCGAAGTCACCTTCGCGACAATCCTGGCGTTCCTTTCGGCGGCATTGGCCATATGGAGTGCCTACCGCGCGCCGCAATCGCTGGTCTGGCGTTGCGCAACCGTCGCAGCGGTCGTCCTCGCCCTGGGCAATTATCAGATTGTGATCGGCCACATCGCGGCAGGCGGACTCCTCGTTCTGGTGGCGCGAATGTGCGCTGGCCGCAGCGCTTCGGGGTCGGACTGTTACGCTTTCCTCGGCGACTTCTCGCGTCGTACCGCTGTCCTGGTCGCCGGAGCTGCGGTCTATCTGGCCTGCCTGGTTCTGACGAGATATTTCAACGCAGCGGTCGCTTCGGGCAGAGCCTATCGCACCGGCTTACCGGACTTCTCCCACAAGCTTCACGCAGTCGGTCCTGCGTTGAAGTTTTGCCTCTTCCCGCCGCAAGGCATCGTCCCCACAACAATCTCGGTTGCGACCATCCTCGGGCTGGCGATGTGTGTCTTCCTGCTCCTGCAAATGACAATGCAAGGCCGGAATCGCATTGCCGCCCTCGTCGTCGGATCGGCAGTCGCCTTGGCAGTGATCTGCGCCGCAGCCGCATCGCTGATCGGTGACGTCAGTTGGCAAGCGCCGAGGCTCTTCTCGCCGATCGCGCTCTGCATAGCAGCACTTGGTGTGGCAGGTTTTCGACTTGCATCCGCCGGACGGAAATTCGGGCTGGTCGCCATATCCGCCATCGTGATCACGGGCTATGTCGGCGGACGCCTCGATCTTGTTCGATCAACGGCGCATGAACTTATGGGACCATCAGGAAGCGAACCGGATCATCGCTCGGCTCGAAGCAGACCCCGCCTTCGGCAAGGTGGCGGCGCTGGCCGTGGTGGGCCGCCGCAAGGCGCACCCGCTCGTGCTCAGCACATCGTCTGTCGATATGAACACATCCGGACTTGGTTCGCCGTGGTCCAAGCTGGGGCTGTTCGAGCAAGCGACGGGTTACAGTTTCGCGTCACCGACGGATGCCCAATGGCAAACCGCGATCGATTATTGTTCGCATGCGACAGCCTGGCCGCTGCCCGGTTCCGTCGGCGTGATCGACGACCTGGCGGTCGTCTGCCTTCCCCAGGCTCATTAGGCTTGCACCGCGGCTCTCACATCCAGGACACGAGAGCGCCGGGCTCAACACCCCATCCTGTCCGCTATGGCCCCGAAATCCTTGGCCACGATGTCCCAGTTGCCGGTGGCCTCGAAATCGACCTTCTGCAAGGGACCGTACTCGGTCGGCCGCGCCACGAAGGCGGTCTTCAGGCCGTGCTTCTGCGCATGCTTGAGGTCGTAATTGTGGGCGGCAACCATCATCACCTGCTCCGGCGGCAGGCCGAGGAGCCTGGCGGCGCCGAGATAGGTTTCCGGATCGGGCTTGTAGTGTTCGAACAGTTCGGCCGACATCACGAGGTCCCAGGGAAGGCCTGCGAACTTCGCCATGTTGGTGAGCAGCCCGACGTTGCCGTTGGAGAGCGGAGAGATGATGTATTTCGTCTTCAACCGCGTCAGGCCGGCGACGCTGTCCGGCCAGCCGTGCAGCCGATGCCAGCCCAGCGTCAGATGATGCAGGTCGGCCTCGGTCAGCCCCTTGATGTCGAACTGGGCGATCAGCTTCTCCAGCGAGCGGCGATGCAGGACGTCGAGGATGACGTAGCCGTTCTGCGGGTTCTTGCGCACCTCGTCCATCGAGGCCGTGTAGACCGCGCGCCAACCGTCGACCAGCGCGGTCCAGTCAACTTTGATGCCCCGCGCCGCGCCCCATTTGGTGAAGTCGTTGATCAGGCTGGTGCGCCAGTCGACCACAGTTCCGAACACGTCGAACACCAGGGCCTTGACGCCGGACAGATCGGACATGGGTACCTCCTGTTTTGTTGTTCTTGCTTGCGTCACGCTCTCTCTTCGTCATTTCGGGATGCGCCTCTTGGCGCAGGCCTCAGATGCGCAATTGCGCATCGGGGAATCCATACTCCCGATGGTGGTTATGGATTCCGGGCTCGTCCTTCGGACGCCCCTACTTAGTCGAGGTGGAACTTCTCGAGCTGGCGGTGCTCGGCCTTGATGTAGCGCACGGTGCCGGTGACCGAGCGCATCACGACCGTCTCGGTCTCGATCACGTCCTTCTTGAACTTCACGCCGGTCAGCAGCGAACCGGTGGTGACGCCGGTGGCGGCAAACAGGCAGTCGCCCTTCGCCATGTCCTCGATGCCGTAGATCATCTTCGGATCGGTGACGCCCATCTTGTGGGCGCGCTCGCGCTTCTCTTCGCTGTCGAGGATCAGGCGGCACTGCATCTGGCCACCGATGCAGCGCAGCGCAACGGCCGCCAGCACGCCCTCGGGTGCGCCGCCGGTGCCGATATACATATCGACGCCGGTCTCTTCCGGCGTGGCACAGTGGATCACGCCGGCGACGTCGCCGTCGGTGATGAAGCGAACCGCCGCGCCGGTCGATCGCACGCTGTTGATGATGTCGGCATGGCGCGGACGGTCGAGCACCAGCACGGTGATGGCGCTGGGATCGACGCCCTTGGCCTTGGCGAGCCGGCGCACATTGTCGGCCGGCGGCGCATCGAGCTCGATCACGTTCTTGGCAAAGCCCGGTCCGATCGCGATCTTCTGCATGTAGACGTCGGGGGCGTGCAGCAGCGTGCCGCCGTCGGCCATTGCCATGGTGGCGATCGAGCCCGGCATGTTCTTGGCGCACAGCGTGGTGCCTTCGAGCGGATCGACCGCGATGTCGACCTTGGGGCCAGCGTTGAGGCCGACCTTTTCGCCGATGAACAGCATCGGCGCCTCGTCGCGCTCACCCTCGCCGATCACGATGGTGCCTTCGATCGGCAGCTTGTTGAGCTCGCGCCGCATCGCGTCGACCGCGGCCTTGTCGGCGGCCTTTTCCTGGCCGTGGCCGCGCAACCGCGCGGCCGATACCGCCGCGCGCTCCGTCACGCGCACGATTTCGAGCGTCAGGATGCGCTCGAGCAGCATCTGCGGCGGCACGGAAATATGGGTCGACATCGGCGTACTCCTTAAGTCTCGGGGACAGGCCAGCCTGTCCGCATCAATCGTCTCACGCCCGCCCCGTTCAGGCCATGCGCTAGTTTTTCTCGATCCGGATCACCTGCGGCCGGCCGCTGATGACCTTGTCGCGCTGCACTGCGGCCAATGCGCGGTGCACGGCATCCTCGCTGGTCGCATAGGTAATCAGAATGACCGGAACCGGTGAAGGTTTTTTGGCCGCACCGTTAACGTCCACACCATCCGGATGCCGCTGCACGATGGATTCCAGCGATATCTTCTGTTCCGCGAGCCGGGTGGCGATTGTTGCGGCAGTGCCTGCAAGATCGCGCGCCATCAGGCGGATGTAATAACCGCCCTCGTGGCGTTCCATCGGCGCCTTGGAGGTGTCGCGCAACCGCTCGACCGGACGCCCGAACGGCTTGGCACGGATGCCGCGGGCGACGTCGGCGATATCGGCGACCACGGCCGAGGCGGTCGCGCCGCCACCTGCGCCGGGTCCGACCAGCGTGATCGGCGGAATCCCCTCGCCGTCGATGGCAACCGCATTGGTGACGCCCATGACCTGCGCGATCGACGATGATTTCGGCACCATGGTCGGGTGCACGCGCTGCTCGATGCCCTTCGCGGTGCGCACGGCAACGCCGAGCAGCTTGACCCGGTAACCGAGTTCCGAGGCCGCCTTGAGGTCCTCGGGCGTGATCGAGGAGATGCCCTCGACATAAACAGCGCTCTCCGCGACCTTGGTTCCGAAGGCGAGGCTGGCCAGGATCGCGAGCTTCTGCGCGGTATCGTGACCATCGACATCGAACGACGGATTGGCTTCGGCATAGCCGAGCCGCTGGGCGTCCTTCAGGCACTCCTCGAATGACAAGCCCTCCTGCTCCATCCGGGTCAGGATGTAATTGCAGGTGCCGTTGAGGATGCCGTAGACGCGGTTGATGCTGGTGCCGGCGAGGCCCTCGCGCAGCGTCTTGATGACCGGGATCGCCGCACCGACCGCCGCCTCGAAGTTGAGCGCGCCGCCATGCTTCTCGGCGGCGGCGGCAAGCCGCAGGCCGTGCTTGGCGATCAGCGCCTTGTTGGCGGTCACGACCGACTTGCCGGCTTTCAGCGCCGTCTCGATCGCCGACAGCGCGGGATCGCCGGCGCCGCCCATCAGCTCGACGAAGCAATCGATATTGGGATCCTCGGCCAGCGCCTCGGGGCTCTTTGCCCAGGCAATGCCGTGCAGGTCGAGCCCGCGCTTCTTGGCCTTCGAGCGTGCCGTCACGGCGACGACACGGACGCCACGGCCGCTGCGCTCGGCGAGCGCCCGTCCTTGCGTTTCGATGAGGCGTACGACATCGGCACCGACGGTGCCGAGCCCCGCTATGCCCACGTTGAGGGGTGCGACCATGGAGTTAGGGGACCTGAAGTTTAAGCAACCTGGAAGGATTAGCGTCGGTTGGCGAGAGGAACGACGTTGTGCAACGTTTCGATGCCGCTTTCAAGGAAGCGGCGCACGCCGCGCGCAGCCTGCCGGATGCGCTGCTCGTTCTCCACCATCGCGATGCGGACATAGCCTTCGCCGTGCTCGCCGAACGCGACGCCGGGCGACACCACGACGCCGGATTTCTCCACCATCAGGGTGGCGAACTGCATGCTGCCGACCGCCTCGAACGCCTTGGGCAGCGGCGCCCAGGCGAACATCGAGGCCTGCGGCGGCGGAATGTCCCAGCCGGCGCGGCCAAATGACTCAACCAGCGCGTCGCGACGCTTGCGGTAGGTATCGCGCATCTCGCGGATGCAGTCGTCCGGACCGTTCAGCGCCGCGGTCGCCGCCACCTGGACCGGCGTGAAGGCGCCGTAGTCGAGATAGGACTTGACCCGCGCAAGGGCTGCGATGATGCGCTCATTGCCGACCGCAAATCCCATGCGCCAGCCGGCCATCGAGAACGTCTTCGACATCGAGGTGAACTCGACGGTGACGTCGATCGCGCCGGGCACTTGCAGTACCGACGGCGGCGGATTGTTCTCGTCGAAATAGACTTCGGCGTAAGCGAGATCGGACAGGATGAAAATGTCGTGCTTCTTCGCGAAGGCAACGAGATCCTTGTAGAAATCGAGGTCCGCGACATAGGCGGTCGGGTTCGACGGATAGCAGACGATCAGCGCGATCGGCTTCGGGATCGAGTGGATGATGGCCCGTTCGACCGCCTCGAAGAACTGCGGCGTCGGCTCCGAGGGCACCGAGCGGATCACGCCGCCAGCCATCAGGAAGCCGAACGCATGGATCGGATAGCTCGGATTGGGGCACAGCACGACGTCGCCGGGCGCGGTGATCGCCTGCGCGACGTTGGCGAACCCCTCCTTCGAGCCGAGCGTGGCGACGACCTGGGTATCGGGGTTGAGCTTGACGCCGAAGCGGCGCGCGTAATAGGCGGCCTGGGCCTTGCGGAGACCGTTGATACCGCGCGAGGCCGAATAGCGATCGGTCCGCGGCTTGCCCAGCGTCTCCTTGAGCTTCTCGATCACATGCGCCGGGGTCGGCAGGTCCGGATTTCCCATGCCCATGTCGATGATGTCGGCCCCGGCGTTGCGCGCGGCCGCCTTGGCCTGGTTGACCTTCTCAAAGACGTAAGGCGGCAGACGGCGAATGCGGTAAAAATCTTCCATGGGACCCTTGCTCCGACAACCGCGACGCCAGAATCGCCCCCTATAGCTTACATGCGGAAGCCGGCTCGGCCTCTTGCAGAAATCGCACTGAATCAATGACTTAGAGCGAATTCAGGCGCACGATCTGGGGGCTGCGGCCGGACCTGCGGTTGAATTGGGTTTCTTTTAGCACGGACGTCGGGCGGCGCCAGCGCTGATCGGCCGTTTGACGCGGGCTCACTTGCCGGCCTGGGCCGCCGTCGAGGCCTGGCGATCGCGCGCGGCAATCAGCTCCTGCTCGATCTTGGCCTGATCCGCCGGCTTGATCATCGGATCAGCGCGGTCGGGCGGAATATCATGCACCGGAAGGTACCCGCTGGGATCCTTGGCCCGCGCCGGCGCATCGGCCGGCATCGCCATATCGGCGATCGTGCTCGAGCACCCGCTCAGCGCCAACACCGACGCGAGCAGCGCTGCGGCCGCGAGCCCCCTCTTCATCATTTCGACCGGCATGCGCCGAATTGTCCCCAACAAGCTGGCGCGAACGTCGCGCGTCGCTGACACGGGTCGCACTGGTACGAGCCTTGCAGCGTCCCCCGCTGCGTTAATTTCGACTTCAGCGTTTCAAACCATTGTCGCCCGAAACGCTTAAGGCGTGAACAACAAAACCGACCCCTGAGGCTTCAATATGACGGAACAAAGATTTTTTGTCGCACCGCAACAGAGCGAAACATCGGATTTTCACTGATTATCGTTGCCGCACCGCGCGATGACGCCCTCCAAACGACGCGATAATGTCCCTCAGATGAGCAACGTCAGCACCGACACCCAAGCCGCCCCCAAATTCAACGCCGAAGCCTTCGCCATGAACATCGCGCGGGCGATGGAGAGCAGCGGTCAGGCGCTGGCCGCCTACCTCAAGCCGCGCCAGATCGGCGAAGTCCGTGACAAGCCGCCGAACGAGCTTGGCGAGGTGATCAAGACTTTCAGCGTGATCGCCGAATACTGGCTGTCCGACAAGGAGCGCGCTTCGTCGCTGCAGATGCAGCTCGGCAAGGATTATCTCGATCTTTGGGGCTCGGCGGTGCGGCGGATGGCCGGCGAAGCCGATGCCAAGCCCGCGATCGCGCCGGCGCCGCGCGACAAGCGATTCCAGGACCCGGAATGGAAGTCGAACCAGTTCTTCGACTTCATCCTGCAACTCTATCTGTTGACCTCGAAATGGGCGCAGCAGCTGGTCCACGACGCCGACGGAATCGATCCGCATACCCGCAAGAAGGCCGAATTCTACGTCCAGCAGATCACCAACGCGCTGGCGCCGTCGAACTTCGTCCTGACCAATCCGGAAGTGCTGCGCGCCACGGTCGAGACCAACGGCGACAATCTGGTCCGCGGCATGAAGATGCTGGCCGAGGATATCGAAGCCGGCCACGGCACGCTGAAGATCCGCCAGTCCGATTCGAGCAATCTCGAGGTCGGCGTCAACATGGCGACGACGCCGGGCAAGGTGATCTACCAGAACGAGCTGATGCAGTTGATCCAGTATTCGCCCGCGACGGAGAACGTGCTGCGCACGCCGCTGCTGATCGTGCCGCCCTGGATCAACAAGTTCTACATCCTCGATCTGCGTCCCGAGAAATCCTACATCAAATGGTGCGTCGACCAGGGCATCACGGTGTTCGTGATTTCCTGGGTCAATCCGGACAAGGAGCTCGGCAAGAAGACCTGGGCCGACTACATGACCGAAGGCCCGCTCACCGCGATGGACGTGATCGAGAAGGTCACCGGCGAGATGAAGGTGCACACTGCCGGCTATTGCGTCGGCGGCACCATGCTCGCCTCGACACTCGCCTACCTTGCCGAGAAGCGCCGCCAGCGCGTGACATCGGCGACGTTCTTCGCAGCTCAAGTCGACTTCACCCACGCCGGCGATCTGCTGGTGTTCGTCGACGAGGACCAGATCTCGGCGCTGGAACGCGACATGCAGGAATCCGGCGTGCTCGAGGGCAGCAAGATGGCGATGGCCTTCAACATGCTGCGCTCGAACGACCTGATCTGGTCGTATGTCGTGAACAACTACCTGAAGGGCCAACCGCCCTCCTCGTTCGACCTGCTGCACTGGAACTCCGACGCGACGAGAATGCCGTCGTCGAACCACTCCTACTACCTGCGCAACTGCTACCTGGAGAACCGGCTGTCGACCGGCACCATGGTGCTCGACAACACGCTGCTCGATCTGTCGAAGGTGAAGGTGCCGGTCTACAACCTCGCCGCCCGCGAAGACCACATCGCTCCGGCGGAATCGGTGCTGTACGGTTCGCAGTTCTTCGGCGGCCCGGTGAAATATGTGCTGTCCGGCTCCGGCCATATCGCCGGCGTGGTCAACCCGCCCGCCTCGAAGAAATATCAGTACTGGACCAACGACAACATCAAGGACATCAAGCTCGCCGACTGGCTGAAGGGTGCCGAGGAGCACAAGGGTTCGTGGTGGCCCGACTGGCGCGGCTGGCTGGAAAGCCATGATCCGGAGACGGTCCCGGCGCGCGCGGTCGGCTCCAACGGAACGTCCGCGCTCGAGGACGCCCCCGGCAGCTATGTCCGTGTCCGCGCGTAGCGCCAAGTCTTCGCGTAGCGCCAGGTTCGCCACTCAGCTATAAACAGACGGTCCCGACGGTCGGGAATCGAATTCACGTGAGGGGGATACGATGACGCGCGAACTGTTTTGGCTGTCGCTGACGGTGATCCTGACCGGGCTGCTGTGGATCCCCTACATCATCAACCGCACCCAGGTTCGCGGCCTGTCGGGTGCGATGGGCAATCCGACGCGCAACGACAAGCCGCAAGCCGACTGGGCCAATCGGTTGATGTTCGCGCACGATAACGCGGTCGAGAACCTCGTGATCTTCGCGCCGCTGGTGCTGATCCTGAACGCCGCCGACTATTCCAGCAAATGGACCGTGCTCGCCTGCGCCGTCTATTTCTGGGCGCGCGTCGCGCATCTGATCGTCTACGCGCTGGGCATTCCGGTGTTTCGCACCCTGGCCTTCACAGTCGGCTTCATCGCCCAGGCCGTGCTGGCGCTCGCGATCTTCAAGATCGTCTGAGCGGCAAACTACCCGCTCTTCCGCATTACGATATGCAGCATCGTCGCCGGCGCTTCGTCAAAACTCTTGATCTCGCTGGTGTCGGACGAGACCTGCGTCCACACCCCTGACGACGCGTAGGTCGCCGCCAGCCAGTCGGCGGTGGGATAATTGTAATAGCGCCCGATGCTGTCGCGGCCGTCATCGTGGCCGACCTTGTAGCTCGCATAGAACAATCCATCGGGCTTCATCGCCCGATGGATCCGGCCCAGAATGCCGGCCAGCTCGTCGCGGGGCACATGCAGCAGGCAGGCGCTGGCCCAGACGCCGTCATAGGCATACCGCTCGTCGAGCTGATCGAACAGCATTGCCTCGACGGGATGATTGATGCGCCGCGCGGCGACTTCGGCCATCTCCGGCGAACCATCGGTGGCACGCAGCACGAAGCCCTCGGCGAGCATGACCGCGGCATGATTGCCGGCCCCGCAGCCGAGTTCGAGGATCGAGCCGCCCCGTGGCAACAATTTGAGGAAGGCGACAAGCCGGGTAGACGGTGCTTTCGCCCACCCGGCATAAGCCTCGGCATTGTGCCGGTAGAATTGCAGCGTGGCGTCGTCCATGACGCACCCTGCCGTCAGACGTCGGTTAGCCCGAGCATCAGCCGCATGTTCTGGACCGCAGCGCCCGAGGCGCCCTTGCCCAGATTGTCGAGCCGGGCGACCAGCACCGCCTGGCGATGCTTGTCGCTGGCGAAGACATAGAGCTCGAGCTGGTTGGTCTCGTTGAGCGCTTCCGGCTCGATCTTTCCGTCCTTGGCGGCGTCGTTGTGCAGCGGCATCGCCGAAACGTGCTTGCTGCCGGCGTACCATTTCGCCAGCGCCGCCTGCAGATCGGCACCGTCAGGCTTGCCGGGCAGCGCGTCGAGCTGCAACGGCACCGAGACCAGCATGCCCTGCCGGAAGTTGCCGACCGACGGGATGAACAGCGGCCGCCGCGTCAGATGCGAATAGAGCTGCATCTCCGGCACGTGCTTGTGCTCGAAACCGAGACCATAGAGATGGAAGGCCGGCGCCGAGCCGTCCTCGAAACTCGCGATCATCGACTTGCCGCCGCCCGAATAGCCGCTCACCGCATTGATGGTGACGGGATAGTCGGCAGGCAGCAGGCCGCCATCGACGAGCGGCCGCAACAGCGCGATCGCGCCGGTCGGATAGCAGCCGGGATTGGAGACCTTTTTCGCGGTCCGGATCTTGTCGGCCTGGCCGGGCGCGAGTTCCGGGAAGCCGTAGGCCCAATCGGGCGCGACCCGGTAGGCGGTCGAGGCGTCGAGCACCTTGGGCGCGGCATTGCCCATGGTGTCGATCAACGCGACGGTTTCCTTGGCGGCATCGTCAGGCAGGCAGAGGATCACGAGATCCACCTCCTCCATCAGCGCGCGCTTCGCACCGGCATCCTTCCGCTTATCCTCGGCGATGTGCCTCACCGTGACGTCGCCGATCCCATGCAGCCGCTCCTGGATGCCGAGGCCGGTCGTGCCGGAGCCGCCGTCGACGAATACGGTTGCCGTGGTCGCACCACTCTTGGTCGTCTGTTTGGTATCGGTGAGGGTCATGGCACGTTCCTTTCAAGCTCATTCGTTTCGTTAGCTAGCACATCTGGCCGCGCCCGCGCCGCCAATAGATTGAGCGCATCCTCGTCCGCGACACCCGCCCGCTCACGGAAACAGCGCGATCTGCTCCAGTCCGACGGTTTCGGGCAAGCCGAACATCAGGTTCATGTTCTGGATCGCCTGTCCGGCCGACCCCTTCACCAGATTATCGAGCGTCGAGAGCACGATGGCGCGGTTCTTGATCCGGTCGGCGACGACCCCGATCTGAACATAATTCGAACCACGCACGTTCTGCGTCTGTGGCAGCACGCCCTTCTTCGTCACATGGACGAACGGCTCGTTGGCGTAGGCCTTTTCCAGCGCGGCGCGCAGATCGTCCGGCGTCGCCCCGTTCAGTTTGACATAGGATGTGCAGAACTCGCCCCGCGCCATCGGAATGAGATGCGGGGTAAAGTTTACCGTCACGGCCGAACCAGCGGCTGCGCCGATCTCCTGCTCGATCTCCGCCGAGTGTCGATGGCTGCCGATCGAATAGGGCGACAACCCCTCTCCGGCCTCGCTGAACAGCGTGTTCTGCTTCAGTCCGCGTCCGGCCCCGGTGACGCCCGACTTGGCATCGATGATGATATCGTCGACGTCGATCAGCCTTGCCTTCGCCAGCGGAACGAGCGCCAGCAGCACCGCCGTCGGATAGCAGCCGGGACAGGCCACCAGCCGCGCGGCCGCGATCCTCTCCCGGTAGAGTTCGGTCAGCCCATAGACGGCCTCGTCCTGCAATTCGAGCGCCCTGTGCTCATGGCCGTACCATTGCGCGTAGCTGTCCTTGTCGCGCAGCCGGAAATCCGCGGACATGTCGAGGATCTTGATTGCGGGATTGGCTTTCAGCACTGCGGCGATGATCTCCTGCGTCGTGCCGTGCGGCAGTCCGCAGAACACGGCATCGAGCCGCGTCCAGTCGACCTTCTCCCATTCCACGAGTTTCGGCAGGTCGAGCATGAAGAAGTGCGGAAACACCTCGCTCATCGTCTTGCCGGCATGGGTGTTGGCGGTAAGCGCGGTGATCTCGGCATTCGGATGCCGCGCCAACAGACGCACTGCGTCAGCGCCAGTGTAGCCGGACGCCCCCAAAATTCCGATTTTCTTCTTCGTCATTGCTCGCTCCCCGGAAACGTCGTCATCTCGGTCTGCATCGTCGCGAAAGCTTGCGGGCGCACCTCGCGCATCAAGGCCGCGATGTCTCGGGCACCGGCTTCGGCCTGCGCAGCGAGCGCGTTGCCGACCGCCGCGAAATCGGTTTCGGATTTGTGCTGGTTCAGCTTGAAGCTGCCCTCCACCGCTTCCACCGTCATCTCGAGGCCCACGATGGCCTGCTTCATCGCTTCCAGCCGCGCGGCGGTCATCTTGCCCGACACCCACGGCCTTTTCGGCAACAGCCGGTCCTCGAACTTGGCGCTCAGCGCGTCGATCTGAACGGCAAGCTCCTGATCCGACAACGTCCGCACCGGCCCGGTCAGATGCACCGCCTGATACAGCCAGGTCGGCACCTGATCGGGTGACACGTACCAGTCCGGCGAGACATAGGCGTCGGCGCCGTTGACGGCCAGCAGCCAGGACGTGCCGCCCGCCAGCTTTATCAGCGGATTGTGACGGGCGACATGAAACAGCGCCCGCGGCGTACCGTCAGCCGCATAGGTCAGATAGAACGGCAGTGCGGACGCGATCGGCTTGGCGCCGTCCCAGGCGCAGGCAAGCCCGAAGCCGCGCGCTTCGGCAAAGGCCAGGCTTGCAGCGCGGTCAGGCTTGAATACCGGTGGCGTATACATGGTGGTTGCTCCCTGTGATGTAGGAGCCGCCAGATCGAACCACGGGTCTTTTTCAGGAGAGCGCCGCGGGATCGGATCCGGCGGCAGAGGCGATGTCTTAAACGCGAACGACCGCCCATACCGCGAGAATGCGGCGGCGGCGGGCGATGGTGATGGTCGCGGCGTTGATCATGGGCGCGGCTATAAGGCCGCACCCAAGTGACGTCAAGACACTCGCACGTCAAGACAGCCGCTCAGATCACCGGATTCCACGGCGCCGGCACGACGCGATAGCCGTTGCCGTCCTTCACCACGTTGCCGAGACCCGGGAACGGATAGTGGAAGCCCTGCACCTGGAGCCGCTCTGCGACCACCATGTCGTAGATCCGCCGCCGGGTCTTCTCCGCCACGTCGCCGTCCTGGTCGAAGAACGCGTGCCAGCCGGGATTGGTCGCGAACAGGTTCGGATTGTTGGTGACATCGGACTGGATGAAGACCTTCTCCGAACCCGACGCCAGCACATAGGAGGTGTGACCCGGGGTGTGGCCGATGGTCTCGACCGAGGTCAGGCCCGGGGCGATCTCCTTGCCCCATTCATAGGGCGTCACCTTCTTCTTCAGGCCGGCCTCGAAGATGTTGCGGTTGTTCTTGAACAGGCCCTGCATGCGGCCGGCCGGCGCCCGGCTCATCTCGCCGTCGTCCATCCAGAACTTCCATTCAGTGGCAGGCACCAGCACCTCGGCATTCGGGAACGCCGGCGTGCCCTCGGCCGTCAGCAGGCCGTTCACGTGGTCGGTGTGGAAGTGCGAGATCACGACCATGTCGACAGCCTTGGGATCGAAGCCGGCCGCGACGAAATTGTCGGCGAACAGGCCGTTGGCACCCTTGCTTTTGACCTTCGCCAGCGCGCCATTGCCGGTGTCGATCACGACCACCTTGCCACCGGTGTTGAGCACGAGCGGCGCGAACCAGATCGTCATCATGTCGCGCGGCATGAACGCCTTCTCGAGCGCCGCGTTGACGTCCTCACGCTTCGCATTCGGGATGAAGGCATCTTCCAGCTTGAAGACGTTCTTGCCGTCGGACACCGCGGTCACCAGGATGTCGCCGACCTTGTAGCGATAGAAGCTCGGGGCCTGCTTGTCGGCGACCGACGCCGCAGCGGCCGCAGGAGCGGCGGACAACAACGGTGCGGCGGCGACGCCGGCAGCACCGGCGAGAGCGTGACGTCGGGTCAATTCCATGGGATGTCCTCCAATGCGACACAGCGGCTGCGAGCGGCGAGTTCGGGCATGTTGGATTTGCTTCGTTCTGCAATGACTGCGCGCTTGGCCGTCCCCTCGCCCAACCCCTGCGTGGCGATTTTATTCCACGGCAGATCACCGGTCCATAAGCTCGCGAGGCCGCCGAGTTTCGAACTCGCAATTGGCCCGTCTCCGGCCCGTGCACAGAGTGCGAATTCGAAGACTCAGGGCTTCCTCAGGAAATAATCGTCACCGCCCAGCGAGCCGTAGACAAACGGTTCCTGACCGTTGCCGGTCGCCGCCATCACGTCGTCGCGGACCAGACCGAAGAACTTCCGGATTTCGACGCCCGGTTTCTGCATATTGCGGATGAGTGCGCGGGCGAACGGGCTGTTGCTCTGCCCGTCCGTTCCATCCATCGCGGTCTGACCGGCCTTGGCGGAATAGGCCACCAGCGTCGCGCTCGCCTCGGGCTCGACCCGCGCCAGGCCTCGTCCCACCGAGCGGCTCGCCACCGTCCGCGTCATGTCGCGCAGGAATGGATTGTCCCGACAGGCATCGAGGATCACCAGATGCAGCTTGTGCGCGGCCTCGACGCTTGCCAGAACCGCATCGAGCGGCACCGCCTCGAACCGAACGGCGCGGTCGGTCTTCAGCTTGGCGTCGACCGGAATGAGGTAGTTGGTCCCATTCACCTCGATGCCGTGGCCGGCGTAATAGACCAGCGCCCAATCCGCCTTGGCGGCTTCGGTCGAGAAATCATTGAGTGCCTGACGCATCGCGGCGGCACCGAGATTGTCGTTGAGTACGACGGTCTTGAAACCGGCTGAACGCAGCGCGTCGGCAACCGCGGCGGCGTCATGTTGCGGATTCGGCAGACGAGGCACCGAGACATAATCGCTGTTGCCGATCACCAGCGCCACGCGCGTCTCGCCGCCCGGCGCATCGGTTGCGATCGCAGCCGGTACGGGATCGGGCGTCGGCGTAGCCGCCACGACCGGCGCAGCCGGCTTGGACGGTGCCGCTGCGGCGATTGCTGCACCACCGGCGCGCTCGCGTGCTTCGGCCATTTGCGCCGCAGTGATGCTCGACGGATCGAGCCTGCCGGCCTGCGCGATATCGGCCCGTGCCTTGTCGGCCTGCCCGGCCTGCTCATAGGCGATGGCGCGCGCGCGATAGGTCTTGGCCGCGCGCGGATCGAGACGCACCGCCTCGTTGAGGTTCGAGAACGCCCGCTCGGCGTCACCCTTGCCCTGATAGGCGACCCCGCAGACCCGGTAAGCGACCGCGTTGCGCGGATTGATCCGGATCACGGCATTGCAATCGTCCAGCGCCCGGTCGAAATCGCCACTCTTGGAATAGGCGGAGGCGCGATTGAGCACGGTCATCGTGTCGTTTCTGCCCAGACCGATCGCCTGCGTGTAGTCCTTGATCGCTTCGTCATACTTCTTGATCTGGAAATAGACCGCGCCACGATTGGCGTAAGCCAGGCCGGAGTCGGGAAAGCGCTGGATGATTCCATCGAGGGCGGACAGCGCGCCCTGATTGTCGCCGCGCTTGAACAGCGCGATCGCGGCGCTGTTGGCACGCGCGACCGCGGGATTCTTCTCAGGCGTATCGCGGATGGTTTGGGCCGAAGCCTGCTGGACGGACGATGCCGCGGCGGCCACTGCGAGCGCCGCTACCCCGCGCCAGAATGGTTTCATCTCCTGCCTCTCCGATATCCCGCCGCGAGACCATGGAGATTACACCGCCCGCCACATCCACTCCACGGCCTGGGCGATCACATCACCGAACAACAGCAGCGCCGCTGACCAGACCAGCGCGGAGACGAAATTCGCGATCTGGAACTGCCAGTACGACATCTCGAAAATGCCGGCGACAAGCGGCACCGAGGCGCGCAGCGGGCCGAAGAAGCGGCCGATGAAGATGCTGGGCACGCCCCATCGCTTCACGAAGGCCTCGCCGCGCGGCAGGATCTCGGGATAGCGCGACAGCGGCCACATCTGCGCGACCTGCTCCTTGTAGCGGTAGCCGAACCAGTAGGAGACCCAATCGCCGAGCGCGGCACCAATGCCGCCGGCAATCCAGATCGGCCAGAAATTGATCCCGCTGACGCCGATCAGGGCGCCGATCGCCACCAGCGCGCCCCAGGCGGGCACCAGCAATGAAATGAAGGCCAGCGATTCAGCGAACGCCAGCAGCATGACGATCGGAGCGGCCCAGGCCTGGTGATGGCGCACGAATTCGGCCAAGGCCTGCGCAAGGTCTTCCATCTCGTCGTGTGCCTTCCCGCTCCGTTGAACCTCGAATGAACCTTTCTAGCCGCACGCAGCCTAAGAACAGGTAAGCCGGCCGACTGCGTGACATCAAGTCACAAAGGCGGGGATCAAACGTGATTTCCCACAGGCCCCCGCGGTGCGGACCGGCAAGCATCCTCCACAAAAGAAAAAGGATTCATTGGATGATCGGGTCACTGATGATGTGCGTGAGCGTTCTCGTGCTGTTGTTCGGAATGCTCGCGGGCATCGCAATGGGTATCGAGCACGACTTCACGTTGGGGCCGGCGCATGCGCATCTCAATCTCGTCGGCGGCGTGATGCTGTTCCTGTTCGGGCTCTACTACCGGCTGGTGCCGGCTGCGGGCAGCATGTTGCTCGCCAGGATCCAGGGCTGGCTGCATATCGTCGGTGGCGTGTTGTTTCCGGCCGGCGTGGCCGCCGTGCTGCTGAAGGGACCGTCGTTCGAGGCCGCCCCGATCGTCGGGTCGCTGATGGTGCTCGCCGCGATGGCCCTGTTCACGGTCATTGTATTCCGCACCTCGCGGGCGTAATCGCGGGCTCCTATCTACACAGGCGGCTGGGCCGGGAGGCGCGGCCGCCCCCATTTGGCAGCCCATCCGTGGCATAGTCAAAGCAACCGATTCGCCGCGCCAAGACCGGCGCGCCACTTGAAGAACCATGTCCAAAGCATTGAAATCGAACGCCAAAAGCAAATCTGACGACGATCTGTTTGACGCCCCGCAATCGAAGGGTCGCGCCGTTGCGAAGGCTGCGGCCAAGCCGGTGAAGGACGCCGAATCCGGCTATACGGCGGCGAGCATCGAGGTTCTGGAGGGCCTGGAACCGGTTCGCAAGCGCCCCGGCATGTATATCGGCGGCACCGACGAGAAGGCGCTCCACCACCTGTTCGCCGAGGTGATCGACAACGCCATGGACGAGGCCCTGGCGGGCCACGCCACCTTCATCGAGGTCGAGCTGACGGCCGACGGCTTCCTGTCGGTCAACGACAACGGCCGCGGCATTCCGGTCGACCCGCATCCGAAATTCCCGAAGAAGTCGGCACTCGAAGTCATCATGTGCACGCTGCACTCGGGCGGCAAATTCAATTCCGACGTCTACGAGACCTCGGGCGGCCTGCACGGCGTCGGCGTCTCCGTGGTCAACGCGCTCTCCTCCCGGCTCGAGGTCGAGGTCGCGCGCAGCGGACAATTGCATCGCATGACGTTCGAGCGCGGCCATCCCAAGGGCAAGCTCGAGGACCTCGGCAAGGTCAGCAACCGCCGCGGCACCCGTGTCCGCTTCAAGCCGGACACCGAAATCTTCGGCGCCAAGGCCGCCTTCAAGCCGCAACGCCTGTTCAAGATGACGCGCTCGAAGGCGTATCTGTTCGGCGGCGTCGAGATCCGGTGGCACTGCGATCCGGAATTGCTGAAGGGCGTCGAGGACGTTCCGGCCGAAGCCAAATTCCACTTCCCCGGCGGCCTGAAGGATTATCTCGCGGCGGCGATCCACGCCGACACGCTGGTGCATCAGGACATCTTCTCCGGCAAGTCCGGCCGCAGCGGCGCGCACGGCGCCTGCGAATGGGCGGTAGCCTGGACCGCTGACGCCGACGGCTTCCTGTCGTCCTACACCAACACGGTGCCGACGCCCGACGGCGGCACCCATGAATCCGGCCTGCGCAGCGCGCTGCTGCGCGGCCTGAAGGATCACGCCGAGCGCGCCGGCCAGGGCAAGCGTGCGGCCTCGATCACCTCAGAAGACGTGATGGTGGGCGCGGCCGTGATGCTTTCGGTGTTCGTGCGCGAGCCTGAATTCCAGGGCCAGACGAAAGACCGCCTCGCCACCGCTGAAGCGCAGCGCATCGTCGAACAGGCCATGAAGGATCCGTTCGACCACTGGCTGTCGGGCAATCCGAACCAGGCCAATCGGCTGCTCGATTTCGTGATCGACCGCGCCGAGGAGCGGCTGCGCCGCCGCCAGGAGAAGGAGACCGCGCGCAAGACCGCCGGCAAGAAGCTGCGTCTGCCCGGCAAGCTCGCCGATTGCTCCGATGCCGGCACCGAAGGCTCGGAACTGTTCATCGTCGAGGGCGACTCGGCCGGCGGCAGCGCCAAGCAGGCGCGCGACCGCAAGACCCAGGCCGTGCTGCCGCTGCGCGGCAAGATCCTCAACGTCGCCTCCGCCGGCAAGGACAAGCTGACCGCCAACGCGCAGATCTCCGATCTCGTACTGGCGATCGGCTGCGGCACGCTCGCGCACTACCGCGAAGAGGATCTGCGCTATCAGCGCATCATCATCATGACCGACGCCGACGTCGACGGCGCACACATCGCCTCGCTGTTGATCACCTTCTTCTACCGCCAGATGCCGCGGTTGATCGACGAGGGCCATCTCTATCTGGCGGTGCCGCCGCTCTACAAGCTGAAGCACGGCACCAAGTCGGTCTACGCCCGCGACGACGCCCATAAGGATGAGCTGATCAAGAGCGAGTTCAACGCCAACGCCAAGATCGAGGTCAATCGCTTCAAAGGCCTCGGCGAAATGAACCCGACGCAGCTCAAGGAGACCACGATGGATCCGGCCAAGCGCACGCTGCTGCGCGTGGTGCTGCTCGCCGACGATCGCGAGGGCACCGCCGACTCGGTCGAGCGGCTGATGGGCACCAAGGCGGAAGCGCGCTTTGCCTTCATCTCCGACAAGGCCGAATTCGCCAGCGACGACCTCCTCGACGTCTAGGCAAGGAGTTGCAGCCGGGTCGATCGGTGTGGTAACCTTTGATTCGCGATCCATCTTGCCGTGGAGAGGCTCTCCATCGGCGTAACCAATGGTCGCGAATGGAGAGAAACATGACTGCTCAGTCTGAGCGGCACAAGCGCCGCATTGCCTTTTCCTATCACACCCTCAGAAACATAAGCGCTCCGGAAGACTCCGATGAGCGGCGCAAGGTCTATGCCGGCAACGCCCCGGCCACCTCCTTTATATCGCTGCCGGAGGACGAGAACGTTCGAGAGTACATCGTCACCGCGGAGGGAAAAAAAAGGCAGCGCCTCACTGATGTGCATCGACGCATCCGGACTACCCTCGAAAATACTCCGGAAGACTTCGTCATTCTCAACAGCGGCATCGTAATTGTCGCACGCGATATCGAGGTCGATGAAAAGGAGAAGAAGGCCTACCTGAAGGATCCCAGCATCATAAACGGATCCCAAACGCGTGGTGAGTTGGATCACTATATCTCGACTACGCCTGAAGAGGACCAATTTCCGGTATCGTGCAAATTTGAGCTGGTAGTTACGGGTGACGATGACCTCATTGCGGAAGTGTCAATTGCTCGCAACTTTCAAAACGACGTTGCAACGCTATCGATCGTAGGTCGAAAGGGTCTTCTCGACGAACTGGAAGAACGGCTCCAAACAACGTTACCGGATCTTCAGTTACGAAAATCAGAAACCCAGCGCTCTGACGACTACTACGATACGGAAAAACTCCTGCAAGTAATTACGGCGCTAATTCCTGCCGAGCTATGGCCCAAACCTAAAGAATTAGAAGATCCCAAGAAGGTCTACACGTACAGCATGAAATCAAAATGCCTGAAGGATTTTCAGTCACTTCACGAGCGCGCCAAAAACCCCAAGTCGGAAGGGCACGCGCAAGCCAAAGCCCTTTATGACTTTTACCTTGAGATTGCTCCCATCGCTCATGAACTGTACGAGAAATGGAAAAAACACCCCGGATTTGCCGGAACGGGACTTCGTTCCATCGAGCGAGAGGGGCGTCAAATTGTCGATGTGCCGGACGGAATCATCTTCCCGATCCTCGCCTCGCTTTCAGCATTCGCTCGTCGTGTTCGCGGAAAATGGCAGATCACGCCACCCGCCGTGTTCAACGATGTTGAGATTATTCATGCTGCCAAGGCCCAGTACATGAACGTCGCGCACAGCAATCCTTGGAACATGGGGAAAAACCAAGCGATCTATTCTTCGCTTTTTCAGATCACTAACATCTACAAGAAAGTTGGGAGCGCATCCTGACTGGCTCGGCGAGCTCGGTCCGCGGTCGGCACATTGACCTGCTGATCACCGGGCCCAGCCGTTGGCTGATGGGCACCAAGGCGGAAGCGCGCTTTGCCTTCATCTCCGACAAGGCCGAATTCGCCAGCGACGACCTCCTCGACGTCTAGGCCCAACCGACTGTTTTCAAATCGTTTTCCGGCCGCCTCCCGATCGGGGGCGGCCGTTCTCATTCGCGGTTTCCGAGAGTACCGGAGGTATCGTTTTCGGCCGGTTGTGTCTCACCCGCAACAGCATTTCCAACGGAACCACGTATAGTCCTGACATGAGTTTCGGGAATCGGCGCCAACGCGCTCCCGGCAGCGACCCGATCGAACGCTAAGTCGAGGATTTGGATATGAAGAAGGTTTTGCTCGCTCTGACCGCGGTTGCTGCGATGACAGGTTCGGCGTCGGCTGCTGATCTGGCCGCCCGCCCCTACACCAAGGCTCCGGCCCCGATCGCGGCGGCGCCGAGCTGGACCGGCTTCTACATCTTCGGCGGCGGCGGCGGCGGCATCTGGGATGCTGACACCGGCGTCCAGAACACCGTCGGCGGCGCGCCGATCCTGGGCTTCAACCAGCGCCAGGGCGGCGATGGCTGGTACGGCACCGTCGGCGCCGGCTACGACTGGCAGACCGCCAACAGCTGGGTGATCGGCGTGTTCGCCGACGGCCAGTTCGGCAGCCTGAAGGGCACCATCCAGGATCAGGGTCCGTTCGCCGCTGGCAACATCAAGAACGACTACAGCTGGGCCGCCGGTGCGCGCCTCGGCTACTTGGTCGCTCCGAACGTTCTGTCCTACGTCAACGCGGGTTATTCCAACTCGCATTGGAAGGGCGCCACCCTGTTCAACACCATCACCGCTCTCCCCTCGGGCCTGCACACCAACGGCTTCGACCGCAGCGGCTGGTTCGTCGGCGGCGGCGTCGAGAACAACCTGAACATCTTCGGCCTCACCGCGCCGGGCTGGTTCATGAAGACCGAGTACCGCGCTGCCTACTACGACACCAAGAACATCTCGGAGCTGGCGGACGTCACCAACATCTCGAACGGTCGCGACATCACCTTCAAGCCGTTCGTCCAGACCATCAGCACCTCGCTGGTCTACCGCTTCAACTGGACCGGTCCGGTTGTTGCCAAGTACTGAGCTGAACACTGATCTTCTGCTGACCTAGCAGAGCAAGAGCCCCGGCATCGTCCGGGGCTTTTTTGTTGTCCGCGGCACCCGATCTGGCCAGCACGGCCACGATCGGGCACTCTCGGCTCCGGTTCAAACCACAACGGACAACAACAATGAGAAACGGACAGTTTGATCTCTCCGGCCGGGTCGCCATCGTCACCGGCGGCAATGGCGGCATCGGGCTCGGCATGGCGCGGGGCCTGGCGGATGCCGGCGCGGCGGTTGCCGTGGTCGGCCGCAACGAAGCGAAATCGAAGGCCGCCGTCGAGGACCTGGCCAAGCGCTGCGTCAAGGCGATTGCGGTCACGACCGACGTCACCGACAAGGCCGCGGTCGCGGCCATGGTCGCGCGGGTCATCGACGAACTCGGCCGGATCGACATCCTCGTCAACAATGCCGGCATCAGCATCCGCAAGCCGCCGCACGAGCTCGAGCTCGACGAGTGGAGCAAGGTGATCGACACCAACCTCACCAGCGCGTTCCTGTGCTCGAAGGCGGTGTATCCGGCGCTGAAGGCGTCGGGCCGCGGCAAGATCATCAACATCGGCTCGATGATGTCGATCTTCGGTGCGAGCTTCGCCGCGGCCTATGCCGCGAGCAAGGGCGGCATCGTGCAGTACACCCGCGCCTGCGCCAACGCCTGGGCGCCCGACAACATCCAGGTCAACGCCATCCTTCCCGGCTGGATCGATACCGACCTGACCAAAGGCGCGCGCCAGCAGGTCGCCGGCCTGCACGAGCGCGTGCTGGCACGCACGCCGGCGGCACGCTGGGGCGCGATCGACGATTTTGCCGGCATCGCCGTGTTCCTGGCTTCACCAGCATCGGATTTCGTCACCGGCACCGCGATCCCGGTCGACGGCGGCTATTCGGTCATGGCCTGAGACACCGAGGCCCCGGCGCAGCGCCGGGGCCTTCGCGTTCTGTCGGCCCGGGAGAAGTTCACCGGTACGCGAGGCGCGTCAGGTCGCGGCCGGCGAGTGCACATGCTCCGGCCGTACGCCGACCGCGACGAGACGCGCCGTCAGCCCCTGCAAAACAGGCAATGCCGTGATCAGCCGTAGTGCGAACGGGATCGGCTGATCGCCCGGCTTCAGCGCCGCGCTGATGATGTTGTTCTGCGCGATCACCTGCATGCGCTGCGTCACCCGCACCGGGAACTCGCGGCGTCGCCTGACCGCATCGAGCTCGTCCTCCGACGGACAGCCATGCACGAGCTTCGCCGCCAGGATGTTGGCGGTCGCGACCGCGTCCTGCACCGCGAGGTTGACGCCCACGCCGCCGATCGGCGACATCGCATGCGCCGCGTCGCCGATGCAGAGCAGGCCCGGACGAGTCCAGCGCGTCATCCGATTGATCGCCACGGTGAGCAGCTTGACGTCGTCGAAGCTCTTCACGTCGGCGATGCCGGCCTTGAGGATTGGCGCGAGGCGCAGCACGTCCTCGAGCAGCGCCGGCAATCCCCTCGCCTTCACCGCCTCGTATTGTCCTTTGGCGATCACATAGGCGCACTGCCAATAGTCGCCGCGGTCGAACGTCACCATCATCTTGCCGTGGTCGACACGGGCGAACAGATTCTCGGTCTCGTTTGGACGCCGCCCGACGCGAAACCACAGCACGTCCATCGGCGCGCCGATCTCCTCAACCGCGAGGCCCGCGCGCTCGCGCACGATGGAGTGGCGGCCGTCGCAACCGATCACGAGATCCGCCGCGATGTCGACTGGACCGTCCGGCGTCTTGGCGCGGACACCCGTCACCGCGTCGCCGCTCCGGATCAGGTCGGTTGCTTCCGCGCTCATCAGCACCTTGAGCGAGGCAAACCGCCTGCCGCTCTCGCGCAGGAAGTTGAGGAAGTCCCACTGCGGCATCATCGCGATGAAGGGATATTTGACGCTGAGGCGGCTGAGGTCGGCGATCCGCACCGAGGTGCCGCCGAAGATGCCGTCGAGTTTCTGGACCTGCTGGTATGGCAGCTTCAGGAAACCGTCGATCAGGCCGAGCTCATCCATCACCTGCAAGGTCGAGGGATGCACGGTGTCACCCCGGAAGTCGCGGAAGAAGTCGGCGTGCTTCTCCAGCACCACGACGTCGACTCCGGCGCGGGCGAGCAGATAGCCAAGCATCATGCCGGCCGGCCCGCCACCGACCACGCAGCAGCGGGTCTTCATTGCCTTTCCTGCCGGCAGTATGGACGTGTCGATCATTTCGATTGCCCTGCCAGACCCGGTGATTGCATTTCGGGGCACGATTTGGGAGCAGCCAGCCGTCACAGCACACGCCAGGCAGGCAGCGGGGTCGTGACCGCCTGAAGGGCATCAACAGAAACCCCGGCCAATGGCCGGGGTTCCTCGAATTTGCCAAGCGTCAGGTCGTGACAAGCGTCAGGCCGTGATCAGTATCGCGCGACGACAGGTCCGCCAAAACGGTAGTTCACGCCGACCCTCGCGATGTTCGCGGTAAGGTGGGTCGAATTGCTGTAGGCGAACCCGGCGAATGCGGGGGTCAAGACACCCACGCCACTCAACTTGCCAAAGTCGAGGTAGAGATATTCTCCCTTCACCGACCAGTTTCGGGCGAATGCATATTCGAAGCCGGCACCAACGGTCCAGCCGACGCGCGTGTCGGACGCGTTGGTGTTGAACACGAACGGAGCAAGCTGAACGATCGATTGGTTGACGCTGAAATTGGTGACGGCCACGCCACCCGTTGCATAAAGCAGCCAGTGGTCGTTGGCCCAACCGAGACGACCACGACCGGTGAAGAGCCAATCAGTGGAAACAGACGAGGTGGGCGTAAAGAAACTCGTCGGCGGCCCGATCGCTCCGCCGGGCAAAGTGCTGGGAAATGGGAACGTTCCCGTCGTGCTGGCACGCATCCGAAACGACTCGAAGTCCGCTTCGAGGCCCAACACCGTGCTGTTCACCTGCCAATTGTACCCGGCCTGGACGCCGCCGGTAAAACCGTCGGGCTTGAGACGAGGTGAAGCCGCATTGGAAATCGCGGCGGAATCGACCGCAAAGAACGGCGGGATCGGAACGGTTTCGGCCCCGTCGATGGCAGCCCGGCCCCACGCATACCCGGCGTTGCCGCCGACATAGAACCCGGTCCACGTAAACACGTCAGCGACCACCGGCGGCGGCGCCTTGACGGCCATGTCAGCGGCCATCGCATTGCCAGAGCAGGAAAGGCCCAACAGGACCGAGATTGAGGCACACCCCAAAAGCTTCTGCATTTTGCCCCCCAAAAAGCATTGGTTCAGAAATAAAATAAAAATGATTTGTATTTGGCCGACGTCTTGCTGACGAGCAGAAAGCTGCGACAGGGTGTCACCCTCGTCACTTTCCTCGTGAAAGTTGCGGTCGAGCAACAGTTCTCGGGAGACCGGTTGGATGCTCGGTCAGCGCCGGAACGTCTTGATCTCGGACACGCTGCCGTCGCGATAGGTCAGCTCCACCGAGACCGCCTTGGTCTGCGGCGCGAGCTTGAGATAGGTCTGGGCGTTCGATGGGATCGCCACGGGATCGCGCTGATCGCAGGGCGGCATCTTCAACACCTTGTCCGGCACCGCGCTGTCGATGCCGATCCGCACCTCGCGGATCGCGCAGCGATACGACATCAAGTGGGTGTAATAGACCAGCAGCCCGTTGAACTCGCGGAACGACAGCCAGCTCGTCGCCGTCATGTCGAGGATCTTGCGCTGGTCGCGGATCAGCGCGGCGTCGGGATCGAACTTGATCGGGAATGGTCCCTGCATCTCGCCCTGGGTATCTACATAGCGAAGCTCGATCGTGGCCGCCGGCGCGTCGGCCGGCAGCTCGATCGACGGATTCGGCATCCGCTTGCGCGTGCGCGGGTCGAGCGTGTCCATGAAGCCGGTTTCGCGGAAGTCGCCGCTATCGCCGATCCGCCAGGAGATGCCGAGCGTCGGATCGGCGATCGAGAACACGACGGTCCAGCCGCCATTGTGCCGCGAGAAGCTCGCGATCGGCGCGTTGATCGAATCCTCCTTCGGCAGCTTCGGCACCGCGACAGGCGGCAGCGCCGCGACCTGTTGCGACGGCGCGGATGGTCCGGCGGCCTCGGCCTGCCCCTTCGCCATCCCGTTCAGGAAGACGTCGTCGACCATCTGGTCGAAATAGACCGGGATCTGCTTGTGCTTGACGGTCTCGGCCATCTCGCTGACCTGGCGCCGGGTGCGCTGCGCGACCTGCACGAGGTTCTCGCCGGGCCGCAGCAGCTCCTTGGCGAAGGTCCTTGTGAACACCGAATTGGGATTGGCATCGTCGTTCGACAGCCGGTCGAGCGCGGTCTGCCGCGGCCCCGCCGAGAACACCGAGAACACGCCCTCCGGCAGTTGCGTCATCGGCGCGAGGCCACCACCGCCGGCAACAGCGCGCGTCCCGGCGCGCTCGAACGGATTGTTGCGGCAGGCGTCGAACACCAGGATCGAGGTCCGCGCCTTCTTGTTCTGCAACCGCTCGACGATGCGATCGGCGAGAACCGAGGCGTCGCGCACCAGTTCCTCCTGCCCTTCGGTGGCGGCCGGCACATCGGTCGGCAGCAGGAAGTTCTGGCCGGCGATCTCGAAGCCGTGGCCGGCATAGAAGAAGAACACGGTATCCCCCGGTTCCACGGCGCGGTCGAACGCCAGCAAGGTCTCGGAGAACGCCTGCCGGTTGAGGTTCTCGGCCACCATCACGTTGAAGCCAAGCTGCTTCAGCGTGTCGCCCATGGTGCGGGCGTCGTTGACCGCCTTCTGCAACTTCGGCACGTTCCTGTAGTCATTGTTGCCGATCACGAGTGCGACGCGCTTCTCGGCCTCGGCGGGCGCGGCCGCTGCGATGAAAGCGACCGCCAGGAGGGTCGCCGAAAGTCTCGAGAGCCAGCTCTTCATCCGTTTCCCGCCTGCACGACCCGTGTGCCGTTCGTGCGACCGCCGCCTGGAGCATGATCCGGAGGATCATGCTTGAAATAGAAACCAAAGCGCGATGACGATTCAACCTGATCTCATCGCGCCTTAATAGTCGGCTCGGCCGATCGGCCGGTTCAAGGCCGAACCACCACGGTACTGACCGGCCGCAGCCGGCCAAAATGAGGCGGTCTGTCGCTCTCGGGTCAAGTTTCCTTTTCCGGTCCGCATGATAGGATTTCAAGCTTCGATCCGGCGCGAGCTCTCCGCAGGTCCCAAGGGCTTTTCCGTGTACACATGGTCTACTGATCAAGTCGATCCTCGAGATCGCTTCGACTATTGGCGCGAGGTCCGCGCCAAGGGATTGTTCGGCGTCACCGCGGAGCTCGAGCCCGACCGCCGCCAGGACTTCTTCGGTGAGTTTTCCTTGCGCAAGCTCGGCGATGCCGGGCTGGTCGAGCTGCGCGCCTCGCCCTATCGCGTCGAGCGGCGCAGCGGCGACATCGCCGACGCGCGCAGCGACAGCCTGTGCATCTATCAGCAACTCGGTGGCGGCGGCTGGTTCGGCGGCGCACGGCTTGACGAGTTCGCGGTGCGCGACGGCATGTTCGCGACCAGCCATTCGGACCTGCCCTATCGCACCGCCCCGCTGCATGACGACGGCTTCCACCTGCGCATCATCAAAATTCCGGTCGCGAACGTCGTTCCGCCCGGCGCCGAGCTCGGCGAGCTGGTGCCAAAGCCCGTACAGGACCAGGCCTCACTGCGGCCGTTGCTGGAATCATGCTTTCGCGACCTGATCGAAGGCAGCAATGCGGCGGGGACGGCTCCGATGGTCCAGGCGCTTGCCCATATCGCGCTGATCGAACGCGGTATCATGCGGCCGAAGAGCCGGCTCGCGCAGCAAGCGCTGCGAAGTGCCCACCTGTCGTTGGCCCGCCGCCTGATCCGGCAGCACCTGTCGAGCGCAGCGCTGTCGCCGACCCTGATTGCCGGCCTGCTCGGCGTCTCGGTCCGCCATCTGCACATCCTGTTCGAACAGACGGAGATGAGCTTCTCGGAGACCGTGACCGGGCTCCGGCTCGCGCAAAGCCGTCGCCTGCTCCGCGAGCGGTCCGGGCAGACCATCGCCGAAGTCGCCTTTGCCTGTGGCTTCGAAAGCCTCGCGACGTTCTATCGCCTGTTCAATGCCGCCGAATCCATGACGCCCGGCGACTACAGGGCACAATCCGCCTGAGCGCGGACAGCGCCCCGACGAGCCGGCACACCGGGCTGTTGCGGGTTGCTAAAGCGCGGCCATGCCCGTAAGCCGGATTCGCGGCGTCTCGCGTGCCGCCCCTCGACGCCTGCGGATTGCTGATGCCGAAGAAGATGATCAAGCCTGGACCTGATCTGCTCAAGCAGGTCGACCGGGCCTTTCTCGATTACGGCTATGGCGGGCTGTCGATGGTCGGGCTGGCCAAGGCCTGCGGCTTCACGCAGCGCGCGCTGTACTACTATTTCGGCAACAAGGAAGATGCGTTTCGCGCCGTGATCGCCTGGCACCATGTCGAGGATGTCGAGCTCGCGATGCAGGCCGGCCGCTCGGTACGGACCAATGGCGGCGGCGCGCTCGATATTTTCGCCGAGGTCCTCGACGTGCGTTACGGCGAGACGCGGCGCCGCCTCACGCATTCGCCGCACACCGTCGAGCTCAACGCCGAGGCCTTCAGACGCTGCCGTGATCTGATGATCAAGACGGCCGTCGCATTCCAGGGTGAACTGGAAAGGCTGGTGATCGATTTGCAGGCCGCACGGCTGTTGAAGCTGAACGGCACCTTCACGCCGGCGCAAATCGCCCAGGGACTGGCCGACGGCGGACGTGCCGTCAATCAATCGCTCCCGCCGATTGCCCATGACGACTTTTCGGCCCGCTACCGTCAGACCTGCGCGATGGTGCTCTATGGCTGTGCCGTGATGCCGAAACGGAAGTAATTCCCAGTTTGCGCAAGTGCGTGCGCCGCACGCAACGCTCACCGATCCGCAAAAATCGACCGAAAAGGCCCGGCTGCGCCATTGCCGCGGCCGATCACTGCGTCGCGACGCATTTTTCCTATTTCATTAATTGCGTAATTGTGTGAAATATACGTATTGCGATCGCAGGACTTTCCGGAGGCGTCTCGAATGGTCGACATGGGGCATCGCGGCAGCCGGGCGCATCGCCGCGAGATCGGACACGCTCCCGATCGAAGTGATCAGCCTGCACGGATTGAGAAGATATTTTCTGGCCATTTCGCCAGAACCCCGCAGGCGCTTCGCCCGGACGCGGCACAGCAAATCTCGTTACCGGTGACGCGCGCTCTCACGCAGAGCGAGGGATCATGCACGATGCGCGCTAAGCACCAGGAATACGGCCCGGAAGCCTCACCCACCGACCCGGCCGCTGTGGGCCTGCAAGCCGATCCAACTGCCGCCCCCGTGCTGGCTCGTCACGGTGCTCCGGCGACCAGCGATCGCGGCTGGGCACCGTTGCTCGAAGCCTGCCTTGCCGACTTCAAAGGAGCGGCGGAAGACGGTGACGCGGCCTGCATCCCTGCGCTGGTCAAGATCGTGGCTGACCTCGCCCTGATCGAGCGCGGCGCGATCAGGCCGGGCAGCCGCCGCGCGCAGCAGGCGCTGCGCGTCGGCCGACTGAGCCTGGCCCGGCGCCTGATCACGCGCCATCTCGCAAAGCCGGCGCTGTCACCCCACATGGTCGCCGATCTGCTCGGCGTCTCGGTCCGCTACCTGCACATTCTGTTCGAGGCGACCGGCACGAGCTTTTCCCAAACCGTCACTGCGCAACGCCTGAGCGAGAGCCGCAGGCTGCTTCGCGAGCAACCGCGGCGGCCGATCGCGGACATCGCCCTCGCCTGCGGGTTCGGCAGCCTCGCCACCTTCTACCGGATCTTCAGCGCGGCCGAGGCAATGTCGCCCGGCGAATTCAGGGCCAAGGGCAGCGCCAACCCGCCTGCCGAGACCCATGCACTGGATAGCGGGGAGATGATTCATTTGACCGCCAAATGACGGAAATGACGGTTATTTTGGCGAAAACGTTAAGCTTTTTCGGCCATCCGGCCGGTTCCAAGATTGACTTTACCGGTTTCGACCCTATGTTGCGAGGCAACGCGGCCCTCGGATCGAAGCGCGATTCGTCAGGTTTGCCGTCCGTCAGCGTTAGTCAGAGCCCCCGAGCTTTTTAGAGAAGCGAGCCGTTTCGGGGCCGAACGCGACAGCCTTTTACCTTCGATTCCGAACGGCGGTTTCGACCAGAGGCTCAATGTCTTTTTCCAATCTAGGCCTGTCCGATAAGGTCCTCGCCGCAGTTGCGGCCACCGGTTACACCAACCCCACCCCCATCCAGGAACAGGCAATCCCGCACGTCCTCGCCCGGCGCGATGTGCTCGGCATTGCACAGACTGGCACCGGCAAGACCGCTGCCTTCGTTCTCCCGATGCTCACCCTCCTCGAGAAGGGCCGCGCCCGGGCACGGATGCCGCGCACCCTGATCCTCGAGCCAACCCGCGAGCTTGCCGCGCAGGTGAAGGAGCAGTTCGACAAATACGGCGCCGGTCAGAAATTGAACGTGGCTCTCCTGATCGGCGGCGTCTCGTTCGGCGACCAGGACTCCAAGCTGATGCGCGGCGTCGACGTGCTGATCGCAACGCCCGGCCGCCTGCTCGACCACACCGAACGCGGCGGATTGCTGCTCACCGGCGTCGAGTTGCTGGTGATCGACGAAGCCGACCGCATGCTCGACATGGGTTTCATTCCCGACATCGAGCGCATCTGCAAGCTCGTCCCGTTCACCCGGCAAACGCTGTTCTTCACCGCGACGATGCCCCCGGAGATCAGCCGCATCACCGAGGCTTTCCTGCACAACCCGGCCCGGATCGAAGTCTCCAAGCCCGCAACCACCGCAGTCACCGTGACGCAATTGCAGGTACCCGCTGGTCGCGAAGCGCACGACAAGCGCGAAATCCTCCGCCGCCTGCTGCGTGACGCCAAGGATCTCAACAACGCGATTATCTTCTGCAATCGCAAGCGCGAAGTCGCCGTCCTTCACAAATCACTCCAGAAACACGGCTTCAGCGTCGGCGCCTTGCACGGCGACATGGATCAGTCGGCCCGCACCGCGGCCCTCGACCAATTCCGCAAGGGCGAGATCCCGCTGCTCGTCGCCTCCGACGTCGCCGCCCGTGGTCTCGACATTCCCGCGGTGAGCCACGTCTTCAATTTCGACGTACCGCACCACCCCGACGACTACGTCCACCGCATTGGCCGTACCGGTCGCGCCGGACGCACCGGTACCGCGATCTCCATCGTCACCTCGCTCGATAGCAAGTCGATGGCTGCGATCGAGAAGCTGATCGGCCAGCCGATCCCACGCGCTGAAGGCGACTACGCCGTGCACAGTGAGGCCTCTGACGAGGACGCCGCGCCGCGCCGGTCGCGCAGCCGCGACGGTTCGCGCGACGGCGCCCGTGGCGGCCGCAAGCCGCGCCGTGAACGCGAGCCGCGCAATGGTGAGCGCGAACCGCGTCACGACAGGGAGCCCCAGCAGGAGCGTGCAGCGAAGCCCGAGCGCGAGCCGCGCAACGGCCGTAGCGGTGCCCCGCAGGCCACTCCGTCGCACGTGCCCTCGATCGGGCGCGCCGAGCCACGGCGGCAGCAACGCGAAGTCGACCACGAGCCGGCCGATCATTCGCATCTGCCTGCCTTCCTGCTGCGACCTGTGCGCGCACGCGCGTAACGCTTGCGCCGGTGTCGCCGCGACGGGCGGCGGCAATCCGCGAATCTCCGTCAGATCTAGCGGTACATCGTGCGGTGATGCTTCGGGTTTGAAGCAAATCCGCGCAGATTCCATATCGCATTGACGAACAAACGAAAGTCTTCCGAAAGTCGCGGCGACATTGGACATTAGTCGCGACCGGATTCCCGTAGTTCCACTGTTTACCTTGCTTTCACTCTCGTCCCGTACCCTCGCGCCAATAATTTAGTCATTGCTGCCGGGTGCAACCGGCATTGCGCGCATTGAGGACGTGACAGTGGTGAAACTGCTGGACGAACACGAACGTACGTTGGCCTTCGCCGAAGTCGCGCTCGGCCAGATCCGCTCGCTTCGCCAGACTGCCGTACCCCGCAACTATGAGATCTGGTACGTCTACGCGACCGGGTACAACGCGCCGCTCAACAAGGTCATCAACGAGACCCTGGCGCGCAGCGGCAAGCTCAGCGAATCCGATCTCGAGCAGATCTACGAAACCTATCTCTCGCACATCAAGACCTCCGATCGAATCGACAAGGTCGGCGCCCGCGTCATCGGCGAGATCGACGCCGTCATGAAGCTGATCACCGATGCGCTCGGTGTGTCGGCGAATTATGATGCGAGCCTGATCGGTGCCAGCAACAAGCTCGCCAGCGCCACGACCCACGATCACATCAAGACGATCGTCGAGGGCCTCGCCAAGTCGACCCGCGAGATGCGCGATACCAACCAGGCGCTGGAGAACCGGCTCGCACTGTCGAAATCCGAAATCAACGACCTGCAACACAGCCTCGAGGCGATCCGCGCCGAGAGCCTGACCGACCCGCTCACCGGCCTCGGCAACCGGAAATATTTCGACCGCTCGATCGACACGGCGGTGCAGACCGCGCTGGTCAGCGGCGAGCCGCTGTCGCTCCTGATGTTCGACATCGATCACTTCAAATCGTTCAACGACTCCTACGGCCACCTCACCGGCGACCAGGTGCTGCGGCTGGTGGCGCAGTCGCTGAAACAGACCATCAAGGGCCAGGACATCACCGCCCGCTATGGCGGCGAGGAATTCGCCGTCGTGCTGCCCAACACCGCGCTGCGCCAGGCGCTGACGGTCGCCGACCACATCCGCCGCGCCGTGATGGCCAAGGAGCTGAAGAAGAAGTCGACCGGTGAAATCCTCGGCCGCGTCACGATCTCGGTCGGCGTCTCCATGCTGAAGCCGAACGACGACACCGATTCCTTGATCGAACGCGCCGATGCCTGCCTCTACGCCGCCAAGCGCGCCGGCCGCAATCGTGTGATCTGCGAAGCCGACCCGGAATACAGCTCCGAGACCCAGACCCGGGTGGCTTAAGTCTCCCCTGATGGTGAGGAGGCGCCGTCTCGAACCATGAGGCCCCGATAGCGCGCCGCGGCCATCCTTCGAGACGCGCGCGATGCGCGCTCCTCAGGATGACGACCTTTTTCCCTTTTGCACTCGCTTCTTTGAAGGTCGCTTGGCTGCGGGCTTCTTCACCACGCTCTTCTTGTTCTTGCTCGCGACCTTCTTGCCAACCGTCACCGTCGCCTTCCGCGGCCGCTTGCGCAGCGCCGCGCGCTGGGCAGCGGCGAGCGCCGAACGTGCCCACGCTGCGAGCTCCTCAGAATCGTCGAACAGCCGCGCCGGCAATTGCCAGTAGGAGTTGACGGTGACGGTCTTCGACCGTGTCGTGTACTGGAATGGCCCGCAGCCCTCTGCCTCGAATTGCGGGATGGTCTGGTCGTCGGCACGGAAGTAGAGCCCGGCGCGCAAGGCGAGCGCAAAATTGGTGCCATCGGCGGAGATGCCGTAGCCGGAGAACATCCGGCGCAGCGTGACCGGGCCGAAATCGACGAACAAGTCGGTCAGGAATTCGCGGTCCACGTACTTCCCCCGTTCAAGCCAAGCGCGTCTGCCGCAGCCTGTTGACTGCGCAGTATGGTCGACGACCGCGCCGACACGCAACGATGGTGGAGGTCGGATCAAAAGCGCGAGCGCGAATGCGCCCGCGCAACGTGGCAGCGTCAGACCGTGGCCGGCTTGAGCTGCACGGACTCGCCGCAACCGCAGGCGGAGACCTGGTTCGGGTTGTTGAACACGAACTGGGCCTGCATCTTGTCGGCCACGTAGTCCATCTCGGTGCCGAGCAGGAACAGCACGGCCTTCGGATCGACCAGGATCTTCACGCCCTTGTCCTCGACGACCTCGTCGGTCGGACGGATCTCGTGGGCATATTCGACGGTGTAGGACTGCCCGGCGCAGCCGCCGTTCTTGATGCCGACGCGCAGGCCGACGATCTCGGAATCAGCGCGCTGGGTCAACTCGGTGATCCGCTCCGCCGCCGCATCGGTCAGCCTCATGACTTGCGGGCGCGGCCGCTTCGGCTTGGCGGGGGTGGGTGAAGCTTGGGTCATGTCACTCATGTGGTCAGTCCCGGCGGCAATTCAATTGAGGATCGTCTCGAGCCTAGATTCAAACCTTACGCGCATCACCACATATTGAGGACGAGGCGCGCCTCGTCCGACATCCGGTCCGGCGTCCAGGCCGGATCCCACACCAGGTTGACGTTGACGACACCGACGCCGGGGACGCTGGCGACCGCGTTCTCGACCATGGTCGGCAGCTCACCCGCCGCCGGGCAGTTCGGCGTGGTCAGGGTCATCAAGATGTCGACCGAGCGATCATCCTTGAGGTCGACCTTGTAGATCAGGCCGAGCTCGTAGATGTCAGCCGGGATTTCCGGATCGAACACTGTCTTCAGCGCCGCGACGATCTCGCCGCTCATGCGCTCGGTTTCCTCCGCCGGCAGCGCCGAGGTGGTTTCCATGGAGGCCGTCTTGACTTCGGCTGTATCGGTCATGCGAACAATTCCCGCGCCTTGATCAGCGCCTGCGCCAGATGGTCGACTTCTTCCCTGGTATTATACATCCCGAACGAGGCCCGGCAGGTGGCCGTGACGTTGAACCGCTCTAAAAGTGGCATCACGCAATGGGTGCCGGCGCGCACCGCGATGCCCTGACGGTCGATCACGGTGGCGACGTCGTGCGCATGCGCACCCTTCATCTCGAACGAGATCACCGGCCCCTTGTTGCGGGCGGTGCCGATCAGGCGCAGCGAGTTGATCTCGCGCAGCCGGTCCTGGGCATAATTGAGCAAATCGTGCTCGTGCGCGGCGATGCGCTCCTTGCCGATCGAATTGACGTAATCGATCGCGGCGCCGAGCCCGATCGCCTCGACGATCGGCGGCGTGCCGGCCTCGAACTTGTGCGGCGGGTCGCCATAGGTGACCCAGTCCTTGGCAACTTCACGGATCATCTCGCCGCCGCCGTTGAACGGCCGCATCGCCACCAGATGCTCATGCTTGGCATAGAGCGCGCCGATGCCGGTCGGTCCGTACACCTTGTGGCCGGTGAAGGCATAGAAATCGCAATCGAGGTCCTGCACGTCGACCGGCAGATGCACCGCGCCCTGGGCGCCGTCGACCAGCACCGGGATGCCACGGGCATGCGCCAGCCGCACCACCTCCTTGATCGGGACCAGGGTGCCGAGTGCATTCGACATCTGGGTGATCGCAACGATCTTGGTGCGGGCGGTGAGGAGCTTCTCGAACTCCTCGATCAGGAAGTTGCCTTCATCGTCGACCGGCGCCCACTTGATCACGGCACCCTGACGCTCGCGGAGGAAATGCCACGGCACGATGTTGGAGTGGTGCTCCATGATCGAGAGGACGATCTCGTCGCCCTCCTTGATATGCTCGCCGCCCCAGGATGCCGCCACGAGATTGATCGCCTCGCTGACATTGCGGGTGAAGACGATCTCTTCGTTGCGGCGGGCGTTGATGAACTGCGCGACCTTGCCGCGGGCGCCCTCATAGGCCTCGGTCGCGGCATTGGCGAGGTAATGCAGGCCGCGATGCACGTTGGCGTATTCGCTCTTGTAGGCTTCCGTCATGCGGTCGAGCACCGCATTCGGCTTCTGCGCCGAAGCGGCGTTGTCGAGATAGACCAGCGGCTTGCCGTAGACCTGCATGGCGAGCGCCGGGAAATCCTGCCGCACCAGGGCGACGTCGTAAGAACCGTTCGCAACCGCCTTGTGCATGCTCACGCCCTCGCCTGAAGCCAGCGCTGCGCGGTGGCAATTGCGACCTCGCGCAACGCATCGCTGACGATGGTCTCGATCGCCTCTCCCACGAAGGCCTGGATCAGGAGCGCCTCCGCTTCCTTCTCGGGCAGTCCGCGGGCGCGCATGTAGAACAGCAGGCTCTCGTCGAGCGCGCCGGTGGTCGCGCCGTGACCGCAGGTGACGTCATCGGCGAAGATCTCGAGCTCCGGCTTGTTGTCAGCTTCCGCATCGTCGGACAGCAGCAGCGCGCGGGTCATCATCTTGGCGTCGGTCTTCTGCGCGTCGGGGCGGACGATGATGCGACCCTGGAACACGGAATGGGCGCGGTCGTCGACGACGGCACGGAAGATCTCGCGACTCGCGCAGTTCGGCACGGCGTGATCCATGAACAACGTGGTGTCGGCATGCTGCTTGCCGTTGATCAGGTTGACGCCGTTGGTCTCGACCTTCGAACCTTCGCCAGCGCAGGTCACCGTCAGCTGGTAACGGCTGACATGGCCGCCCGAGGTCAGGCCGAACGTGTTGAAATGGGCATGGGCGCCGAGCGAGATCGTTGCCGACGAAATGTTGAAGGCGTCAACGCTGTCCTCGACCAGGCGCACGTGATCGAGCCGCGCATTGTCGCCGATCGCAACGATCAGCCCGTCATACGCCTGGTAAGCCTTGGCGCCCTCGGCGGCGAGATAGCTCTCCACCAGCGTCACGCCGGCGTCGCGGCCGAGCCGTAACAGCGAGCGCGTGAACATCGAGGCCGGCGCCGCGCCTGACGCGACGTGCACGATATGCAGCGGCTGGACCAGCATCGTGCCGTTGGCGATTTCGATCACGACACCATCGGTCGCCATCGCACCGTTCAGCGCGATCATCGGGTTGGAGATGTCGGACGCAACCACCTCCGCGGACAGCGCGCCGTCACCGGCGTCGAGCACCTCGCGCAGCGGGCGGATCACAAGCCCCTGCTCGAGGCTTCCGAGGTCGGACAGATCAGGCGCGAAAGCGCCATCGACCAGCACCAGACGGCGCACGCCGTCGATTGCGCGCAGCTTGGCGACAGCCGCGGCGCGGCTCAGCGCCACTGCATCCGGCGCCGCCGCCAGCGGCAGCACCTCGCGCATCAGCGCGCGCAGATCGGTGTATTTCCAGTCCTCGATCCGGCGATGCGGCAGGCCGGTACGCTCATAGGCCTCGAATGCCTGCCGGCGCTGATCGGCGATCTTGCCCTTGCCCGGCAGACGGTCGCGCACGACGGCGAATGCATCGCCCAGCGCGCGCCCGGTCTCGGTCTTTGCAACAACGTTCATCTGAGAACCCGCCTTTGTCAGGCCGCGTCTTCGAACTGCGCGTAGCCGGACTCTTCCAGCTCCAGCGCCAGTTCCTTGCCGCCGCTCTTCACCACCCGGCCCTTCGACATCACGTGCACGACGTCGGGCACGATGTAGTTGAGCAACCGCTGGTAGTGGGTAATCACGACCATGGCGCGCTCCGGCGAGCGCAGCGCGTTGACGCCGTCGGCTGCGATCCGCAGCGCATCGATGTCGAGGCCCGAATCCATTTCATCGAGGATGCAGACAGCCGGCTCGAACAGCGCCATCTGAAGAATCTCGTTGCGCTTCTTCTCGCCGCCGGAGAAGCCGACATTGACGCCGCGCTTCAGCATGTCCTGCGGAATGTTGAGCGACTTGGCCACTTCGCGGACCTTCTTCAGGAAGGCCGGCGACGACATCTCCTCCTCGCCGCGCGCCTTGCGCTGGGCGTTGAGCGCCGCATGCAAGAAATTCCAGGTGGTCACGCCCGGGATTTCGACCGGATACTGGAACGCCAGGAACACGCCCTTGGCGGCGCGCTCGTTCGGCGCCATCTCCAAGAGGTCCTCGCCCTTGAACAGGATCTGGCCGCCGGTGACTTCATAGCCCGGCTTGCCGGCGATCACATGAGAGAGCGTCGATTTGCCGGAGCCGTTCGGGCCCATGATCGCATGCACCTCGCCCGGGTTCACCGTGAGCGACAGCCCGTGCAGGATCTCACGCTCCTCGACACGAACCTGCAGATCTTTCACTTCAAGCAACGCAGTCATCTTCTTTCCTCATGGCCTAGCCCGACCGGATAACGATCATCAGAAAGAGCCAGACAAAAAATCCAAGTGCTCCAAATCCGGCGGCAGCCTTGCCGAATTCCATCACCTCAGGTGATCCCAGCAGTGCGCCCATCAAGGCAACGAACGCTGCTGTGATCGCGACGCACGCAGTGACAGCAAACGGCAAAATCTGAACGCCATCCAGGACATTCCTGACCGTTTGCCACATCTGCCCTACCCGACGCTGCCCTCCAGCGAGATCGAGATCAGCTTCTGCGCTTCCACCGCGAATTCCATCGGCAGTTGCTGCAGCACATCCTTCACGAAGCCGTTGACCACGAGGCCGACGGCTTCCTCCTGCGAGAGCCCGCGCTGGATGCAGTAGAACAACACGTCCTCGGAAATCTTCGACGTCGTCGCCTCGTGCTCGAACGTCGCAGAGGAATTCTTGGCCTCGACATAGGGCACGGTGTGCGCGCCGCACTTGTCGCCGATCAGCAGCGAATCGCAGGCGGTGTAGTTGCGTGCGCCCGTCGCCTTGCGGTGCGCGCTGACCAGGCCGCGATAGGTGTTCTGCGACTTGCCGGCGGCGATGCCCTTGGAGATGATCCGGCTCGACGTGTTCTTGCCGAGGTGGATCATCTTGGTGCCGCTATCGACCTGCTGGAAGCCGTTCGAGATCGCGATCGAATAGAACTCGCCGCTCGAATTGTCGCCGCGCAGGATGCAGCTCGGATACTTCCAGGTGATCGCCGAACCGGTCTCGACCTGGGTCCAGGAGATCTTGGAGTTCTTGCCGCGGCAGTCGCCACGCTTGGTGACGAAATTGTAGATGCCGCCCTTGCCTTCCGAATTGCCCGGATACCAGTTCTGCACCGTCGAGTACTTGATCTCGGCATCGTCGAGCGTGACGAGTTCGACCACGGCCGCGTGCAGCTGATTCTCGTCACGCTGCGGCGCGGTGCAGCCTTCGAGATAGGAGACGTAGGAGCCCTTGTCGGCGATGATCAGCGTGCGCTCGAACTGGCCGGTGTTGCGCTCGTTGATGCGAAAATAAGTCGACAGCTCCATCGGGCAGCGCACGCCCGGCGGCACGTAGACGAACGAGCCGTCCGAGAACACAGCCGAGTTCAGCGTCGCGAAGTAGTTGTCGGAGGTCGGCACCACGGTGCCGAGATATTTCTGCACCAGCTCGGGATGCTCGCGGATCGCCTCCGAGATCGGCATGAAGATCACACCGGCCGCCTTCAGCTCCTTCTGGAAGGTGGTCGCTACCGAGACCGAATCGAACACCGCGTCGACCGCGATCTTGCGGTTGGCTGACGGCGGCCCGCCGGGCGGCGGCTCGACGCCCTCGAGGATCGCGACCTCGCGCAGGGGAATGCCGAGCTTCTCGTAGGTCTTGAGGATTTCCGGGTCGATCTCGTCGATCGACGACAGCGTCTTCTTCGGCTTCGGCGCCGCGTAGTAATAGATGTCCTGGTAGTCGATCTTCGGATAGTCGACGCGCGCCCAGGTCGGCTCGGTCATGGTCAGCCAGCGGCGATACGCCTCCAGGCGCCATTCCAGCATCCAGGCCGGCTCGTTCTTCTTTGACGAGATGAATCGAACGATGTCTTCCGACAGGCCCTTCGGGGCCTTCTCGGACTCGATCTGCGTCTCAAACCCATATCGATACTGGTCGACGTCGATGCGCCTGACGCGCTCGACCGTCTCTTGTACAGCAGGCATTCATATCCTCCGCTCGCGGTTTCAAGGACCGCGGTGGATCTCAGTTCCGAAAGTCTCTTACGATGCTTTGAACACGAAATCACTCGCTTAGAACAGTTCAAGCTGTGTTTCGTCGCTCTCCCTTAACTAGGCTATCGGCGAGCTTTCGCCAAGCCTTGAGGGTCAAATCCACGTCTGTCTCCGTGGTAGACCAGCCCAGACTGAGCCGCACCGCTCCTTGGGATACCTCAAAACGGTATCCCATTGCCTCCAATACATGCGATGGCTGCACCTTGCCGGACGAGCAGGCGGAACCGGAGGAGACCGCCACACCCCCGAGATCGAAGCCGATGACCGCCGTTTCGGCCTTCATCCCCGGTGCAGTGAACAGAACGGTATTTGGCAACCTCTTGACGTCGTCGGAGAAGATCAGCGCATCGGGCGTCTGGCGCAGCCCGTGCTCGAGCCGGTCACGCAACCCCCTGACGCGAGCGGCGTCGGCCTTCAGCGCCGCCATCGCCACCTTGGCGGCAGCGCCAAATCCGGCGATCCCCGGAACGTTCTCCGTCCCTGCCCGCCGCCCGAGCTCCTGCCCGCCGCCGCGCAAGGACGCCTCCAGCCCTTCAACGCCCTCGGCGAGCACCAGCGCGCCTACTCCCTTTGGTCCACCGATCTTGTGCGCCGACAACGTCACGAGGTCGGCCTTGGTTGAGGCGAGATCGAACGGGATCTTGCCCAACGCCTGAATCGCATCGACGTGCAGCAGGCCGCCGGACGCATGGACGATCTCGGCAACGTCGGCCACCGGCTGAATCGCCCCGGTCTCGTTGTTGGCGAGCATCACCGAGACCAGCGTGGGCGGACCATCCGCGAGCAGCGTGCGCAGATGCTCGAGATCGATCACGCCGGAGCGCGTGACATTGATCGCGCCGGTCGCCTCGCGCGAAAACCGTCCGCCGGCCAGAACCGACGCATGCTCGATGGCGGACACCAAGAGCCGCTGCACCGGCGCACCTGCGCCGCGGTGCAACCCCGGCGTCAACGCCAGCGCATTGGCTTCCGTCCCTCCGGAGAGAAAGACCACATCCTGCGATCGGCCACCGACCGCGTTGGCCAACGCATTGCGAGCATCTTCGACCAACCGCCGCGCCCGCCGTCCTTCGCTGTGCACCGAGGACGGGTTGCCGCTCAGTTCCCACGCCGCGGTCATCGCCGCCTTCGCCTCCGGGCGAAGCGGCGTCGTGGCATTCCAGTCGAGATAGACGCGATCGGCCATATCACTCGTCCGCCGCGACCACCATGGTCGCGGCCTTCCACTGCGACATAACGAGAGTTCAGCACCGAGGCCAGATCAGACGTCGGCCGGCCAGAGAGATTTTTCACGCCGCGGAGTTTCGACGTGTTGCCAGGCAAGACATCCGGTGCGTCCCAATCGCGATAGCAGTATGACAAACTGAAACTTCAGGTAGCCATCGGAACGCTTGAGCCCGCGCGCGTCACGTCAGGGATTAGCCCGTGCCAAGCCGCACAATTTCCTTGATTTTCGCCCCTTGCGTCATGCTAGAAGGCCCTCCAGCGTGCCGCCCGACGGTGCCTGCGCCGATTTCATCCATGAGCTGCTCTGTTCGCGCACCGTCGCTGAAGATGGCTCCAACCGATTGATTGATCGACGTCAATCGAGGGAACGCAATGCCTGAAGTCATTTTCACCGGCCCTGCTGGCCGTCTTGAGGGCCGCTATCATCCGGCCAAGCAAAAGAACGCGCCGATTGCGATGATCCTGCATCCGCATCCGCAGTTCCACGGCACGATGAACCACCAGATCGTCTACCAGTGCTACTACGCGTTCGCGCATCGCGGCTTCTCGGTGCTGCGCTTCAACTTCCGTGGCGTCGGCCGCAGCCAGGGCTCGTTCGATCACGGCACCGGCGAATTGTCCGATGCCGCCAGCGCGCTGGACTGGGCGCAGGCGATCAATCCCGAGGCGCGTGCCTGCTGGGTCGCGGGCTTCTCGTTCGGCGCCTGGATCGGCATGCAGCTGCTGATGCGCCGGCCCGAGGTCGAGGGCTTCATCTCGATCGCGCCGCCCGCCAACCTCTACGACTTCTCGTTCCTCGCGCCCTGCCCGTCGTCCGGCCTGATCGTGCATGGCGACAAGGACGCCGTGGTCCCGCCGAAGGACGTCAACACGCTGGTCGAGAAGCTGAAGACGCAGAAAGGCATCGTGATCGACCAGCAGGTCATCCCCGGCGCCAACCATTTCTTCGACGGCAAGCTCGAGCCGCTGATGGAGACGGTGACCGGCTATCTCGACATGCGCCTCGCCAACGTGCGGTGATGCTGTTGCGGCTTTTGTAGGATGGGTGGAGCGCAGCGATACCCATCATCGCGCACGCGGCACCAAGTTGATGGGTATCGCTTCGCTCCACCCATCCTACGAAGCAGGACTCACACTGAGCACCGACGACCTTACTCCGGCGCCATCTTCAGCGCTGCGATCCCGATCAGCACGAATGCGATCCCCGCGATCTTCATCGGGTTCAGCGCCTCGTTGAACAGCAGCACGCCCATGGCGAGCGTGCCGGCCGCGCCGATCCCGGTCCACACCGTGTAGGCGACGCCGACACCGAGCACCTGCAACGCGCGCCCGAGCAGGAACACGAAGGCGGCGAGCAGCAGCAGCGAGACCAGCGTCCAGCCGAGCCGCGTATAGCCTTCGGCATATTTCATCGAGATCGCCCAGCCGACGTCGAGAAGACCGGCGACCACCAGCGCGATCCACGCAAGCGAATGCGACATGACCTACGCCGCAAGCTTCAACATATGCGCGCGGTGGCCGACCAGGAACGCGTGCAGCAGCGCGGGATAATCGGGTGAAACGGCGCTGCGCACGCTCGGCCGCTGCGCCAGCGCGCTGCGCCACGCGCGAAGTTTCGGAGCGTGGGTGAAGACCGCGAGGTCGGTCAGTTGGTCGAACAGATCGAAGTAGCGGAAGATTGGCGCGAACACCGCGTCCACCAGGCTGAAATGCTCACCCGCGAAGAACGGACCGTTGCCAAGCGCCGTCTCGACGCGCGCGAACTTTGCCGCCACCGCCTGCCGCTTGCTGTCGAAGATCGCAGCATCGGTTGCGGTCTCAAGCCCCCAGAGATCGCCGAGAATGGCCGAACCGAACTCCATCCAGGCGCGATGCTCGGCGCGAACGAGCGCGTCCTGCGGGTGCAGCCTGGTGCCGGCTTGCGTCTCCTCGATGTATTCGCAGATCACGTTGCTCTCGAACAACGCGACTTCCTTGCCGTCGTCACCGGTCACCACCAGCACCGGCACCTTGCCGAGCGGCGAGATCTTCAGAAACCAGTCCGGCTTGTTGGCGAGATCGATGTCGATCCGCTCGAACCGCACGCCCTTCTCATGCAGCGCGATGACCGCGCGTTGCACATAGGGACAGAGCTTGTGGCTGATCAACTTCAGGGCGGCCATGACGATCCTCGTGTTCAATGCAGCTGCATCGAATTAAATGCAGCGGCATGGAACTGTCAAGGTAGATGCATTTGCATCTAAGTCACGGTCGCGCGATGATGCCCCCGGTCATCGGGATCGGCACCCCCGTGGTGGCGGGATAGCTCAGCGGCAGGCCCTTCATGCCGCGCGCGGCGAGGAAGCCGAAGGCCTGGGCCTCGATCGCGTCGGCGGCCCAGCCGAGCGCCTCGGCCGGCTCCACCAGCGCCGGCGCCAGGCGTTCGCGCAGCATCCGCAGCATCGTGAGGTTGGAGGCGCCGCCGCCGGAGACGATCCAACTCTTCGGCACCTTGGGCAGCAGCGGCACGACCCGGGCGATCGCAGCCGCGGTGAAGGCGGTCAGGGTCGCGGCACCGTCCGCCGGCGCCACCGCGCCGAGCTTGAGGCTGGCGAAATCATTGCGGTCGAGCGATTTCGGCGGCGGAACCGAGAAGAACGGCAGCTTGAGTGCCTGCGCAATCCAGGCCTCATCCGGTTTGCCCTGCGCTGCGAACCGCCCGCCGGTATCGAACGGCAGATGCATCTCGCGGTACATGAAGTCGTCGAGCAGCGCGTTGCCCGGCCCGGTGTCGCAGGCGATCAACGTGTCCGAGCCGTCGACATAGGTGATGTTGGAAACACCGCCGATATTGACCACAACAATCGGCCCGTCGCGGTTCAGCGATTGCGCCAGCGCGCGATGATAGACCGGCACGAAGGGCGCGCCCTGCCCGCCGGCCTCGACGTCGGCGGCGCGGAAATCATGCATCACCGGAATGTGGATCGCCTTGGCGAGCGCCTGCGCGTCGCCGATCTGCACCGTCAGCCTGCGCTCGGGACGGTGCAGCACGGTCTGGCCATGGAACCCGACGATATCGATATCCTGGGCGGAGATCCGGTTCTGCGCCGCAAAATTGGCGACCGCCTCGGCATGGGCAATCGTCACGGCCTGCTCCGCCTGGCGCAGTATCCCCGGCCGGGCGTCGCGCTGCGACAAATGCACCGCTTCCGTCAGCGCCTGACGCAGCAGGCTGCGCTCGCCGTCGGTATAGGGCCGATAGCCCGACGGTCCGAACGCCTTGATCTGGCGGCCGTCGGTCTCGATCAGTGCGACGTCGACCCCGTCGAGCGAGGTCCCGCTCATCAGACCGAGTGCCGTTAACATCATCGTGGAAGCGTCCCGGCCGGGAACCCCCGGCTTGTCTCAAACAAGTACATCCTATAATGCCACTGCGCGTCCGCCTGCGGCAGCCTCAGCGTCAAGGTTCCGCAAATAGATGCAAAAACCGTAAAACAAGAATGAGCTGGCTGGCCGACAAATGACTGCATTTAAATCGGATTTCCTGAACACTCTACAGGAACGCGGCTTCGTCCACCAGTGCTCCGATTTCGAGGGCCTCGACGCGCTTGCCGCGAAGGGCGAGGCCACGGCCTATGTCGGCTACGACTGCACCGCGCCGTCGCTGCACATCGGCAACTTCCTCACCATGATGATGCTGTACTGGCTACAGCAGAGCGGCAACAAGCCGATCACGCTGATGGGCGGCGGCACCACGATGGTGGGCGACCCCTCCGGCAAGGATGAGACGCGCGCGATGCGCACGGTCGCCGAGATCGAAGCCAACAAGGCCTCGATCCGTGGCGTGTTCGCCAAGGTGCTGCGCTACGGCGACGGCAAGTCCGACGCCATCATGCTCGACAATGCCGAGTGGCTGACGAAATTGAACTGGATCGAGATGCTGCGCGACATCGGCAGGCATTTCTCGGTCAACCGCATGCTGACCATGGACTCGGTGCGGCTCCGACTCGAGCGCGAGCAGGAGATGAGCTTCATCGAGTTCAACTACATGGTCTGCCAGGCTTACGACTTCGTCGAGCTGTCGCGCCGTGCCGGTTGCCGGCTTCAGATGGGCGGCTCCGACCAGTGGGGCAACATCGTCAACGGCGTCGATCTCGGCCGCCGCATGGGCGCGCCGCAATTGTTCGCGCTGACGACGCCGCTGCTCACCACCGCTTCCGGCGACAAGATGGGCAAGACCGCGAAGGGCGCGGTGTGGCTCAACGCCGACCAGTTCTCGCCGTACGACTTCTGGCAGTACTGGCGCAATGTCGAGGACGCCGACGTCATCAAATTCCTCAAGCTGTTCACGATCCTGCCGATCGGCGAGATCAACAAGCTTGCGGCGCTCGGCGGCAGCGAGATCAACGAGGCCAAGAAGGTGCTGGCCACCGAGGCAACCGCCCTGCTCCACGGCCGCGCTGCCGCGAACGAGGCAGCCGAAACCGCGCGCCGCACCTTCGAGGAAGGTGCACTCGCCGAAACCTTGCCGACGGTTGAAATTCCGCGCGGCGAGTTTGAGGCCGGCGTCGGCGTGCTGGCAGCGTTCGTCAAGGCCGAGCTCGTCGCCTCGAACGGCGAAGCGCGCCGGCAGATCAAGGGCGGCGGCCTTCGCGTCAACGATGCCGCCGTCACCGACGAGAAGATGGTGCTGACGGCGGCCAACCTCACGCCGGAAGGCGTGGTGAAGCTGTCGCTCGGCAAGAAGCGGCACGTCCTGCTGAAGCCTGCATAGGCGCATTCGCATTTGTCGGTTGTGGGGCGCGCCGAAAGCGCGCTCCCATCTTTCCGATGGACCAGACCACGCCTCCGAACGACACGCTAGCAGCACCTGCGAAGCAGTCACGCGTCGCGCTGAACGTGCTCGCGCTGTGCTTCGTGCTGTCGGTGCTCGGGCGCGGCCTCAGCGACAGCTTCACGGTGTTCCTGAAACCGATCTCGGAAAATTTCGGCTGGGACCGTGCCTCCGTCGTGTCGGTCTATTCGCTGACCTGGCTCGCCAGCGGCCTGACCGCACCGCTGGTCGGACGGCTGTTCGACCGCTCCGGTCCGCGCGTGGTCTATGCGCTGGGTCTGTCGCTGCTCGGCTGTGCCTTCTTGGTCGCCTCGCGCGCGCAACAGCTCTGGCAATTCCAGCTCAGCGTCGGGCTTTGCGTCGGCTTCGGCACCGCGCTGATCGGCAACGTCTCGAACTCGATCCTGCTCGGCCGCTGGTTCGGGCCGCGGCTTCCGACCGCGATGGCGGTGATGTATTCGGCAACCGGCGCCGGCCTGCTGCTGCTGCTACCGCTGTCGCAGGTGCTGATCGACCGGATCGGCTGGCGCGAGGCCTATCAGGTGTTCGGCATCGGCGCGTTCTGCCTGCTCGTCCCGCTCGTCTTCCTGCCGTGGCGGCTGCTCGCCGGCGGCTTGCCGCATATCGTGAAGAAGGCCGAGAGCAATCTCGCCGATGAAGGTTGGACGTTGCTTGCCGCGATGCGCCATCACGCCTTCTGGGCGTTGTTCTCGACCTTCTTCTTCACCGCGATCGCGATGTATGCGCTGACGGCGCAGATCGTCGCCTATCTGATCGATGTCGGCTTCCCGCCGTTGCAGGCCGCCACCGCCTGGGGCTTCTCCGGCGTCGCGCTTTTCGTCGGCATGCTCGGCGTCTCCACGCTCGACGGCATCATCGGCCGCAGGCCGAGCGTGCTGTTCAGCTACGGCGTCTCGATCCTCGGCATCATCCTGCTCTGGCTGCTGCAATGGTATCCGAACTACTGGCTGCTGACCGGCTTCATCGTCTGCTTCGGCAGCATGATCGGCTCGCGCGGCCCGCTGATCACAGCGACCGCGCTGAAGATCTTCCGCGGCGAGCGTGTCGGTACCATCTACGGCACCATCATGATCGGCAGCGGCCTCGGATCGGGCCTCGGCTCATGGGGCGGCGGCCTGATCCACGACTGGACCCACAGCTACAATCCGCTGATCGTGTTCGCGCTCGTCAACGTCGTGCTGGGCCTGATCCCGTTCCTCGTGGTGCCGGCGCTGCGGCGGTGACGCCGCTTTCAGGAGGTCCGCGACGGGCTGTGAACGGTTCTGCGTTCGAACTCGTCGAAGTGAACGCTCTTCCCGCCAATCAATGCCCTAATTGTTGTTCGTCGTCGGCAGGTCGTTCGGGCCGTATTGCTTGAACTCGAAGATCTTACGCGTCAGGCCGGGCGCCAGCGCCGAGATCGGGTTGACGCGCAGCACCGGCGCGCTCGGCGTTCCCACCACTTCATAGGTCACGCCGATCAGGCCTTCATTGCTGCCGGCGCCGAGGAAAATCCCGAAGAACGGGATCTGGCCGAACATGTTGTTCAAGCCGTACATCGGAATGAAGGTGCCGTTCATCCGCACCTGATTGCCGACATAGTCGATGCTGCCCTCGATGGTCGCGCCGATGCTCGGTCCCTTGACCACGCCGTTACGGATCGAGAGCTGGCCGCTCTGGCGGGTGAACTCGGCGCGCAGCGCATCGAACCCGATGCCGTTCTGGGTGCTGACCGGCCCGCCGGCGACGGCGCGGTCGAGCTGGGTTTCGCCCTTCACCGAGAAGCCGGTGATGTTGATCAGGCCTTCCCTCGGGCTCGGCTCGGGGATCGGCGGCTCCATCGCCAGCGTGAGCTGGCCGCCGATCACCTTCGAATAGGTGTCGATGAAGCGCAGGAACGCGCCGGCGTCGCTGGTCTGCAGATAGATCACCTCGCGGCCCTGCTGCCGTCCGCGCATGTCGACCGTAACAGGCGTGTCGCGGCCGACCTTGCCGCTCAGCGTGAACGCCTTGAAGAACCCGTTGCGGCGCGAGATCTTGGCATCGACGCCGCGCAGCGCCTCGCCGTTGAACCCGGCCACCGCGCCGAGCTTCAGATCGACGTCGAAATCGGTTGTCTTGGCCTTGCTCTTGGGATCGCTGTCGCGGCCGGAGATCGCCGATTTCAGGAAGCCGCGGCCATCGAACACGTCGCCGCGCATCGTCACCTTGATCACGCCGTCAGGACCACGATCGGCGCGCAGCGAGGTCTTGTCACCTTCCGAGGGCGCATAGGTCGGGAAGTTCGCATTCATGAGGTCGCCGTTCTGGTCGACCTCGAGCGCGCCCTTGATCGAAACGCCGTTGCCTTCGATCGAGATGTCCTCGAACCGCGTCGATTGCCCTTTCGGCACCACGTTGAAGGTCGCCTTGCCGGCCCTGCCCGACGCCTTGACCCAACCGGGCAGGACATTGTCGAGCTTGAGCTGGGTCAGGTCGGCCTCGACGCCCATCTTGGTGGCGGGATTGTCGCCGCTGCCGATCTTGCCGCTCAGCTTGACCGGGATCGCGCCGGAGACGGCGGAACCGAGATCGAGCCCGAGACGGGCGCGGCCCGCATCATCGAGCGTCGCCTGAAGCTTGACGTCGGCATCGCCCTCGGCCGGCTTGCGGTAGTCGAGCGAAGCCGCCTGTCCGTTGATCTTGACGTCGCCCTTGACCTGGAAGCCGGCATTGCTGGCGATCACCTTCAGCGTATTGGCCTCGAGCTTCTGGTTCATCACCAGCTTGTCGACTGCGACACCGGTGATGTCGGCATTGACGGAATATTGCGTGTCGGCCTTGGTCAGCTCGCCCTTCACCGGCATGCCGAGATTGATCGTCGCCGTGACGTTGCCCTTGCTGGCGTTGGGATCGATCGGCGGACCGGAGAGATCGCTGAGCCGGTCGGAGGCGAGGATTTCGGCAGCCGCGGGCACCGGACAGTCGACCCGGAACTTGACCTTCGAGGGCGACGGCTTCGGCGCCATGTCCGGCACCTCGAAGGTGAAATCCGAGATCGTGATCTTGCGGCCCGCCGGCGTGTCGGCGATGCCCTGGTTGATGGTCACGGTCGCAGTGCGGCCGGTCACCCTGGCCTTCAGGTCGGCATCATGCACCGCAGGCATCTGATCGACCGGGCGCACCGTGACGCCGGACGCGACGATGTTGACCGAGAGGCCGTCATCCGGGATCGGCGGCCCCTTGCGGGACAGATTATGCACCGGCGAATTGACGCCGACGTCGATGCGCTGGAGCGTGCCGCGGTCGATCCGCTCGAGCACCCATTCGCGCACCTCCGGCACGATGATGATCGGCCACATCCGCTTCAGCGCGGAGGCCGACATCGGCGTGCCGGCGAAGCCGAGCTGCAACCGCGGCTCGCCGGAATAGTCGATGCTGCCGGTGCCGGCGACGCCGATCTCGCCATTGGAGATGTCGGCCTGGGTCAGCAGCACGCGCTTCTTGTCGGTGTCGAAGCGGAAGCCGATGTTGATGCGGTTGAAGATCAGCGGCGCCTCGTTCTTGTCGCCGCCGGCCAGCACGATGGTGCCGCCCGACAGCCCGGCCTGCCAATCGGTGACGTTGTCGTTCGGCGGCTCGAGGTGGCCGAGCAGCGTGATGCGGTTCGCGCCCGAGACGATCTTGATCGGCGCCAGCAGCACGCGGCGGCCGGAATCCCATTCGAGGCCCATCTCGGCGGAATCGACCGGCATCGGATAGTCGGGCGTATCGGTGTCGATGATGTTGCCGGCGCCGACATTGATCTTGCCGCGGAAATAGGTCGGCAGGCCGTCGCGTCCGAGTTCGCCCTTCAGCTCGCCTGATAGCGGCAGGTCCGCAGTGTAGGTCAGGTCCTTGGTTCGCAGCGCCAGCAGGATGTTCCTGGTCGAGACCTTGTCGGCCTTGATGTCGACCGAGCGCACGCCGTTGGCCTGCGGCCCGACCAGCACCCGCACCGACCAGGGCTTTGCGCCCTCCTCGCCGAAGCTGAGCGCAACGCCGCCGCCGCTCGGGCGGCGCAGGCTCAGGCTGATATTCTCAAAACTCCATTTGTTGCCGCGCTGCTGGTCGTCGACGACGAGATTGCCGTTCTTCAGGCCGATCTCGTTGAGGTTCTGGCCGTCGAGCCCGGTCATGCTCAGGCTGTCGAGCCAATCGAGACCGGCGAGCAGTCCGTTCTGGGCGGTGTCGGGTGCGGCGGCCTGAGATTGTTCGGGAGCAACGGGCGGCGACGGCGCGGCAGGCGCTGGGCGCGGGAATGTCGGCGGCATGCCGGCCTCGCGCTTGGAGGCAACGCCGGTGGCGAGCGGTTTGGCGGTATCGCCGGCGGAGACGGTCACATAGCCGTCCGGCGTGATCCGCACCGACAGTTCCGCATCGACCAGGTTGAGGCTTTCCGCCCGCAGCTGTCCCATCAGCAGCGCGGTGCCCGACAACCGCACCTCGGCCTTCGGCGCACTCGCCACGATCGCATGGTCGCGGTCGCGAACGATGATGTCTCGGATCCGGACCGCGACCCTGACGCGGCCGGCGCGCTCGATCTGCGTTCCGCCGACCTCGACGGTGTTGCCGTGACCGATGTTTTCCTCGATCGCGGCGGCAAGCCACGGCGTCGCCAGATCGAGATTGATCGGGCCGGCGCCGAGCCGCCACCACAGCGCGCCGAAGCAGGTCGCGAACAGCACGACCAGCACCACGAGAACCAGTCCGATACGACGGAGCCAGCGCTCGCCGTTCAGCCAGCGCTGCATGCCAGAGCAGAAGTCGGTGAACCGATGCAGGTTGGTGTTGGAACGCGACAGCAATTGCCGCGCACGGGTGCCCGCAGCCTCATCCTGCTCGTCCCACGCGGCGTCGCCTTCCCATTGCGAGAAGTCAGACCCGGCGCGCGGATTTGGACCCTGCGGCGACGTGTTCCTTGCCATTGCCTCTCGGTGCTGACGGCGAAGCTGATCGCCGCCATCAGGACGCCCGTCGATCAGTATCGAGCGCTCCTGTGCCGGCATCGCCGCCTATCCTCGTCTAGTCTTGTTACTTGCCGATGGACCCCAGAACGGACCAAACAACCTAATCGAAAGCCAAGTCAGCAAGTGGACGGGTAACGCGTCGAATTCCTTGTCACCATACTCCGAGGCCATCAAACTTGCCCAGCGACCGACCCGAATCCGGTCACCATGGATGAGACCCGCAATACCGTAATGATTGAGCGTCGGAAAGCGACGAAAGGAAGGCGTATGTCCAAGAAAACGCGCAAGAAATCCTCCAACACAACCGGAAAGCGGGTCGCAACGAAGGTTGCGCGCGCCGCAAGCGCAAGCACTGGGAAGTCCGCGACGAAAACCCGCACAACGGTTGCGAAGAAGCCGGCCAGCAAAGCAGCAAAGACCAAGCCCGCAGCGGGTACTCAAGGCAAAGCCTCGCACAAGGCGGCATCGAAACCGTTAAAGCCGAAGCCGGCGGCGACCGTGACCACGCCGTCGGCCGTCACGCTTGCCGAGGGCGCTCCGGCGCCGGCTTTCGACCTGCCGCGCGATGGCGGCGGCAGCGTTTCGCTCAGGGATTACGCGGGCAAGAAGCTGGTGCTGTTCTTCTATCCCCGCGCCGACACCCCCGGCTGCACCAGGGAGGCGATCGACTTCACCCGGCTCAAGGGCGAGTTCGCAGCAGCGGGCGCCGAGGTGGTCGGCATTTCGGCCGATACGGTTAAGGCGCAGGAGTCATTTCGAAACAAACACCAGCTATCGGTGCCGCTGGCCTCGGACGGTGCCCATCAGATGCTCGAGGCGTACGGTGCCTGGGGCGAAAAATCCATGTATGGCAGGACCTTCATGGGAATTATTCGCACCACGGTTCTGGTCGATTCCAGTGGAAAAGTCGCCCGCATCTGGCGCCACGTAAAGGTCGACGGGCACGCCGAGGCGGTATTGGAGGCCGCCCGGGCGCTCTGATGGGAGGGGTTCCGTTTCCTGAAAATTAACCATGGCGGGCTCAAATCGGCCCCGCAAATTAGCCGTACGGAGCTTGGTCCGACCGGCCGCGGGAGTACCGATGTCGAGCCGGTCCGGTCATCACCAGGAATACCACAGACACCATCATCCGCAGGACCATGGCCGGGCGCCGGCACGTCGTCCGGTGGCCCACCATGCGGCACCGGCCGCGGCGGCATCCGGTGAAGGCTACACGATTGTTCATGCCGGCAAACAGGTCCGGTTCGGGCCGGTCGTGTTCTGGATCGCGGTCGGCACCGTCGTTCTGCTCGGCATGTGGTCGGCGGCGACCGCGACCTATTTCGCTTTCCGCGACGACGTGCTGACGCGCCTGATCGCGCGCCAGGCCGAGATGCAATACGCCTACGAGGACCGCATCTCCGAGCTGCGCGCCAAGGTCGACCGCACCACCAGCCGCCAGTTGCTCGACCAGGAGCAGTTCGACCAGAAGCTGGACCAGATCATGAAGCGGCAGTCGACGCTGGAATCGCGCGCCACCGCGCTCGGCGCGATGCCCGACGCCACCTCAACCGGATCGATCAAGCCGCAGGGCCGCGCCGAGGCGGCGCCGTCCTCCGGTACACCAAAGCCCTCCCCGATCAGCGACACCGTGATCTTCGTCGCGCCACCGGACCGCGAGGCGCGGCTGGAATCGCGCGCACCGCTGATCGCCAAGACGCAGCCGAACCAGTTCGCGAAAGCCCAGGGCGTCGACAACGTGCTGGTCCGTCTACAGACCTCGCTTGATCAGGTCGAACGCCGCCAGGTCGCGGCGCTCTCCTCGGTTGAGGACGGCATCGAATCACGGGTGCGCCGGATGCGCGGCGTGATAAGCGATCTCGGCCTCAACATGTCCCAGCTCGAAGCCGCGACACCGCGCTCCGGCATGGGCGGTCCGTTCGTTCCGGTGAAGCTCGCGCCCGACGCCGGTCCGTTCGAGCGCCAGCTCTACCGCATCAATATCAATCGCGCGCAGATGCAGCGACTGAACCAGACGCTCGCACTGGTGCCCTACCGCAAGCCGGTCGTCGGCGAGGTCGAATTCACCAGCGGCTTCGGCGTCCGCACCGATCCGTTCCTCGGGCGGCCGGCGATGCACACCGGGCTCGACTTCCGCGCCGCGCAAGGCGATCCGGTGCGCGTCACCGCCAACGGCAAGGTGGTGTCGGCGGGCTGGGCCGGCGGCTACGGCCGCATGGTCGAGGTCGACCATGGCAACGGGCTGTCGACCCGCTACGGCCATCTCTCCGAGATCGGCGTCAAGGTCGGCGAGTACGTCAAGATCGGCCAGGTGATCGGCGCCGTCGGTTCGACCGGCCGCTCCACCGGCCCACATCTGCATTACGAGACCCGCATCGACGGCGAAGCCGTCGATCCGCAGCGCTTCCTCCGCGCCGGCATCCGCCTCAGCTCAGGATAGCTCCATCCTCAGCCACTCGATCTGACGCCGGCGCAAGCAGCTTTGCTTGCGCCGATTTGATTTGCGGCACTCAGCGTCGTCCGCCGCCGCCCATGCCGCCGGGCGGCCCGCCACCAAAGCCGCCGCCTGGCCCGAGCGGACCGCCACCGCCGCCACCGAAGGGACCACCGCCGGCTCCACCAAAGCCACCGCCGCCAAGGTCCGGACCGGTCGATCCGCCGCCGGCCGGATTTGGCCCGGGACCGCCGCCCGGCGTCAAACCGCCGGACTGACCGGGCGCACCGCCGGGACCTCCACCAGGACCGCCTCCACCGGGAGCCCCCCGTCCGCCCGGTCGCGGCTCAGGCGGCGGATCCGCGCCGGGAGGCGGACATGGACCGGGCGGACGGGGGGCTCCCGGGGGAGGCGGG
>NZ_DDOP01000021.1:0-2956 GCF_002341725.1 Bradyrhizobium sp. UBA2491
GAGCAAGCGGCACCCCTCTCCCCAACCCTCCCCCGCAAGGGGGGAGGGAGCCCTGCTGGTCCCGTTGTGGCTTTGCATGGTGCCGTTGGGAGCACACCATGCTGACCCTGATCGGCAAGCGGCTCTTGTTCGCGATCCCGTCGCTGATCGGCGTGGTGATCGTGACGTTCCTGCTGACACGCGCGCTGCCGGGCGATCCGGCGGCTTACTTCGCCGGCCCGGCGGCGACAAAAGAGGCGGTCGACCAGATCAGGAAGAAGCTCGGCTTCGACAAGCCGCTGATCGAGCAATTCGTCCGCTACACCGGCGATCTCGCGCATGGCGATCTCGGCACGTCGCTGACCACGGGCCAGCCGGTGGCCGCCGAATTGCGCAACCGCCTGCCGGCCTCGGCCGAGCTGACCTTGCTCGGCCTCGTCGTCTCGATCGTGATCGCGATCCCGCTTGGCGTGCTGGCGGCGACGCGGCCGGGGTCGTGGATCGACCATCTCTGCCGCGTCACCACCACCGCGGGCGTGTCGCTGCCGGTGTTCTTCACCGGGCTGGTGCTGGTCTATGTCTTCTACTTCCGGCTCGGCTGGTCGCCGGCGCCGCTCGGCCGGCTCGACGTGTTCTATAGCGCGCCGCCGACCGTGACCGGCTTCTATCTGATCGACACCCTGATCGCGCGCGACGTCGAGGCGTTTCGTTCGGCGCTCAGCCAATTGATCCTGCCGGCGGTGACGCTCGCGATCTTCTCGCTGGCGCCGATCGCGCGGATGACGCGCGCTTCGATGCTGGCGGTGCTGGCGTCGGATTTCGTCCGCACCGCACGGGCCAGCGGCCTGTCGCCCGGCAAGGTGACCATCACCTACGCGTTCCGTAATGCGATGCTGCCGGTCATCACCACGCTCAGCATGGTGTTCTCGTTCCTGCTCGGGGCCAATGTGCTGGTCGAGAAGGTGTTCGCCTGGCCCGGCATCGGCTCCTACGCGGTGGAGGCGCTGATCGCGTCCGACTTCGCGCCGGTGCAGGGTTTCGTGCTGACCATGGCGGTCATGTACGTGCTGCTCAATTTGGTGATCGACATCCTCTACGGCGTGATCGATCCGCGCGTCAGGCTGGAGGGCTAGAGCATGAGCAGCGTTGCGCCGACCGTCGAACCCGCAGGACCCGCCCGCACGTCAGGATTGGCCGCGGTCATCGAGCAGACCCGCTACGTGCTGAGCGAGAACAAGGTCACTGGCTTTGCCTTCGCGCTGCTGATCCTGATCCTGTTCGCCGCGCTGTTCGGGCCCTATGTGGTGCCGTATGACCCGCTCGCCTCGAACACATCAGTGGCATTGAAGCCACCGTCTGCCGCGCACTGGTTCGGCACCGACCAGCTCGGCCGCGATATCTTCAGCCGCGTCATCGTCGCCACAAGGCTCGACACCTTCATCGCGGTCGCCTCCGTCGTGCTGGTGTTCCTGATGGGTGGGCTCGCCGGCATCGCCGCCGGCTATTTCGGCGGCTGGACCGACCGCATCGTCGGCCGCATCGCCGATACCATCATGGCGTTCCCGCTGTTCGTGCTGGCGATGGGCATCGTCGCGGCGCTCGGCAACACCGTGCAGAACATCATCATCGCCACCGCGATCGTGAACTTCCCGCTCTATGCCCGCGTCGCGCGCGCCGAGGCCAACGTCCGTCGCAATGCTGGCTTCGTGCAGGCGGCGCGGCTGTCCGGCAATGGCGAATACCGCATCCTGCTCGGGCACATCCTGCCCAACATCATGCCGATCATGATCGTGCAGATGTCGCTGACCATGGGCTACGCGATCCTCAACGCCGCCGGCCTGTCCTTCATCGGCCTCGGCGTCCGGCCGCCGACCGCCGAGTGGGGCATCATGGTCGCCGAGGGCGCCGGCTTCATGGTGTCGGGCGAATGGTGGATCGCGCTGTTCCCGGGTCTGGCGCTGATGATCGCCGTGTTCTGCTTCAACCTGCTCGGCGACGGCCTGCGCGACATCGTCGACCCGCAGCGGAGGACGTGATGATGGTCTCGATACGGTGCCGTGCTACCGCTGCGCTGCTTTGCATGGGGTTGTTTTCGATATTTTGTGGGAGGCGGGCATGACCGCCCAGCCATTGCTCGACGTCCAGGACCTCACGGTCGAGTTCAGCACCCGCCGCGGCATCGTCAAGGCGGTGCAGCATGTCGACATCGCCGTGGCCAAGGGTGAGACCGTCGGCATCGTCGGCGAGTCCGGCTCCGGCAAGTCGGTGACATCGTACGCTGTGATGCGCATCCTCGACCGCGCCGGCCGCATCGCCGACGGTTCGGTGATGTTCTCCGGCATCGACGTCAAGTCGGCGACCGAAAGCCAGATGCGCGACCTGCGCGGCCGCGAGGTCTCGATGATCTTCCAGAACCCGCGCGCCGCGCTCAATCCGATCCGCAAGGTCGGGCACCAGATCGAGGACGTGCTGCGCCAGCACGTCCAGCAGGCCCAGGTCACCGACCGCGGCGAGACCGCGATCGCGGCGCTGGAGCAGGTCAAGATCGCGCGGCCGCGCGAGCGCTATCACGCCTATCCGTTCGAACTGTCCGGCGGCATGTGCCAGCGCGTCGTCATCGCGCTGGCGCTGGCCTGCAATCCGCAGCTCCTGATCGCGGACGAGCCCACCACCGGGCTCGACGTCACCACCCAGAAGGCGGTGATGGATCTGATCGTCGAGCTGACGAAGCGCCGGTCGATGTCGACGATCCTGATCACGCATGATCTCGGATTGGCGGCCGCCTATTGCGACCGCGTCGTGGTGATGGAGAAGGGCCGCGTGGTCGAGACGGCGAAGTCCGCCGACATCTTCGCCGCGCCCCAGCACGCCTACACGAAGAAGCTGATGCGCGCGACGCCGCGGCTCGGCGTGTCGCTGCGGGACCTGCTGCCGGAGGAGGACCTTCTTGCCTCTCCCCGCTCGCGGGGAGAGGCCG
>NZ_DDOP01000081.1:0-127705 GCF_002341725.1 Bradyrhizobium sp. UBA2491
TTTGAACGCCGATTGACACCTATGACTGGCAGAAGCAGTCGCCGCACGACGTGCTGCTTCTGATCGGCACCAACGACATCGGCTATCCGACCTGCGATATCGCCTGGGGTATCCTGACTGCGGTCAAGACCGTGCACGCTACATTCCCGAAGGCGCATGTCATGGTGGTCAGCATCCTGCCCCGGGGCACCAATCTGATGGGCGCGGATGACAAGATCCGCGCGGTGAACGCCACGTTGCAGCAGGCGTCGGCCTCCGCCAGGTTCGCCTTTCTCGACGTGCACGATGCCTTCGAATGCGGGCACAAGACGCCGTGTCCGCTGTTTCAGCCCGACCTCAATCTGCATCTGACCAGCGCCGGCTATGACCTGCTCACCGGGCTGCTGCGGAAGTCCATGGCCGCCGAGCCGCATAGAAACTAGCGCGTGATTTTCCTGCGCCTTCTGCGCCAGCGTGCGTTCCGCGAACGATCCGCCAGGATCGTGCGCTGCTGAAGCGTCGGCAACTGACCGGGTCTGCTGACTTTACCGTGCCGGCAGAACGAAGACCTGGCCGGGATAGATCAAATTTGGATTGCGGATCTGCTGCGAGTTGGCGCGATAGATCACCGCGTAGCGCTGCCCGGCGCCCAATGCGCGCTGGCTGATGCGCCACAGGCTGTCGCCGCGGGTCACCGTGGTCGTGGTGATGTTCGGCACGATCACCGCGGACGGCGAGCTCACATCAGGCGCGGTGGTTGCTGCCGCCGCAAGCTGCGGCGAGCCTGCACCACTGGACGACGCTGCCGGCGCCGGGATCGATGCCGTCGTCGTGTCCGGAACGTTGAACGGCACCTCGGCGCGTGCGCGCACCTTGCCGGAACTCGGGTCGACGTCGTCAAGCCGGATCCGATAGTCGCCGGGCGTCACGCCCTTGTTGATCGTGACCGAGAGGCGTCCGGCCTGGTCGGCCGTGCCTGACGTGATCAAGCTGCCGTTGAGATAGAGCCTGACGGTCGCGCCGGGAGCTGCCTGAGCACTCACATGGAGCTTGCCCCCCGGTTCGGTCTCGACTGTCTCGACAGCCATCTTCCCCGCAGCCGATGCCGTGGCCGCGGGTTGCGACAGCACCCGGACCGGCGTGTCCGGCGTCATCAGTGCCACCACCGGGCGCTCCCTGGCTGCGGCCTCGAGCGCCACCGCCACGCTCTGCTTCGAGGTCACCTGCTTGCCGTCGCGCGTGATGCGCAGGGTCAGGTCATGGTTTCCCGGCGGAAGCGGGCGCGGGACGATGACGAACTGGCCCGATTTGTCCGCCACGGCGCGATCGTACACCTCGCCATTGCGAAGCAATTCCACCGTCGCGTCGGGCAGCGCCCGGCCGGCGACGACAGTCTCGCCGGTCGGCTCGACGTTGACGATGTCGAACTCCGGCAACGCGTTGCCGTCAGGTGCTGGCGTCGGCCCTGCCAGCGCGTCGGTCAAGGCCGCGGTCTCGGTCTGCACCTTCGCCAACGCAGCCTGGTGCTGGTCTCGTGCGGAAGCCTCCGGCGCGGACGGCGCCGCCGCCATCAAGGGCGTGCTCGCGCCCGGACTTTGCTGGCTCTGACGGACGCCGAAGACGAACATCGCAGTGCCGCCGGCCGCAAGTGCCAGCAACGCTATGACCAGTTTCATCGCCGTGGCGTTCATGATCGTCATCCGCGGATGAACCCCCCGCGTGATCCAGCACCCCGTGGAAGTTCCTGGAGAGACTGCGCTCGTTTGCACCACCCATCAAGTCGGATGAAAGGATTACTCTTCTCGGGGAGCCAGGCTTGCTCTGAAGCTCACCGCCGCTCCGCGCCAAGGCATGCCGACGTCGGCGCTCGGCGTGACGCGTGAGACCGCAGTCGATGACGCGCGGCGCCATGGGCAGCTTCTGATGCAGGCTCAAAACTCCAGCGCCGCATTGTCCACCACCTCCTTCATCACGAAGAAGGTTCGGGTCTGCCGCACGCCGGGCAGCGCGATCAGCTGGTCGCCATGGATCCGGTTGAAATCCTCCATGTCGCCGACGCGGATCTTCAGGAAGTAGTCGAAGTCGCCGGCGACGAGGTGACAGTCGAGCACGAAGCTCAGCTTGGCCACCGCCTGTTCGAAGCTCGCAAAGCTTTCCGGGGTCGAGCGGTCGAGCACGACGCCGACCATGACCAGCGTGCCCTTGCCGAGCTTGCGCGGTGCCACCATGGCACGGACGCCGCTGACATACCCGTCGTCGAACAGCGCCTGGGTCCGGCGATGGCAGGTGGCGGGGCTGACGCCGACCTGATCGGCCAGCTCGGCATTGCTGAGCCGGCCGTCCTTTTGCAGCAATCTCAGTATCTTAAGATCGGTACGATCGAGCCAGTCAGGCATGGAAGAATCTTTCATCAATAACCAAATTAGTGAGAGAAAATATATCACTAGACGAAAATTCAGCAATATTCAGTAGATCGCGATGCAAAATTAGAGAGCACCTTTCGCGCCGGTGATGATAGGTCTTGTCGCTGTTCCAGACCACCAAAGAGGATGCCAGCATGCTGGAGAAATTCGCGCGCTATCCGCTCACCTTCGGGCCGACCGCCATCGAGAAGCTCGATCGGCTGTCCAAGCATCTCGGCGGCAAGGTCGAGCTCTATGCCAAGCGCGAGGATTGCAATTCCGGGCTCGCCTTCGGTGGCAACAAGCTGCGCAAGCTCGAATACATCATCCCCGACGCGATCGCCTCCAACGCCGACACGCTGGTCTCGATCGGTGGCGTGCAGTCGAACCACACCCGCATGGTTGCCGCGGTCGCGGCCAAGATCGGCATGAAGTGCCGGCTGGTGCAGGAAAGCTGGGTGCCGCATGAGGACGCGGTCTATGACCGCGTCGGCAACATCCTGCTCTCGCGCGTGATGGGCGCGGATGTGCGCCTGGTCGATGAAGGCTTTGACATCGGCATCCGCAAGAGCTGGGAGCAGGCGATCGAGGAGGTGAAGGCGGCCGGCGGCAAGCCTTACGCGATTCCGGCAGGCGCTTCCGTGCACAAATATGGCGGGCTCGGCTATGTCGGCTTCGCCGAGGAGGTGCGCGCGCAGGAGCGCCAGCTCGGCGTCAAGTTCGACTACATCATCGTCTGCACGGTGACCGGCTCGACCCATGCCGGCATGCTGGTCGGCTTCGCCGCCGACGGCCGCGCCCGCAACGTGATCGGCATCGACGGTTCGTTCACGCCCGTCCAGACCAAGGCGCAGGTGCTGTCGATCGCGCAGAACACGGCCGAGCTGGTCGAGCTCGGCCGCGACATCGTCGCGGATGATGTCGTGCTGATCGAGGACTATGCCTATCCCGCTTATGGTGTGCCCTCGGAAGAGACCAAGGAGGCGATCCGCCTCAGCGCGCGGCTGGAAGGCATGATCACCGACCCGGTCTACGAGGGAAAGTCGATGCAGGGCATGATCGACCTGGTGCAGAAGGGGTTCTTCCCGGCCGGGTCGAAGGTGCTCTATGCCCATCTCGGCGGCGCGCCGGCGCTCAACGGTTACGCCTACGCGTTCCGCAACGGATGACGCCTTGCTCCATCCGGGCTACGGGCTCTTACGGGCTGCCGCGTAAGGTCCGCGTCAGCTTGGCTCGCTACTTTCGTCGAACCGGGCGAGTCGGGAGACCATCGTGTGAAGATGAATGCGGCCGGCCGGGCCCTTGCCGCGCTCGGCATTGGCATCGTCGCTGTCGGGCATTGGTTCTGGGTTTCCGGGACCCATGGCATCGTGCCGCGCGTGCGCCTGCTGGCGATGGATAGCGCGGTCGAACTCTATGCCGGCATCTTCCTGATCGGCGTCGGCGTCCATGCTCTCGCAACCTGGTACTGGTTCAGCGATCCAAATCCGCCGACCCCGTCCTCCGTCCGGGAACAGTAGCCCTTCGGCGCCTGGCCGAATGTGTCTGGATTGACATCTTAGGAACATAATGTGAACATGCGCTCTGTAACCAGAGGGTGTGGCGATAGCCTCATCCGCAGGGGCATTGCCGGCCGAAAGCGCTGAAGATCGGGCCGCGCACCACTTGTGGGTGAATTTCTCCGCCTCCCGGGTTGGGTTGTGGCTGGGAGTGCACGTCATGCGAGTTGCGATCTGGGCGGCCGTTGCGGCCGCATGGTTGTTTGCGTCTGCAACTCCAACAAGTGCCCGCGGTCCCTACGGCTCGATCACGGTCGGCAATTGGAAAGGCGGCGCGTTCACCAACGACAAGGACGGCACGTTCACGCATTGCTCGGCGGGCACGGTCTATCAGAGCGGCATCTACTTCGTGGTGGCGATTACCGCGAATGGCAGTTGGCGGCTCGGCTTTGCCCATGAGAGCTGGCGCCTGACGCCGGGCGAGGCCTTTCCGCTCACGCTGACCTTCGACGGCCAGCCCGCGTTCAACGTCTACGGCATGCCGCTCGGCACCCAGCTCGTCAATGTCGAGATGCCGGTGACCTCCAACCTGATCAATCAGTTCCGCAAGGCGCGCCAGATGACGGCGTTCGCGCAGGGACAATTGTTCCAATTCAACCTGAATCAAACCGGACAATTGCTGCCCGCGCTGGTCAACTGCGTAGCTTCGGTGAAGAAGAACGGCATCGCCAATGCCGGGGAATTCGCGGTCGCCGCGAAGCCCGCGGCCGCACCGCCGCCGCAGCAGGCGGCTCCGAATCCGGCGCAGAAGCAGGCAAAGTCCGGCACCGGGACCGGCTTCGTGGTGAGCAGCAGCGGTCACGTCGTCACCAACCATCATGTCATCAATGGGTGCAGCGAGATCACCGGCAATTTGAGCGGCGAGGCACCGGTCAAATTGCGGCTGGTGTCTGGCGACGAGACCAACGATCTCGCGCTGCTGCAAGCGCCGTCGCCGTTCAAGGATGTCGCCAAGATCCGGCAGAATGCGATTCCGGTCGGCAATGGCGTGGTGGCGATCGGGTATCCCTATCACGGGCTGCTGACGTCCGATTTCACCGTGACCACCGGCATCGTCAGTTCGTTGAGCGGCATCCTGAACGATACCCGCTTCCTGCAGATCAGCGCCGCCGTGCAGCCGGGCAACAGCGGCGGCCCGCTGTTCGATCTCGGCGGCGGTGTGGTGGGCGTCGTGGCCGCGAAACTCGATGCCGTCACGGTCGCGCGGGCGACCGGATCGATTCCGGAGAACATCAATTTCGCGATCAAGACCGGTGCGTTGCGCGACTTCCTCGACAATAGCGCGGTGCAGTACCAAACCACCGAATGGCACGATGCGTCAAAGCGGGAGACGTCCGAGATCGCAAAGGACGCGCGCGGCTATACGCTTCTGATCACCTGCAAGGTCAACGAACAGAGCGCGGGCGCGAAGAAGCCGAAAAGCTGAGTTTGGTAGTTCAGCTCGCAGGATGGGTAGAGCGCAGCGAAACCCATCATCGTTCCGCGCATGAGATTGATGGGTTTCGCTGCGCTCTGCCCATCCTACGGTCCAAAGCATGATCCGGAAACGTGCGAAGCGGCTTTCCGGAAAGATCATGCGCAAACGAGAAGCCAAATCGAGATGTTGATTCAACCTTATCTCATCTCGCTTTAGGTCAGCCGCCGTAGCATATGCAGCGTAATCTCTGCCGGGCAATTCAGCCGCACCGGCGCGAGGCTGGTGCCGGCGCCGGCCGATGTATATCCGGCAAGTTCGCCGAAGCGCCATGCACCCCTGCCCATCCGGCGCGGCAACCGCGCTTCCAGCTTGATCGCGACGCCGCCGGGCAGGCAGAGCTGGCCGCCATGGGTATGCCCGCTCAGCATCAGGTCGAAGCCGCTTGCTGCCGCCTCGCGATAGGATTCCGGCGTATGTGCGAGCAGGACCGAGAATGCATCGCGCGGGATCGCCGTTGCGGCCCTTGGAATGTCGTCGGTGCGATAGAAATGCGCATCGTCGATCCCCGCGAGATGGATCGTTGCGCCATCGCGCGTGATCGGCTCCTGCTCATTGAACAGCATGCGGATGCCCATCGCTTCGAGTGCAGGCGTCATACGGATGCTGTCGTGGTTGCCGAGGATGCCGTAGAGCGGCCGCTTGATCCGCGCGCAGACATCCCGCATCAGCGCGAGGCTCTGCTCGAACGCGCCGAACGTCTTGCCGCGATAGTCGCCGGTCAGAACGCAGATGTCGCAGTCGATGTAGCGCACGATATCCATCAGATGGCGCATCGCACCCTGGCTGATGTCGGCATGAAGATCGCTGAGCTGAAGGATGCTGAAGCCGTCGAACGCCGTGGGCAGCCGCGTCGATGTCACCAGGTTGCGCCGCACCTCGACCCGATCGGCGTTACGCCGCGCGCGGCCATGGAGGCCGGCCAGCTTGAGCGCGGTCTCGACGATCCAAGGTGCCAGGCTCAAATTCTCGACGTTGAACAGCAGCGTGCCTTGGCCGATCAGCTGCTTCTCATGTTCGGTCTCGACAGCAAGCCGACGCGCGACATGGTCGGCGCCGATCCGCTCGATCAACTCTTGCAAAGCCGTGTCGGCCATTGTCCCCCGTGCGAACCCGCGGTGCGAAACGCGAGTCGGCGCGACACTAGCATGCGTGATCCCGGTGCGGGATACCGCTCAGACCATAGGAACGCGCTTGGCGGCGACCGCGGCCGGCGAGATCACCTCGATGTCGAGCGGCACCTGCCAGCGCTCGGTGAAGCGGACTTGCGGCGGCGCGTTGCCGTTGCGCCCACCCTCCAGCACGAAGCCGTCATAGCCGGAGTTCATCACCGCATTGCACTTCTGCACATAGATCGGGAAGCCGCCGATATACGGCATGAACACGCGGGGCCGGCCGGGAATGTTGGTGCCGACATACCAGGAGCTGCAAGTCGAGCGCAGCGAGACCGTGGAGACGTCGTTGACATGGGCGACCCAGGCGTCCTCGTCATCGCGGACCGCCTCGATCGTGCCGGCGCCGATGTCGCGCATGTGAGCGATGCAATCGGCCAGCCAGTCGACATGTTGCTCGATCGCCTGGATCATGCTTGCGAGCACCGACGGGCTGCCGGGACCGGTGATCATGAACAGGTTCGGAAAGCCCTCCGAGGCGAGGCCGAGATAGGCGCGCGGGCCGGCACGCCATTTCTCCGCCAGCGTCCGTCCGCCACGGCCGGTGATCGCGATCTTGTCGAATGAGCCGGTCATGGCGGCAAAGCCGGTGGCGGAGACGATCGCGTCGAATTTGTATTCGGTGCCTTCGACCACGATACCTTCGCTCGTGAAACGCTCGATCGGCGTCTTCGAGACGTCGACCAGCTTCACATGCGGCTGGTTGTAGGTCTCGAAGTAATTGGTGTCGACGCAGAGCCGCTTGCAGCCGAACACGTTCTGCGGGCACAGCAACTCGGCCGTCGCGGGATCCTTGACGATGCCGCGGATCTTCTCCCGCGCAAAATCGGCGATGGTGTCATTGGCCGCCTTCTCGAACAGCAGATCGCCGAAGGAGCCGAGGAAGGGCAGGCCGCCGCGCTGCCAGGCTTCCTCATAGAGCCGTTCGCGCTCTTCCTCGCTCGCCTGTAGCGCCGGCTGGGCGTTGAACAGAAAATAGAAGCCGGTCGGCCGTGCGCGCGCTTTCGCGCGCAGCTCCGGATAATGCGCCTTGGCTTCCTTCAGATAGTCCGCGGTCAGCCGCTCGTTCCACGCCGGCACCGACCAGGTCGCGGTGCGCTGGAACACGGTCAGCTCGGATGCCTGTTGCGCGATGATCGGGATCGACTGGATCGCCGACGAGCCGGTGCCGATCACGCCGACGCGGAGGCCGGTGAAGTCGACGCCCTCATGCGGCCATTCGCCGGTGTGGTAGATCGGCCCGCGGAAATCGGCCATGCCGGGAAAGGCGGGCCGGTTCGGCGCCGACAGGCAGCCGACCGCCATGATGCAGAATTTCGCGGTGACCCTGTCGCCGCGATCGGTCTCGATCAGCCAGGTGCCGTCGGCCTCGTCGAAGGTCGCCGCGGCGACGCGGGTGTCGAACACGATCTGGCTGCGCAGGTCGAAGCGATCGGCGACATGGTTGGCGTAGGCGAGAATTTCGGGCTGTGGAGAATATTTCTCCGACCAGCTCCACTCTTGATCCAATTCCTCGGAGAACGAGAAGGAATATTGCAGGCTCTCGACGTCGCAGCGCGCGCCGGGATAACGGTTCCAGTACCAGGTGCCGCCGACGCCACCGCCCGCCTCATAGACCCGCGCGGTGAAGCCGAGCCCGCGCAGCCGGTGCAGCATGTACATGCCGGCGAAGCCTGCGCCGATCACCACGGCATCGAACGATCCGGTTTCCGCAGGGCGCGCAGTTGTACGCGCGGCGCTCTCCTGAGCCATGGTCCGTCTCTTCCCTATGTCGTGTCGTCATGTCTTGGCCGCACCTCGTTGGACGCGACGACCGAAAGATTAGGGCGAGGGCGGTGCAGCCCGCAAGCGCATGGGCTGCCGCGTCGGGTATAGCTCCTATGCCGCGGTGCCGAGCGCTGCGGTATCCGGGCGCTGCCTCACTCCAGCCGCTGGACCTTGCGCAGCGCCGGGAACAGCCGCATCCAGAGCAGCGCCACCGCGACGGTGCCGATGCCGCCGATCAGGGCGGCCGGCACCGTGCCGAACAGCGCTGCCGTGACACCGCTTTCGAACTCGCCGAGTTGGTTGGAAGCGTTGACGAACAGATAGTTCACCGCGCCGACGCGGCCGCGCATCTCGTCCGGCGTCGCCAGCTGCACCAGCGAGAACCGGATCACGACGCTGACCGTGTCGGCCGCGCCCATCGCGCCGAGTGCTAGGGTCGAGAGCCAGATCTGGCGCGACAGCGCAAACACGCAGATCGCCACGCCGAATGCGATCACGCCCTGGAACATACGCAGCCCGACATGCTTCGAGATCGGATGCCGCGTCAGCATCGCGGTCATGATAAGCGCGCCGACCGCGGGTGCGGCGCGCATCACGCCGAGCGCCCACGGCCCGGCATGCAGAATATCACGGGCATAGATCGGCAATAGCGCGCTGGCGCCGCCAAGCAGCACTGCGAACAGGTCGAGCGAAATGGTGCCAAGGATCGCCGGATTGTTGCGGACGAATTTGACGCCGGCGAACAGCTGGTCGAGCGACGGCGGATCGGGCTCCTCCGCGGGGCGATCGAGCCGGATCGCGCCGCAGCAAGCCGCGCCGAGCAGCCAGAATGCTGCCATCACGACATAGGGCGCCGCCGGTGAGATCGCGTACGCGAGGCCGCCGATCGCGGGCCCGCTGATCGCCGATACTTGCCAGGCGCCGGTCCCGAGCGCGGTTGCCCGCTGTAACTGTCCATCCGGCGCAACGCCAGGCAGCAGCGCCGACAGCGCCGGGCTCTCAAATGCGCTGGCGATGCCGAACACCACCAGCACGCTGAAGATTTCCGTCACCGTCGCGCCGCCGACAAAGCTTCGCCAGCCGAGATAGGCTGCGGCAATGCCTTCCACGAGCTGACAGGCCTGGACCACCCTGCGGCGATCATAGCGGTCGGCGGCATGGCCGGCGATGAAGACCAGCAGCGCGCTCGGAATGAACTGGACCAGCCCGACCATGCCAAGATAGACGGCGCTGCCGGTCAGCTCATATATCTGCCAGCCCACCGCCACGGTCGCGATCTGGTAGGAAAATTCCGAGAAGCAGCGCGATGACAGGCACAGCAGCAGCGGCGAATGGCGCAGCAGGCTGGCCGATGCGGCTGGCGATGGCGTGGGCATATGCTACGCATGGCGGGGCGTGAGGTCGCAGTCAATAGCCTGGGCCTCGAGGCAGTTGAGAGGCGAGAGAAAGCTGCTTCGTTGCTTGCGGCAAACGGACTGTCACGGCCGAGCCGGGCACTGCCATGACAGAATGATTTGTGGCTCACGCGTTCGTCAGGCTGGTGGCGGCTTCGTCGATCAAGGCCGTCACCTCGCTCGGATGCGACGCCAGCGAGGCGTGGCCGGCTGCGAGCGTGATGATCTTGCGAGGATTCATCCGCTCCGACATCCGCTTCTGATTGTCGGGGTTGATCATCCGGTCTTCGCTGGAGATCTGATACCAGACCGGCTTTTTCCTCCAGGCCGGCGCGGTGATGTTGTCGCCGAACGTGCTGGCGAGCGGCGCCTTCTGGGTGACCGCCATCACCAGCGCTTCATCGGCGGGCAGGTCCTGGCAGAAGCTCTCGTGAAACTTGTCGGGCTTGATCCAGAGATATCCGTCGCTGTCCGGCGCCACGTTGGCAATCGCGGCCGGCGGTAGGCCTGCCGTGATGCCGCCGGGGCTCTCGCCGGCGTCGGGCGCGAAGGCCGCGATGTAGACGAGGCCGGCCACGTTCGGAAGATCGCCAGCCTCGGTGATCACAGCGCCGCCGTAGGAGTGACCGACCAGCAGCGTCGGGCCGGCCTGCTGCTTGACCATCTTGCGCAGGCGTTCGGCATCGTCGGCGAGCGAAGTGAGCGGCATCTCGACCGCTTGCAGGTCGGTGTGCCCTTTGTGCGAGAGCGCGACGATCACCTTGCTCCAGTGCGCCGCGCCTCCCCAGAATCCGTGAACCAGAATGATCGTCGGCTTGCTGCTCATGTTCAGCTCCTCTGGGGGACGTCGCCAGGGCGGTCAGCATGCGAGCACTTGACCGAGGACGTCAACAAGACAAAAAGCCCAGCCCAATAGGTGCCGTGTCAAGCTGGTGTCACAAATGAGCGTTGACGCCGAACAACAGCAGTGGCGGATGGCGGAACAGTTCCGCAGATGCGGCCTCAAGTTGCGCGGACATGCTGCTTTGATGGCTCGACGGAGCCGCTCAACATTCGGTTAATCTCGCGCCGATCTCATGACGCGCCATAAAGCGAAGCGGAACTTCATCAAACTGCTGACGTCGAAGCAGGACTCTTGAGGTCGTGCGATCCTGGAAGATTGCATGCTGTCGTCTGATCGCCGCCTTCCTTCGCGGGAGGGGCGCGCACGGTTGCCCTGGTGCCGACCATGATGGGGTGCCCGCATGAGGAGGGGATCGACCATCCCGAAGGGCAGGTTTGTCCGTATTGGGCCAACCGGGAATGCCCCCTGCCGCGTTGAGAGCGATCAGGGTGTTCGAAGACGACTTCGCCATTGCGCGGCGGCTGGCGTTGGCAGAATTTCTGAATAATGGAAAAGTACCCCTGATTTGCCCGGCGCGTCAAGCGCTTTTCGAGGTGCCCGCGGCTGCCTGCTGCCTTGCATGGGGTTGTTTTCGATATTTTCGGAGCGCGTCGCTGTGCTTCGTCGCTTCAGCGCAAACCGCCCTGCATGCTGTCGCGCGCCCCTCGCAATGAGGGAGCGTGACAGCAGGATTAGCCCTCCGTCTTGCTCACGATCCGGATCAACTCGTCGCCGTAGTGCTCGAGCTTCTTGTCGCCGATCCCGGCGATGTTGCGCAGCTCGTTCAGCGTGTCCGGACGCATCGCGGCGATGCCGTCGATGGTGGAATCGTGCAGCACCACATAGGCCGGCACGCCGCGCGCCCGCGCGACCTCCGAGCGCCAGGCGCGCAACGCCGCATGCAGCGCGGGGTTTGCGACGCCGCCCGGACTGTCGGCCGCGGGCGCGAGATCACCGCGGCGCGACTTGCCGCGAACCGCGCGGTTGCGCGCGCCTTCCGGCTGCTCGCGCAGCATCACCGCGGTCTCGCCCTTCAGCACGCCGCGGGCGCTGTCGGTCAGCTTCAGCGCACCGAAGGCGTCGCTGTCGGCGCGCAGATGACCCATCGCCACCAACTGCCGCAGCACCGCGCGCCATTGCTTCTCGTTGAGCTCGCGGCCGATGCCGAACACCGATAATTTATCGTGGTTGAACTGCTTGACCCGCTCGGTCAACCGTCCGACCAGCACGTCGATCAGGTGCATGGCGCCGAAGCGCTGCCCGGTGCGATAGACGCAGGACAGCAGCTTCTGTGCCAGCACCTTGCCGTCGCGAACCTTCGGCGGCGTCAGGCAGTTGTCGCAATTGCCGCAGCTTTCCTCGGTCCGCGCCTCGCCGAAATAGCCGAGCAGCCGCTGCCGCCGGCAATGCACCGTCTCGGCCAGCGCGACCAGCGCATCGAGCTTGCTGATCGAGACGCGCTTGAAGGCATCGGAGCCGGTCGATTCGTCGATCATGCGGCGCTGCTGCACGATGTCGGAGAGTCCATAGGCCATCCACGCCGCCGATGGCTTGCCGTCACGCCCGGCGCGTCCGGTCTCCTGGTAATAGGCCTCGATGCTCTTCGGCAGGTCGAGATGCGCGACGAAGCGCACGTCCGGCTTGTCGATGCCCATGCCGAACGCGATCGTGGCGACGATCACGATGCCGTCCTCGTTGAGGAAACGGTCCTGATGCCGGGCGCGCACGCCGGCATCGAGCCCGGCATGATAGGGCAACGCGGGAATGCCGGCCTCGCTGAGCGCCGCCGCGACGTCCTCGACCTTGGCGCGCGACAGGCAATAGACCACGCCGGCGTCGCCGGCATGGCGTTCCCTGATGAAATTCTTCAGTTGCGTGGTCGCGTTCTGCTTGTCGACGATCTCGTAGCGGATGTTGGGCCGGTCGAAGCTTGCGACGAACTCCGGCGCGTCGGTAAGTGACAGCCGCTCGGCGATCTCCTTCCGCGTCAGCGCGTCCGCGGTCGCGGTCAGCGCGATGCGCGGCACCTTGGGGAAGCGTTCGGCGAGCGCGGACAGGCCGATATATTCCGGGCGGAAGTCATGGCCCCATTGCGACACGCAATGCGCCTCGTCGATCGCAAACAACGCGATCTGCGCCTGGCCGAGCAGATTGAGGCAGCGCGGCGTCAGCAGCCGTTCCGGCGCCACATAAAGCAAATCGAGATCGCCCGCGATCAGCCGTCGCTCGACCTCGGACGCCTCCTCGTAGGACAGCGTCGAGTTCAGCACCGCGGCGTTGACGCCGGCCTCGGTGAGGCCCGCGACCTGGTCGCGCATCAGCGCGATCAGGGGCGAGACCACGATGCCGCAGCCGTCACGCAGCAGCGACGGCAACTGGTAGCACAGCGACTTGCCGCCGCCGGTCGGCATCAGCACCAGGCAGTTGCCGCCCTCGGTGACGTGGCGGATGATCTTCTCCTGCGCGCCGCGGAAGCCCGACAGGCCGAACACGGAACTGAGCACGGATCGCGCGTCGCGAGACGGATCGGATGTGCGATCGAGGGAGGGCTGGGCAGTCATGATCCCTTGCGATTTCCCCTGATTTTCTTGGGGGCAGCAGGCGGTGTTCGAACTCGTCCGGGCGAACGATACCGGAACGGAACGTGTTAATACACGTCCCAACGGCAAACTCAATTCGGGACTCGAGGCCTGGTCGGGTTGCCGCGGATCATCGCAGATATTTGCCGCGGTCGCCGGCGCGGCAGCGAGCCGTGCCGGTCCGGACGCCACTCGCGCCAGCGCCTTGTCGGAATTATCCCGGTGACCGAGAGCGGTACATTCAGGCGATCGGAGTTGGTGGCGCCGGCGGTGGCGTCATGGGTTCGACCTGGTAGCTCTTCGGCAGGTTGATCGGCCTGTAAGTCGGAACCTGCTCGATGCGTTCCAGCACCGAGGCATGGATGGTCGCGCCTTCGGGAATTGGCCGCGGCTCGCCGCGCGGCAGATAGAAGCCGAGAACGGACTTTCGCGCCGGCCATTCCTTCCACTTGTCGCTCTTCGGAATCCACTCCAGGATTTCCCAGGCGCCGGTCAGCGAATTGTGCAGCGGGGCCGTCGCGCTCGGCGGCACATATTCGTGGCTGTGTGGCGGCAGCGGCAACCCCCAGGCGAGATGGTCGATCAGTGCCTGATCCATATGCAGCCCGGCGGCCTTGGCCTGCTCGAGCATCCAGATCAGTGGAAACTTCGACGGCCCGCTCTCATCTTCCGGATAGCCGCCGCCGACGTCGGAGTGCACGCCGGCGAACCAGACCTGGCGGATGTCCTGGGGCACTTCTGTCTGCGGATCGAACGGATTCGACCGGTAGGGCTGCGGCTCCTTCCACTGGTTGAGGCGGAACATGCGCCGCCGCTCGTCGATCGAGATCGCCTGGCGGAAGCGCTTGACGCTGGAGTTGGTGCGGGTGAACAGCAGGGTCTGCATGTCGAACAGGAAGTTGTCCTGCCGCGGCACGATGATCGAGGCGACGGTGTCCCAGACGCCGACGAATTCGACGTCGATGTTGCGGCCGCCGGCGATCTGGCTGAAATGCCAGGCCTCCTTCAGCGGCGCATCGTCGAACGTGCCGTCGGGCTTCTGGGCGTCCGCGCTGGCCTTCTTGTAGGTCGAGAACGCATAGCCCGCGAGGTCGATCTGGTCGACCGGCAGCAGGCCCATCACGCGAACGAAAGCCGCCAGCACCCGCACGGTATAGGCGCCGCGGCTGAAGCCGAACATCCAGACCCGGTCGCCGGGCTCCCAGAGCCGGCACAGAAACTGGTAGGCGCCGAGCGTGTCCTCGTCGAGACCGGCGCCGAACGCCAGCCCGAACAGGCCGCGTACCTCCTGCTTGAAGCGGCCCCAACTGTTTTGCAGGCCGATCGTGCCGAGACCCGGATGATAATAAATCCGCTGCCGGTCATCCTTGTCGGTGACACGAAACAGCTTCAGCACGTTGGAAATATTGGCGCCGATCTCGTTGCCGGTGCCGTCGCAACAAATCACAATATCCTTCGGCATCCGTTTCCCCGCGGTCGCCGTGAAATTCGTGGCCCCAATCTATGGCAGGATGCGCGGAGGGTTCAATCTCCAATTGAAGACGGTTTAGTGTACGCGGTGTGACCGCCGGTGCCGCCGGCGCAGCCCCGATCCGATTGCCGCCATTGGCACCAGCTGCATACTCGCTCTCCGCGCTATCCGTAGAATTCAATTGCCACACCCCGGAAAAGGTGGGAATCTGAATGTCGATCATTGCTGTGATGCGTTGACATTCTCTCCCGTTCGGGGACTTCGCCGGTGCGCGCGATCATTTTACCTGCGGGTTGCCGCAGTTTTCTCATCATCGGCAGGAACGGATCGGCATGAGCCATCAAGCCCTCGTGACGGTCATTCTCGCGGGTCTGGTGGTGATTGCGTTCGGATTGTTCTGGTGGGTCGGTGTCTATTCCGATCGCGTCTTTGCCAAACGATTTCGCGCTCGCTTTCCCGAGAGGACATTGAGCTACACCGGCGACCAGCTTGGCGAACTGGTGCAGTCCGATCTTCGGATGAAATATGTCTTTCCGATCCTGTTCCCGCTCGATCTCATCGTCATGCTGGCGCTGGCGGGCGCGTTGGGCGCGGCGTCATCGCACTTGCTCAAGCAGTTCTATCCGGTCGCAGCGCCGCTCGGCCTGGTGGTGCCGGCGGTTTATCTGCTCAGCGACCTGATCGAGGACTGTCTGCTGGCATGGCTGTTGCTGCGCGGCGACCGGCACGAGGCCGCGCGCTCGGTTTCGGTCCTGAAGGCGATCACGACGATCAAGTTCGCGAGCATCTTCGCATCGATCGCGTTGACGCTGATCGCCTTCGTCGGCTGGCTGTTCCACAACGAAGCGATTGCGATCTGAGACGGGCTGAGACCGTCATCGGCGCTGCCGTCTATTGATAGGTCGCCACGATGTCGGACACCGCACGCTCGAGCTGCCGTGCGGTGGCGCATTGGCGCACCGCGGTGCAGAAGGTCGCGTAGCGCGGCATCTCGGAATCGCCGAAGCCCCAGACCATGCGGCCCTCGGGGTTGAGCCACACCAGCCGTTTGGAGCGTTCGCCGATGCGGCGCAGGATGTCGGCGCGCGGATCGAGGTTGTTGCTGCGGGCGTCGCCGAGCACGATCACCGTGGTCTGCGGCGTGATCGCGCTCATCCAATTGTCCTCGAAATCGGCGAACGAGTTGCCGTAGTCGGACGAGCCGAAGCCGACCTTGGACATGATCTCCTTCATCGCCTCTTCCGGCGACATCGATTCCAGGATGTCGCTGACCTCGATCAAATGGCCCGAGAAGGCGAACGAACGGACGTCGTCGACCACCTCATGCAGGCTGTGGATCAGGAGCAGGAAGAAGTCCGAGACGCGGGCGACCGAGCCCGAAACGTCGCACAGCGCCACGATCTTCGGTCGGTCGCGGTGCTTGCGCTTCCACGCGGTCAGGAACGGCACGCCGCCCCAGGCCGCGTTGCGCCGCAGCGTGCGGCGGACGTCGAGATGGCCGCGACGTTGGCGCTTGCGCGGCTTGGAATAGCGTTCGCGCAGCCGCCGCGCGATCTGGCGGATCAGCGCACGCATCTGCTCGACCTGCCGCGGCTCGATCCGCGCCAGCGGCGCGTTGCGCAGGATCTCGTTGCGCAGGTTCTCCGCTTCCTCGCGGCCGTAGAGCAGCAGCGCCTGCGAGACCGCGTCGCGAACCGTGCCGCGCAGGCCGTTGAGCGCCTCCTGCAAACGTTCGGCGAGCGCCGGATTGCGCGTGGTCTGCTCGTCGATGTCATCGCGCAGGCGCTGGATGCCCATCGCGTCGAGGATACGGGTCTGGAAGATGCCGCGCTGGGTGAAGTAGCGGATGTCGGGCAGCGAGGCGGCGCCGGAGGCGTTGGCGATCGCCGTCGAGATCGCGGAACGATCCTGCGACAGCAGCATCTGCGCCAGCGAGCCGATATTCTCGTTGGCCGCGCCGCCTGACGTATCGCCATGCTCATCGGCCGAGGGGTTGGCGCCGGATGCGCTGCTGTCGTCAGCCTTGTTCTGCTCGGTGCTCTCCTGCTGCGGCTCGGGCTGGCTGAAGAACAGGTCGAAGCATTCGCCGAGCGAGCGCTTCTCGTCCTGGGTCTTGGCGAGTGTCAGCAGGAAGGTGTCGCGCAGGACGTCGCGGTCGGCAAAGCCGACCTGGGCGACCGCCCGCATCGCGTCGATGCTTTCGGCGGGCGAGACCCGGACACCGGCCCCCCGCGCCGCACGAAAGAAGCGATGCAGGTTCTCGCGCATCTTCTAAAGCGCGATGAAATTGGATTGAATTGTCATCGCGCTTTAGCTCCTTCTTTGAGCATGATCTTGTCGGAAAACCGCTTCACACTTTTCCGGATCATGCCTTAGCTGAACACGCCCTGGCGCGATGCCTTGGCGATGAAGGACGAGATCTGCGGCGTCGCGGCCTCGATGTCGGCCTCGTATTTCAGCAGCACGTTGAGCGTGTCCTTGACGATCTCGTGGTCGAGCTCGTTCGTCTGCAGCAGCACCAGCACGCGTGCCCAATCGATCGCCTCGCTGACCGAGGGCAGCTTCTTCAGGTCGAGCGAGCGGATCTCGTGGATGAAGCCGACCATCTGCTTGCGCAGGGTCTGCGAGATGCCGGGCACCCGGCTCTCGACGATGCGCTCTTCCAGCTTCTGCTCGGGGAAACCGATATGCAGATGCAAGCAGCGCCGCTTCAGGGCGTCGCCGAGGTCGCGTTCGCTGTTCGAGGTCAGGATCACGGTCGGCGGCGCCACCGCGGAGACGGTGCCGAGCTCGGGGATCGTGACCTGGAAGTCCGAGAGGATCTCCAAAAGCAGCGATTCGAATTCGGCGTCCGATTTGTCGATCTCGTCGATCAAGAGCACGCAGCCGGCCGGCTGCTCCAGCGCCTGCAACAGCGGCCGCGGCTCGACAAACTCCTTGGAGAAGAACACGTCGCCGAAGGTGTGGAGCTGGTCGAGTGCCGCCGCCAGCGTCTGCGCGCCGCCGAGCACCTCGCCGAGCTTATCCTTCAGGATCTGGGTGTAGAGCAGCTGTTTGGCGTATTTCCACTCATACAGTGCCTTGGCCTCGTCGAGGCCCTCATAGCATTGCAGGCGGATCATCTTCATGCCGCGCCAGGCGGCGATCGCCTTGGCCAGCTCGGTCTTGCCGACGCCGGCAGGGCCCTCGACCAGGATCGGCTTCTCGATCTGCTGCGACAGATAGACCGCGGTCGCGATCTGCCGGCTTGCAATATAGCCTTGCGCGGCGAGGCCGCTTTCCACGGCCTCGATCGAGGCGGTGGGCCTGGTATCAGCCACGAGGGTCAGCTCCGAATTACCTTGAACTCGGACCTGTTCTGCGCCCGTTGCGGGCAAAGCACAAGGCTCGTTTGGCCCGCGATGGCTGGAGACCAAAGGCTGGGGTTAGCGCATGGTTCGGGGTATTTCCGCCGAGCGCAATACGGCTGAGACGCTGCCGCTAGCCGGCGCAGCTCTTCACGAAATCCTTGCGCTGCGGGCCGGTGATCTTCTGGTCGATGGCCTGTTTCAGGCAGTCGAGATGCGCCTGCGCCATGCAGAGCTGCATCTGGTCGCGCTTGTCCTGACCCTTCAGCGCCTGGGTGGAGCTCTGGCAGGCTGCGCGCTTGGCGCCGGGCACGGGCGCGGCCGCAGCAGTGCTCTCCTGCGCGGGAGCCGCCGCTGGCGCTGCTGCGGCAGGGGCCGGGGTCGATTGCGCGAGAGCCGCGAACGAGACCAGCAGGGAGCCGGCCGAGACGAGGGCGACGACGAGACGTTTCATGGAATCTGCCTCCGCAAGCATCGTCCGGAAACGGGGATGCTGTTTCCGGAAACACGCTCAGATCAGGAAAGAGGCTTATGATTAGGAAGCTTTGGCTGAATGCCCGGTGAATGTGGCCGGAACCGACTTCACCTCAGCGTGAGGCCGGTCGCGGCCTCGAGCTCGGAGATCGCCTGCGCGGCGTTCGCGACCTTGATCGTGGTCATGCCCATCTCGCGCGCCGGCTTCAGATTGACGCCGAGATCGTCGAGATAGACGCAGTTGTTTGGATTGACCTGGAGCGTCTCCACCATCATCCGGTAGATGCGCGGATCGGGCTTGCGCAGGCCGATCTTGGCGGACTCGATGACGTGATCGAACAGCGCCATCACCTCGGCGACATACAGCGTGCGTCCGCTGTGGCTGCCGATCGCATTCGACGGCAGGTTGTTGGTGATGCAGCCGGTCTTGAATTTCGCCTTGATGCGCTTCAGCGCCTCGACCATTTCGGGCCGCAGGTCGCCGGACAGCAGCGGCAGCACGTCCTTGCCGCGCACCTCGGCGCCGAGCGCCTTCGATTCCGATGCGAACAGCTCGTCGAACGCGTCGATACCGATCTCGGCGCGCTCGAACTTGGCCCAGGCGTTCTCGAGATGGTTGGCGGCGTTGGTGCGGCGGATGATGTCGATCGGCAGGCCGCGCTCGGTCTCATAGCGCGCGAATGCCTCGAACGGCGAGGTGGTCAAGACGCCGCCGAAATCCCAGATCACTGCCTCGATCATCAAAATCCCTGCCCGTTGCAAAGCGGCGGCTTCGCCTCGGTTCTTCCGCCGGTTCGGCGGAAGACAGGGAAACGCGCGTCAAGCCCTCTTTATTGGAAGTGGCGCCGGTCAGGCAAGCCGCCAGTTCGCGGCAAACTCCGCCGCGCGGAAGACTCACCACACCATCGGCACCAGGCGGTAGCGCACGCGGGTGAGATACTCGGCATAGCCATCGAGCTCGGCGGTGAGCATCCGCTCCTCCATCATCGACCGCAGGCCAAGCAACGCCATCATCACCGGCACGATGACGAGGCCCCACCAGGATCCCAGCAGCAGCGGCGTGCCGAGATAGGTCAGCAGGCCGCTGGCGTAGATCGGGTGGCGCACATAGGCGTAAGGCCCCGTGGTCACCGCGGCGTGCCCGCGCTCGCGCTGGATTTTCACCACCGGCGCGGCGTAGCTGTTCTCCCGGTAGGTCCGGTAGACGATGTAGAACGATGCCGCGATCATGACGGCGCCGGCGCATTGCAGCCAGAACGGGATGAACGAGGTCTGGTAGCGCATCGCGTCGAGCGCCATCAGCGGCAGCCATGTCAGCCACAATAACGGCATGATCGAGGTGATGACGCGATCCCACCCGGCCTGGCCGCGCGCGGTACGCCGCTCGGCCAGCAATCCCGGATCATGCCTGGCGAGCCAGGCTTCGGTGATCAGCCCGCCGATCGTGATCTCGGCGAGGAACACCCAGCCGCCGGCCCATCGCATGGTACCGGCCGCGAGAAAGAGGAGCGATCCGAGGCCCACGCATGTGAAGGCGGCGCGACGCAGATTGATGCGAGGAGAATTGCCGTTCTGGTCCATGTCTCTCTCCGACAAATGGCAACGGCCGCGCCGCCAATCGGGCGGGCCGTTGCAGGCCTGGGCAGCGGATCGCAGCGATAATCAGTGCGCGACGCCGATCACGGCCGACGCGTCCAGTTTCGCGCCTGTCCGGAGTAGACCTTGCTCGGCATTGCGCGGGCGGTGGGGTCGAGCAGGATCTTCATCGCGGTGTTGAGCCGCGCCTCCGAATGCGGCGAGCCGTCATGGCGCATCTGCTGCGGAGCGCCGGGGCCTTGCGGCGGCGCCATGTAACTCGACGTGGTCGGCGGGGCGGGCGTGGTGGCGATCTTCGGACGGGCGACAACGGCTGCCTCCAACGGGCGCCGCGCGTCGGCTATGCTCGACGCTGCGGATGGCGCTTCCGCCGGCGGCGGAGAGGCGGCGCTGTCGGATCCGGATTTGCGGGGCGTTCTTGCCATGGCATCGGCTCCATAGGTTCGGTGATGACGATAGTTTCAGGATTTGGACCTCAGGACTTGTCCTCGTCGGATGTGGTGCGTTTGGCGATGATCGGGTTGCGGTCGCTGATCGCGGCGAGCAGCGCGGCATGGGTCACGACTGACGATACGACGATCTTTCCGGAGGGTTCGATCCGGCGACCGTTCCGCGGTTGCTGTGGGCTCTTGGCGGTGGATTTTTCCATCATGGCAGCCTCCTCTCGGCAGGGGTGGGGCCCGACTGCGCCGGGCCCCGAGTTTGGCGATCAGATGCCGAAAGCACCGAGGACGCCCGGCAGCGCCTGCACAACGCCACCGACGATGTCCTGCCAGCCCTGCGGGTTGACCGAACCGTTGGTCGCCACTTCGGCAATCCGCTTCGGACCGCGCTCGATGCCCTCACACTGGATCGGGCTACGCACGCTGCCGAAGGTCTCAAAGTCGTTCCTTGCGTACATGTTCAGCTCCTTCTTTCGGTTTGAATTGACGGCGACTACGGGAGGTGAGCACCGACCGGGGCAGCCGTCGCTGGACGTCGCCCAGGGGATCGCTCATCGCGTCGATCCCCTGAACCACGTGACGCCAATTCGCGCCACGTTCTGATCTCCTCCGGACGCAGAGGAGCAATCGCGTCAATAGACCTGCCAGTTCCGCAGCGGCCCGACCGCCACCGGCACCACGTCGCTCACGTCGATCGTGTACTGATAGACTTCGCGCGCCTGGGTCAGGACTTGCGTCGGGTTGAAGAAGCGGTAGGTCACGTCGTGGCAGATCGAGTCGGGGCGGCAGATCACGCTCTGGTCGACCTCGACAGTGTCGAGCCGCAGGCCCTTCTTGGCGACGTCGCTGAAGATCTTCCGCGTGTTGTAGGCGTTCATCGCGGAGTAGTTCAGCGCGCGATCCTGCGGCGAGAGGCCGACATTGCGGAACTCATTGTAGATCCGCTCGAGGAAGCCCTCGGCGCCGGCCGGCCAGGTGTCGGCGTCGGGTCCGAACAGCGTGTAGAGATCCCACTGGTAGAAGCCGCGCCAATCGGTCACCAGCGTCGGCACGACGGTGCCGTTCAGCAGCTTGGTCGTGTTGGTGCTGTCGACCCAGCCGGCCATCGAGACCCGCGCAACACCGCCGCGCGGCGGGAATGCCGGGGGCGTGACCGGTCGCGCATCGGCTTCGGCCACGGCCGCTGTCGCGATCACCACCGTGCGGGTCGTCGCCGGATCGTCGTGCGAGACTTCCTGGTGCCACAGCGCGAGGATCAGCGCGGCGAAGAACCCGAGACCGAACACATCGAGCGGCTTGATCGCGTAGATCGGGATCGAATCGATCGTCATCGTCCAGGTGATCGCGTCGGCGTCCGGGAAGTTGTTGCCGGCGCCGGCCGGCGTCGCGGTCTCGCCTTCGGCCTGGTTCAGCAGATAGCGCGCCATGATCGCCGGATTGTAGGGGGCCGACGTATCGCCGGAGCGATCGCGCTCCGGTCCGAATGCCGGATCGCCGCGTCCGATCAGGCTGTCGCGCCAGTTGGCGATCGCCTGCACGAAGTAATCGAGGCGGGCTTCCTTGCCGAAATCGTAGAACAACCTGCCGATCGGGAAGGCGAGCTGACCGGTGGACTCCGGCGTCGCGCCCTGCGGGCGCATGCCGCCGCCACAGCCGCAGCTCTTCTCGCTGGTCCGCACCGCGGGGGCTTCATACATCGGCAGCGCCTGCGGCACTGCGACGGGATACGCATTGCTCGGCATCAGTGCCGGCAATTGCTGCGGTTGCAGCCAGGTTTGCGGCATCATGCCGGCGGCTGGCATCGCCATCTGCGGCATCATCATCGGCGGCATCACCATCTGCGGCGCTGGTGCCGGCATCCAGACCATGTCGCCGCCGGGATAAGGGGCGTGGTACGGATAGGGCGCGGGCGCTGCGATCGGCGCGGCGACGACGCCGTGATCAACGGGGGCCGCCATGGCCGCAGGTGCGGCCGGCTGGGCCTCGCTTGGCGTGATCCCGGCGCTGCTTCGCAGGACCGAGCCGTCCGGCCCGAAGATGCGCGGAGCCGATGGTGCAGACATTGCTGATAGATCTCCCATGGAACCCTCTCTGGTTGCAGTTGGCTGAGCGGCGGATGACGGTTGGACGAAAGGGCGCGCGGTCACTCCCCAGAAGCGGGGAGGCGCGGCCGTGGCACCCGACGGCATGACGGCGTCCGCCTGCTCGCCAAGCAGGGCGGCGACAGCCGCGGGAATATCGAGCCGTCCGGCGAGACAGCGCGAAGCGCCGCTGTCGCTGCGGCAGGGCACGGCGCTTTCGAGCAGCGCGGCACGGACGGCTTGCGGATCGGCCTTGCGTCCGTTTTGGCGCAGGCATGAAAGCAGCAGCGCGACGACGCCGGTGACGATCGGCGCGGCGAAGCTCGTTCCCGAACGCAGGCTGACATTGCGGACCGGCGAGGCGCCGGCGATGTTCTCGCCCGGCGCCAGGATGCCGTTCTCGAGATAGGCGTCGCCGAAATTGCTGAACGGCAGCGGATTGCCGGCCAGATCGCATGCGCCGACCGCGAGCACCGAGGCGAGGCTGCCCGGCACCTGAACGCAGCGGCAGCCGTCATTGCCGGCGGCGGCGACGATCAGCTTGCCGGCGCGTTCGCAGGCGCGCACCGCATCGACCAGGATGCGGTCGGCCTGTCCGGTCACGGACTGCTGGCCGCTGCTGATGTTGATGATGTCGGCGCCGACGGCGAGCGCCTGGTTGATCGCGAGCGCGAGAGTACTCTGCGAGGACGGCTCGATCTGGCCGCCGGCATTCTCGCGATAGATCGAGAACACGGTGGCGCTGCAATTCGGCGCGACGCCAAGCACCGGGCTGCCGGGCGTGCCCATCAGCACGCTCGTGACATGGGTGCCGTGCTCGGACTGGATCGTCGGCGAAGACGGCGCGACGAACTCGCCACCCATCGCGACACGGGCCTGCCTGAGCGAGGGATGATTGAGGTCGACGGGGCCGTCGATGATCGCGATCTTCACCGCGGGATCGCCACCCGACGTTCTCTGCCACAAGGCAGCCAGACCAGCGATCTCGGCAACTGGATTCATGAAATGATTCCCGACCGATCCGCCGCGCGTCCGCGCAGCCGATCCGCTTTTCGCGGCAATTGGATTCAGGCAACGAACGAAAATCGGCAGAATGTCGTTGCGCTGGTGCTGTTGTGGCAGGTCTGCCGCGAACAACCTATTCGCCGCGGTGGATCAGAAAGGATCGAGCCGACGATAGGGATCGATCGATCCAGGAGATCGATCCAGGAGATCGATCGCGCGCCGCAAAAGATCGATCAAAGGGTTGGGTTCGGATCATCTGACGGCGCAAGTTGCGTGCGCCTGCACGTGACGAGCCGCGTTGAGCGCCGGCGCGCGAACACGCCGTCGCCGGCTGAATACGGAATTCAGGATATTGCCGTCAGTCCAGCTCGCGCCGCCGGTCGGCAGCGGGCGCGAAGGTCGCGATCCACGGTGCTTCGCGCACCCGCCGCATCGCCTGGGTCCTGCGCGGCAGGCCGAGCTTCTGCAATACGTGATGGACATGATGCTTGACCGTCGCGAGGCTCAGATTGAGATCGCGCGCGATCTCCTTGTTGGACATGCCCTGTCCAATGAGCTTCAGGACTTCGCTTTCGCGGCGCGTCAGCCCCTGCTCCGCTTCGATCGTATCCGTCTGACGCTCCATGCAAAACAGCGCTCGCAGCAGGCCGCCGGAAATCTCGGCGCTGCAAGCGAGCCGTCCCGATGCGACGTCCGACAGCGCGCGGCAGAGTTCGTCAAAGCTGGCGTTGCGGGAAATATAGCCGCTGAACCCGGCGCGGCCGCAGCGGACCACGTCACGCCGGTCCTCGTTGAGGCCGAGCGCGACCAGGGCAATGTCCGCATTTTGGCTCGCGATTACGCGCACTTCGTCGAGATCGATGCCCTGTGTGACGTCGATCAGGATGACATTGACGCTGCTGGTTTCGAGTGCCTCGCGCAGGCCGGCGAGATCGGAAGCCGCAGCCTCGATCGCAAACTCGGCGTGGTCCTGGAAACTCGAGGTAAGCCCCTCGCTGAACAGCCTGATCGGCGTGACGACCGCGATCCTCATCATTATCCTCGAACTCAATAAAATGGCGGATGGAAAAGCCGTATGAAAAGTCACGGCACCGGCATCCAGAAAGTCATGAAGGTAAGTATGCGGTATGCTGCCAGAGGTTGTATCAATATCGGGACGAAATTACGGCCTCGATGATCGCATGATCAAGAGAGGCAGTTCACATTCGGAGCGTGGTCTGGAACGCGCGGCGCGGGTCGTCCCTGGGCGCGTATCGAGACAGGAGCGGTGACGCGGCGTGCCGTGCGTGATGGCGGTGCGGGAATCTGGCGGCGACGTCAACGCTGTAGTCATCGACGGCTCAATATTTAGACAATTGACGCGCACAGGCCCGGATGCTCTGTACGACATCGTGTGTTCGCCGAGGCCGTGTGTGAGCGACGCAATGTCGCGCCTCGGATCTGATCAGTTCCGATGCAAATCGACGGGATTCCATGACGAGATTGATTCGAGCGACAGCCCTCCTGACCCTGTTGATGGCAACGCCGGCATCGGCGATTGTCGGTGGCGGTGCGCCCTCGACCGACGGCGTTGCGCGCTCTGTCGTCACCATCGTTGGCTCGCGCGGCAATTTCTGCACCGGCGCGCTGATCGCACCGAAGGTGGTGTTGACCGCCGCGCATTGCGTGCAGCCCGGCGCCGACTACAAGATCGTCGACTCTGGTCCGGACCGGCAACCGAAATTGCAGGACGTCAGGACGGTCGCGATCCATCCCGGCTTTCGGATGCAGGCGATGGCCAATCACGTCGCAACCGCGGACGTCGCGCTGCTGCAACTCGCGGTGTCGGCCGCGGGCAAGGCGCCGGCGGTGCTCGGCATGCCCAACATTCCGATCCAGGTCGGCGGCCGCTTTACTATCGCTGGAGTCGGCGTCACCGTGCGTGGCGACGGCAAGAGCGGCGGCAGCATTCGTGTCGCCGGCCTGATCGCGAGCGGCAAGCCCGGCACGCTACAGATCCGGCTGGTCGATCCGGTCGGGCAGGGCGTGCGCGACGGGCTCGGCGCCTGCACCGGCGATTCCGGTGCGCCTGTGTTCGAGGACAAGCAAGGCGGCCCCGTGATCGTCGGCGTCGTGAGTTGGTCCACCGGCCCGAACGGCAGCGACGGCTGCGGCGGCATCACCGGCGTGACGCCGCTGACGCTCTATCGCGACTGGGTGATGCAGACCGCGCTGCAATGGGGCGCGAGCTTCTAGGGCGCGGCTGTCCGAAATGCACCTTTGCCCACCCTACACGCTGATGAAGCCGCGGGCGCGCACCAAGTTCCGTCATCCTGAGGTGCGAGCGGAGCGAGCCTCGAAGGATGAATCGGCCACAGTAGGGCCGTGCATCCTTCGGGACGCGCTACGCGCCCCTCAGGATGACGGGACTGAGAGAGCCCGCGCCCGAGCCTAGTGCCCCGCCGCCTTGTTTGCGGCGGCGTTGTTGAGCACGATCAGGCCGTCGACGGCGACGCCGAGCTTGCTGTTGATCAGGAACGGGTTGACGTCGATCGAGGCGATGCGGGTGCCGGCGTCGGCCATCAGGTTGGAGAGCCCGACCAGCGCTTTCACCGCCGACGCCTCGTGCAGTGCGGGCTTGCCGCGATAGCCCTTCAACTTGATGCCGGCCTTGGTCTTCGCGATCAGCTCCTTCGCCTCGGCGGCATCGAGGGGCGCGCCGGCCAGCGCCACGTCCTTCATCAATTCGATATCGACGCCACCGGTGCCGAACAGCACCACCGGCCCCATTTCGGCATCGAGCGAGGCGCCGACCACGAGCTCGAGATCGGCCTTGACCTGCTGCGCGATCAGGATGCCCTCGAGCTTCGGCTTGCCTTTCAGCTTCTTCACCCGCGCGGTGATGTCGTTGAATGCTTTCTTTACCTCGGCGGCGTTGGCGAGGTTCAGCACCACGCCCCCGATATCCGACTTGTGCAGGATGTCGGGGCTGACCACCTTGGCGACCACCGGGAAGCCGATCTGCTTGGCGATCTTCACGGCTTCCGCCGCGGTCTGCGCGACGTCTTCCTTCGAGATCGGGATGCCATAGGCCTTGAGCAGCGCCTTCGAGGCGACCTCGTCGAGCGCGGCGGCGCCGTTGGCGGCCTTCAGCGTCTTCTCCAGCACAGCGCGTGCCGAGGCCTTCGAGCTCGACACGATGTCGGGCACCTCCTTGCGCAGGCCGGCATATTCAATCAGCGACTTGATCGCGCCGACCGCGCGGTCGAGACCCTGCATGACCGCGATGTTGGGCAACGACTTGCGCAATCCCTTGGTGAACTCGGTGAAGCCGATCGACATCGCGCTGATATAGATCACCGGCTTGTTGGCCTGGCCCGCCATCTCGTTGACGATCTTCAGGTTGCGCTCGCGCAGCTCGTGCGGCGCCTTCGGCAGCTCGGCATCGATGATGACGATGTCGGTGTCGGGATCGTCGATCATGATCTTGATCGACTTCATGTAGACGGAGGGATCGACCACCGCGGCGAAGCCGGCGTCGAGCGGGTTGCCGACGATGCTGCCGGGGCCGAGCATCTTCGCCAGTTGCTCCGATGCGCTCTCGCTCAGCGGCGCGAAATTGAGCCCGGCGGAATAGAATGCGTCGATCAAGAGTCCGCGCTTGCCTCCCGAGAGCGACACTGCCGCAAGCCGATTGCCCTTCGGCGGGTCGGCATGGACGAAGCACTCGGTGGTTTCGATCAGTTCATCCAGCCCGCGCACGCGGATCACGCCCTCGCGGGTCGAGATTGCGTCGAACGTCTCGATCGAACCGGCGAGCGCGCCGGTATGCGCCATCGCCGCGGCACGGCCGCCTTCGGAGGCGCCGAGCTTGAGTGCGATGACGGGCTTGCCGGCGGCGCGTGCCGCCTTGCAGGCATCGCGGAACACCTTCGTGTTCCTGACGCCTTCGAGATAGACCACGATGACGCGGATGCTCGGATCGGCGGCGAAATAGCTCATCAGGTCCGGCGTCTCGAGCCCGGATTCATTGCCGGTCGTCACCATGTAACCGACGCCGACACCGCGATCCTCCAGCGCCTGGCGGATCGCCATCACGATCGCGCCGGATTGGCCGGCGATCGCCACTGCGCCCGGCTCCATGGTGACGATGCGATCGTCGATATTGGTGAACAGGTTCTCGCCGGCGCTCAGATTGCCGAGGCAGTTCGGGCCGGTGACCGCAAGCCCGGTCTCCTTGATCGCCTGCTTCAGCTCGACCGCGAGCCGCTGGCTCTCTTCATCCTGCAACTCGCTGAAGCCCGAGGTGACGATGGTCGCCGAACGCGCGCCGGCCGCGGCCGCGTCGCGGATCACCTGCACCGCGAAGCGCGCCGGCACCAGCACCAGCACATGGTCGGGCTTTTCGGGAAGGCTGGCGAAATCCTTGTAGCAGGTGACGCCCCAGATCGTTTCCCGCTTGGCGTTGATCGGAAACAGGCCGCCGGCATACTGGTACTTGACCAGGTTGTTCCAGATTCGTTCGGCGTAGTTGCCCGGCTTGTCGGTGGCGCCGACCAGCACGATGTTGCGCGGGTGCAGCATCGCATGGATGCTCTTGACGATATCGCTGGCGTCAGCAGGCGGCGCCCATTTGTGGGACACATGAGACGCGGTGCTTGCGAGAGCTTCCATGGAGCCTGCCCTTATCCTTGTTGTATTGTTCTGTTTCCTCTGGCCCACGGTCGATCACCGCAGGGCCCGATTTTTCATTGTTTTTATGGCTGAGGGAAGGGGGTAGCAACTCACGCTGGCGCAAGTCAGGGCGTCACACGCGATATCCCGGCATGCGCAAAATTCATGTACCTCAGGAACCCGATTCGGCCGGACTCGAATTCGGTTCGATCATGGTCGCATGCAACAGGTAACGCTCGGGACCCGACGTGAGCGCGTCAAACGGCCAGCATGTCGACAGCACGAGTTCATACCGGTCGGTCAGCGGATCGATGCCGGACTGGTCGAAGCGGACCACCGAGCTGCGATCGGCCCGGTAGCGGAAGATTTTGCCGTCGCTTCGCGTGACCTCGATCTCGTCGCCGATCGTGACATCCCTGAGAAAGCGGAAATGGGTGTCGCGATGCGCGGAATAGACCGCGACACCCGGCTCGCCGGCATCGACGCTCTGCTCGACATGGCCGGGACCGAATGCCAGCGCCTGGCCGCTGCTGCCGGCGAGGACGATCGCGGACGCGTGCAGGCGCTTCACCTCGATCCGGGCCACCGGCCAGGTATCGGCCCAGCTCCATGGCTTCACCGGCTGGCCGGTCGCGATCGTCCGTGCGAAGGCGCGCTCCAGCAGCACCTGCGCGAGCAGCGCCTTGCCGTGGATATAAGTGCCCTGGCCGAACAGGATCAGGCCGATGAGCGCGAAGGCGAGGGGGAGGACGAAGCGGCGCATTTGCAGCAATCCTCGTCATTGCGAGGAGCGAAGCGACGAAGCAATCCATCTTTCCCCGAACGGTGACATGGATTGCTTCGCTTCGCTCGCAATGACGGTTGAGAAAGAGTGGCGCGCGCGGCCCCTGGGGGACGGGTGGGAAGGCCGCGCGCGCTCTTTGAAGGAGGAGGTCGGGGGGCACCTCCTCCTCTCATCCGACGTCATTGGGGCGACGTCTGACGCCGGTTGAACACCAGAAGCAGAAGGCTGACCGTGAGCATGATCACACCCGCGATCATCTTCAGTTCGGCATCGGTCGCCGTCTTCGGCAGCAGGATCGTGCCAGGACCTTGCTTCGCGACCGGGGACCGCTTCAGCGCGGCGAGCTGCATCTTGCCGTCGCTCCCGTCGGCGCGGCGCTCGCCCGGTACGGCCGGCAGGTCCTGACGCTCACCGAACACTTTTGCAAAGTCCCAGCCGGCGGGCAGGTTGAGCGGCAGTTCGGAGAGCTTCAGCGGCTCGCCTTCGGGACGGCTCGGCGTCTTGTCGACCGCGACGAGGCTGGTCAGCCGCGTGACGAGCTGATGCTCCAGCGCCAGCGCGAGGATGGCCTTGTCGGCATCTTCAGGGCTCTCCTGCCGCGTCGTGCGCGCGACCTCTGCATCCGCGATCTTGCGGCGCGCCCACAGTTTCGACAGGCCCTTGCCCTCGGCGGCGTTGGCGAGCGGCAGCGTTACGCTCCACGGACGGTCGCCGATGCGGCCCTTGATCTCGACCGAGCCGGCGAGCTTGTCGAGCTTTGCGGCCAGCACCAGCGGCTCGTCGCGATAGACGTCGGGCAGTGCCGACGGGGTCAGGTCGGCGGTCGCGTCGGAGAACTTTGCGGCGAGATTGGTCACCGCGGGATTCTCCAGCTTGGCGAACAGGTCGCGCATGCGCTCGTCGACCTGCTCGACCGAGCCGATATGGGTGAAGGTGCCGCGGCCGAGCTCGGCAGCGCGCGTCATCAGATAGGTGTTCGGCGCCGAGCCAATGCCAACCATGAACACCCGCGAGCGGCCCCGCAGCGCGTTGATGGTCTCGAACAATTGCTGCTCGTTGCCGATGGCGCCGTCGGTCAGGAACACGACCTGGCGGACATGATCGGCGTCGTCATGGTTGGTGTCGGACAGCGCTGCGCGCATTGCCGGCACCATCTCGGTGCCGCCGCGCGCCTGGATCGCGCTGACGAAGGACGTCGCGTTGCCGATGTTGGCGCTGTTGGCCGCGACCGGCGACGGGAACAGGGTGTCCATGGTGTCGTCGAAGCGGATCACGTTAAAGCGATCGGTGGGTTGCAAGCGGCCGAGCGCGTAGAGCAGGCTCGCCTTGGCCTGGATGATCGAGGTGCCGCCCATCGAGCCGGAATTGTCGATCACGAAGATCACCTCGCGCGGCAGCGGCTTCTGTTGCGCCTGCTCGACCGATGGCGGGGTGATGAAGGCCAGCAGATAATCGGAATTGCCGACATGCTCGCGGAACAGCCCGACCGACGGCGCCTTCTCTGCGGCCGGCTTCCAGGTCAGCTCGAAATCGCGATCGGCCGGCACCGGGCCTTCGGCGAGCTTGATGACGCGCGTGGCGCTGTCGGGGCTGTCGATCTTGACCTGATGGAAGTGGCTCTTCACCTCGCCGAGCGGGAAGCCGGCGTTGAGATGCACCGTGATGTTGGTGGGATTGATCGGCGCATTGGTCGCGGGATCGAGCACCTCGGAGGCGATGCGATCGCGATCCGGCACTGGATCGGTCGTGGTCGCGCCCCAGCCGCTGCCATCGGCGCGGAGATCGACGCTCTGCACCACCGGGCGCGGATTGTAGCGCGGGCCGACCACCATCGGCACCCGCAGCGAGAATTCGTTGCCGTTCTGCTGCACCGGCTCCTGATACTCGATCTGCACCAGCACGGTTTCGCCGGGGCCGATATTGGCGACCGAGTTGGTGAAGATGTTCGGCCGCTCCTGCTCGGTCAGCGCAGCCTTCTGGCCGTTCTGCTTGGCCTGCTCATAGATGGCGCGGGCCTGCTGCCGCTCCTTGATGTCGCCGACCACGATGCGGTCGCCGACCACTATCTTCAGCGTGTCGACCGCGCCGCCCGCCGGCAGCGGGTAGACATAGGTCGCCTCGACCCAGTCCTTGGTCGGGTTGCGGAAGATCTGCGTGACGCGGGCGCGGACGGTCGGGCCCGACACGGTGAGATCGACATCGATGCCGAGCCTCAGCGCGTCCTTGTAGCCGTCGTTGGTCTTGAACAGCAGCGAGCCGGAGCGCGCATCAGATGGCCGCAGTACCGCCTGTTGCGGCAGCTCGGCCGACCACACCGGGTCGAAGCTCAGGAACAGCGCCGCAAAGCCGATTGCCAGCGCGGCGACACCTTCCACCAGGAAGAACAGCGCAATGCGCATCCTGCGCGACATGCGGATCTGCGGACTGCTCTCACATGCATCGTAAATCGTCATCTTCGTCACTCCCGAGCGAGACTTTCGCTGCCTCGCGATCATGGAGAACGGCGGTTTTGGCGCGAGCAGAATGATCGGCAATGATTGGCCGCCGGCCGGCGCCGTCCGCCGCCGGCCGAGGCGGGTTTGTGCGGTTTTGTGATGGATTGTCCGGTCTGCTAGACTGTGCCGATTCATGGGGAACCCGCGCAGGAGCACGATGCCGACGCCTGACAAGCAGCTGTCCGCCGAGCAGAGCCTCCAGGTCGCAGAGACCATCCGCGAGGAGATCGCGCGCCGCCGCATCTCGCGGCAGACGCTGGCCGAGCAGGCCAAGCTCAGCCTGTCGACATTGGAGAAAGTGCTCGGCGGCCGCCGCCCGTTCACGCTCGCGACCACGGTGCGGCTCGAGCAGGCGCTCGGCGTGTCGTTGCGCAAGCTACCCGAGGCGATCTCGGTGCTCGCGCCCGCCAATGGCGGGATCGCGCCCGACAGTCTCGGATCCTATTCCCGCCGCGCGGTGGCACGGATCGAGGGCACCTACATCACGGTGCGTCCGTCGTTCGGTGAGCCGGGCGCACTCTATGCCTATCGGACCGAGATCGCCTGGGACGAGGCGGCATCATCGCTCGGCTTCCGCGAGGGCGAGCGGCAGGATTCCGACTACACCCAGTATGGCGAGGTGGCGGTGCCGAATGAATCCGGCTTCGTCTATCTCGTCACCAACCGGCACGGCCAGCATCGCGTGATCACGGTGTCGCGCCCGCGCAACTCCGGCGAAATGTACGGCATCATCACGACGCTGCTCGCCGGCCGCGGCTCGCTGCTGACGCCGGTCGCCGCGCCGATCGCATTCCTGCCGATCAAGAACGTGCCGAAGCCGAGCCTCGGCCGGGTGTCGGCCGACGACGCGAACTTTGCGCTCTACAATGAGCACCTGCGTCGCACCATCGACGAACCGTTCGCGATCTTCCTGCCGGCATAAGCTCGGAAGAGATCACGCCGGTCTCGGCCGCGCGGGCGCGACGACGCCCGCGATCAGCACGGCCAGAATGCCGGTCAGGAAAATCCCGTCGAACGTGCCGGCGCCGCCGATCGACGCAATCGGCGCGCCGAGGCTGCCGATCTTGTCGAGGTTCAATAGATCGGCGCCGAGCAGCGTGCCCATCGAACCGCCGATATAGGCCAGCGGCGCGGCGTATTCACGCGACAGCAGCAGCGCGAGGATGGCGGTGGCCACGACCGGCACGAACACGGGGACGGCGATCCCCATTCCCGGCACCGGCGTCGCGCTGGCATGGACGATGGCCGCGATGACGAATGTTGCGGTCGCAGCCCTCAGCCAGAGCTGATAGCGCAACATCAGATAAGCAGACATGATCGTCGGAATCACCGCGCCGCCGACGTTGATGGCGAGGATCGTGCTCGGCGACGCCAGATAAGGCACGACGTAGCGCATGCCGAAGAAGTCGACGATCTGCCCCGATCGCACCGGCGGTCCGGACAGCACCGTGATCGGAATGTTGAAATAGCTGCCGATCAGCGAGCCGAACAGCAGCAGCAACGCGACGCCGGGACCGATGCCGAGCCGCATATAGGCGTAGCGCAGGATGCGCAGCTGGATCAGCACCACCAGCGCCAGGGCGGCGAACACCAGGATCGAGAAGAACCCCGGCGTCAGCGGCAAATAATGAACGTTGGAATCCATCGGTTCGACAGTCCGTGTTCGGCGCAGCCTACCTGGTTATCTAGGAATTTCGGACAGGATCACAAGCAGGCGTTCCGTCATCCTGAGGAGCGCGTAGCGCGTCTCGAAGGATGCACGGCCACCAGCGGGGGCCGTCGACCCTTCGAGATGCCGCTTCGCGGCTCCTCAGGGTGACGGTGAGAAACCTCATCCGCCGATCAATCTGCAAAGCGAACGAAGCCGCCCGAACGGGCGGCTTCGCAACGACTGACGTACCGTGTCGTCCGATCGGCGCTAGCCGCCGGTCTCGGCGCTGATGATGTCGCCGAACAGCTCCCACTGTCCGTTCTTGAACTGCATCATCTTGAGCTGCTCGACCGGGGCGAAATCGGTCGCGCTGGTGTTGATCTTGATGCCGGGGATCAGCGTATCCGGCGCAAAATCCTTCAGGCTGGCGGCCTGCTTCATCACGTTCTCGCGGGTCAAATTGTCGCCGCACTGCTTCAGCACCTGCACCATGGTCTGCGCCGCGGCGTAGCCATAGACCAGGTTGGCGTCCGACAGATTGGCACCCGGCATGTACTTCTCGGCGAAGGCCATGAACTTCTTCATGCCTTCGTCATTCTTCCACTGCGGATCGGAGGCGTCCTTCAAATAGCCGGCCGACAGCACGCCTTCGGACGCTTCGAGCCCGGCGGGCTTCATCACGGCGCCGATCGAGATCGAGACGTCGGTCATCACCTGCATCGGCTTCCAGCCGAGCTCGGCGATCTTCTTGATCGCCTGCGCGGCGAATTTCGGCGTCGAGATGTTGACGAACACGTCGGCGCCGGTGTCCTTCAGCTTGACGATGTGGGAATCGATCGACGGCTCGGTCGTCTCGTAGCTTTCCTCGGCGACGATCTTGGCGCTCGACTTGTCGAGCACCTCCTTGAGGCCGACCAGGTAGTCCTTGCCGAAATCGTCATTGGCATAGAAGATCGCGACCTTGGCGTCTGGCTTGGCCTTCAGGATGTACTTGCCGAAGATCCGCGCCTCGACGCGGTAGCTCGGCTGGAAGCCCATGGTCCACGGAAACTCCTTCGGATCGTTCCATTTGCTGGCGCCGGTGGCGAGGAAGAGCTGCGGCACCTTCTTGGCGTTGTGATACTTCTGCACCGCGGTCTGGGTCGGCGTGCCCAGCGCGTTGAACACCAGGAACACCTCGTCGCTCTCGATCAGCTTGCGGATCTGCTCCACGGTCTTCGGCGGCGAGTAGCCGTCGTCATAGGAGATCCAGTTGATCTTGCGGCCGTTGATACCGCCCTGATCGTTGATCATCTTGAAATAGGCTTCCTCGGTCTTGCCGATGACGCCATAGGCGGATGCGGGGCCGCTATAGGCCTCGACATTACCGATCTTGATCTCGGTGTCGGAGGCGCCGGTGTCATACTTCTTTTGCGCAAAGGCGGCCTGGGTGGAGAGCAGGCAGAGCGCCGTGGCGGCGGCCAGCAGCGACAGTTTTGTGGTTTTCATAAAGGCAATTTCCTCGATCTATTTGGTTGGGGACTCAACGCAACGAACCCGCGGCCGGTCCCGGCAGACGGTCACGGGCAACTCTCGACATCACCAAGGAGACGCGACGTGCGTCCCCGGGATCATGCGGCAGTATCAGTTGGCTTCGGCGCGCTGAATTGCTGCCGGAGCGTCGGTTTATGAATTTTGCCTGTCGCGTTCCGCGGCAGGGCATCGATGAATTCGATCAGGCGCGGGCATTTGAACCGCGCCAGATTGGCCTGGCAATGCGCGTGGATTTCGGCCGGCGTCAGTGAATGGCCCGGCTTCACGGCGATCACGGCCATCCCGACCTCGCCCCATTGCTCGTTCGGGATGCCGATCACGGCGGCTTCGGCCACGGCCGCGAGTTGATGCAGCACGCTTTCGACCTCGGCCGGATAGACGTTCTCGCCGCCGGAAATGTACATGTCCTTCCAGCGGTCGACGATGTAGTAGAAGCCCTCCTCGTCGATCCGTGTGGCGTCGCCGGTATGCAGCCAGCCGTCGGTGAACGAAGCGGCATTGGCGTCCGGCCGGTTCCAGTAGCCCGGCGTGATGTTCGGACCCTTGACCCAGAGCTCGCCGAGTTCGCCGACCGCGGCGTCGCTGCCGTCGGGCCGCACGATGCGTACTTCCGTGTGCAGCACCGGCTTGCCGGACGAGCCCGCCTTGCGCGCGGCATCCTCGCGGTCAAGCACCATCACGGCCGGCGAGGTCTCGGTCATGCCGTAGCCCTGTTGCAGCGCGACCCCGCGCGCCTCCCAGGTCTTGAGCAGCGGCACCGGCATCGGTGCGCCGCCGACGCCGCCAATCAACAGGCGGCTGAAATCCGCCGTGGCGAACGAAGGATGCTGCGCCATGAACTGATAGATCGCGGGCACGCCGAAGAACACGTTGATGCCTTGTGAGGGATCGCCGATCAACTTCAGCGCCGCGCCGGGATCGAACGCGCGCATGATCAGCACGGTGCCGCCGGCATGCAGCACCGGATTGGTGTAGCAATTCAGTCCGCCGGTGTGGAACAGCGGCAGCACGGTCAGCAGCACCGAGGCTGGCGAGATATAGGCGGGGCCGCCGAGATTGACGCAATTCCAGAACGTCATCCCATGCGTGATGATCGCGCCCTTGGGTTGGCCGGTGGTGCCCGAGGTGTACATGATGGTCGAGATGTCATCGAGCGTGACCTCCTCGAACCGTTCGAGCGGCTTCGCCGCGGCAATGCCGGCCTCATAGGCGCCGCCGGGGCCGAGCCGCACGGTCGCGGCGACATCGCAGAGCTTGGCGACCGCAAGCGCGGTCTCGGCGAGGTCGTCGTCATGGATCATCACCTTGGGCGAGGCGTCACCGGTGATGTAGCACAACTCGGGAACGGTGAGGCGGGTGTTGAGCGGCAGGAAGACCGCGCCGATCCGGAAGCAGGCGAACTGCACCTCCAGCGTATCGGTGGTGTTCAGCGCCAGTACCGCGACGCGGTCGCCGCTCGCAACTTTCAGGGTGTCGCGCAAATAAGCGGCGAGCCGCGATATGCGGGCGTCGAGCTCCGCATAGCCAAAGCGGCGTCCGCTTGCGAGATCGACAAGCGCCATCTTGTCCGGCGTGCGCCGGCGATGATGCGCGATCCAGTCGTAGTAACGAACCGGCACATGTCCCTCCTCCGGAACGGCAGTCTTGCGCCGCCTGTTCCTGGCTCGATTGATGCCATGAATTGGCAGTGGAGGGGGCGTATCGGGATACTGTCTTGCGTCTACAGGCTGGCCGTTTGTCGAATGGAATGCCGGCCGGGCCGGCAGCCACTCGACGCAAGTGGCCTGAGAAAAATCCGGACATCGTCCGACCCGGGAATCAACGGAGCAAGCGGATGGCAAACCCGTTCTATACCGGCGAGCATGAGGCCTTTCGCGAGGTGATGCGGCGCTTCGTGGCCAGGGAAATCGAGCCTTATGCCCATCAATGGGACGAGGAGGGCGAGTTTCCGCGGGCGCTCTACGCAAAAGCATCCGAGATCGGGCTGCTCGGGCTCGGTTTCCCCGAGGAATTTGGCGGGATCGCCGCCGACCAGTTTATGAAGATCGTGGCCTCGCAGGAACTGGCGCGCGCCGGCGCCGGCGGCGTCTCCGCGAGCCTGATGAGCCACAGCATCGGCTCGCCGCCGATCGCACGCGCCGCCCGCCCCGAGGTCAAGGCCCGGGTGCTGCCGGAGGTGCTCGCGGGTAGGAAGATCTCGGCGCTGGCGATCACCGAGCCGGGCGGTGGCTCGGATGTCGCGAACCTGCGCACCAAGGCGCGGCGCGACGGCGACCATTATGTTGTTTCTGGCGAGAAAACCTTCATCACCTCGGGCATGCGCGCCGATTATCTGACGGTCGCGGTGCGCACCAGTGGCGAGGGTCCCGGCGGCGTCAGCCTGCTCTTGATCGAGGGTGATACGCCGGGTCTGTCCCGCACCAAGCTGAAGAAGATGGGCTGGTGGGCGTCGGACACCGCGACGCTGCACTTCGACGAATGCCGCGTGCCGGTCGAGAACCTGATCGGCGAGGAGGGCCAGGGCTTCAAGCAGATCATGTACAACTTCAACAGCGAGCGCATGGGCATGGCGGCAAGCTGCACGGCGTATGCGCGGGTCTGCCTCGACGAGGCGATCGCCTACGCCAAGGAGCGCAAGACGTTCGGCAAGCCGATCGCGCAACATCAAGTCATCCGCCACAAGATCGTCGACATGGCACAGAAGGTCGCGGTTTCGCAGGCGATGCTGGAGATGCTGGCGTGGCGGCTCGGCCAGGGCGAAAGCCCGGTCGCCGAGATCTGCATGATGAAGAACCAGGCCACGCAAACCATGGCGCATTGTGCCTCCGAGGCGGTGCAGATCTTCGGCGGCGCCGGCTTCATGCGCGGCATCAAGGTCGAGCGCATCTACCGTGAGGTCAAGGTCAACGCCATCGGCGGCGGCACCGAGGAGATCATGAAGGATCTCGCGTCGCGGCAGATGGGGTTGTGAATGCTTCTCGCTCACCACCGTCATTCCGGGGCTCGCGAAGCGAGAGCCCGGAATCCATCGGGCGGCAGATTCGAGGTTGAATGGATTCCGGGCTCGTCCGCTTCGCGGCCGCCCCGGAATGACAAGGGATAAACCAGACAATGCTCTTCACCGCCGACCACGACGAACCCCGCCGGCTCTTGCAAAAGTTCATCGCGGCCGAGATCAATCCCCATGTCGACGAATGGGAGAAGGCCGACATCTTCCCGGCGCACGAGCTGTTCAAGAAGCTCGGCGATCTTGGCTTCCTCGGCCTCAACAAGCCGGTCGAGTTTGGCGGCCAGGGGCTCGACTATTCCTACGCGCTGATGATGGCCGAGGAACTCGGCGCCATCACCTGCGGCGGCGTACCGATGGCGATCGGGGTGCAGACCGACATGGCGACACCGGCGCTGGCGCGGTTCGGCTCCGACGAGGTGCGGCGCGAATTCCTGGTGCCGACGATCGCGGGCGATCAGGTCGCCTGCATCGGCGTCTCCGAGCCCGGTGCCGGCTCGGACGTTGCCTCGATCAAGACCAATGCCCGCTCCGACGGCGACGATTACGTCATCAACGGCGGCAAGATGTGGATCACCAACGGCACCCAGGCCGACTGGATATGCCTGCTGGCCAACACCAGCGACGGCCAGGTCCATCGCAACAAGTCGCTGATCTGCGTGCCGATGAAGTCCAAGGGCGTGCAGGTGGCGCGCAAGCTCGACAAGCTCGGCATGCGCTCGTCGGATACGGCGCAGATCTTCTTCGACAATGTCCGGGTGCCGAAGCGCAACCGGATCGGAGAGGAAGGCCAGGGCTTCACCTACCAGATGATCCAGTTCCAGGAGGAGCGGCTGTGGGGCGCAGCGGCCTGCCTCAAGGCGCATGAGTTCATCATCGACGAGACCATCGATTACACCCGCAACCGCAAGGCGTTCGGCGGCTCGATCCTCGATAACCAGGTGGTGCACTTCAAGCTCGCGGAGATGCAGACCGAGGTCGAGCTCTTGCGTTCGCTGATCTATCGTGCTGGTGAGGCGCTGGTGGCGGGCGAGGATGTCACCCGGCTTGCGACCATGGCGAAATTGAAAGCCGGCCGGCTCGGCCGCGAGCTCACCGATGCCTGCCTGCAATATTGGGGCGGCATGGGCTTTACCAACGAGACCCCGGTCAGCCGGGCCTACCGTGACAGCCGCCTGACCTCGATCGGCGGCGGTGCCGACGAGGTGATGCTCATGGTATTGTGCAAGATGATGGGCACGCTGCCCGGCCTGAAGCAAAAGGGAAACGCCTGATGATCACGCTCTATCACTGCGACGCCGCGCGCTCGTTCCGCCCGCTGTGGATGCTGGAGGAGCTCGGGCTGCCCTATGAGCTGAAGATGCTGCCGTTCCCGCCGCGCGTGTTCGCCAAGGAGTATCTCGGCATCAATCCGCTCGGCACCATCCCGTTCATGGTCGATGGCGAGACCAAGATGACGGAGTCCTCCGGCATCTGTCATTATCTCGGCACCAAGCATGGCCCGACGCCGTTGGTCGTGGGCGTCGACGAGCCGGCCTATGGCGCGTTCCTGAACTGGATGTATTTTTCCGACGCAACGCTGACCTTTCCGCAGACATTGGTGCTCCGCTACAGCCAGCTCGAGCCGGAGGAGCGGCGCAGCCCGCAGGTCTCGGGCGACTATGCAAAATGGTTCCTGGGACGCCTCCGCGCGGTGGAAGCCGCCGCCGCCAAGTCTGAATTCCTCTGCGCGGAACGCTTCACCGCCGCCGACATCGCCAACGGTTATGCGCTCCGGCTCGCCAGCAATATCGGCCTCGCCAAGGATTTCGGGCCGAATGTCGCGGCCTATTGGGCGCGGCTGCAACAGCGTGACGGTTACAAGCGTGCGGTGGCGTCGGAACAGAAAGCCGGGCAGGAACAGAATGTTGCGCCGCGGGCGCGACCCTGATTGCGGCAGCGTCGATGTGTCCCGGAATTGATCCAGCGCATCGGTGACAGGTTGCGAATTTGCGCTATGGTGGATCAGCCGCAGCGGCCCCAAGAGCCGCGCGAGGAGGAACCGCCATGGACGCGATCGTGGACGCCAAGTGCCAGAAATCCGGCCAGCAGCAGTCCGGCCACCGGATGCTGATCACGCCGGAACGGGTGTTCTATGCCGGGCTGCTTGGCCGCCCGCGTGAACGCTGTCCCGGCGCCTTCCATGTCTATGTCGCGATCCGCGATGGCTTGCATCTGTCGACCAGCGAGGGCCGCGAGTCCCACGGCGAACTCGCGGTGACGATGCCGAACCTGCGCCACACCATCACCAGCGAGTATCGTTCCGCGATCTGCGTCGCGATCGAACCGGAGAGCGTGCCCGACGGCACGCTCGAGGCAGTCGCGCGCCGTCTCGAAGGCCCGGACTGCCATCTGTTCGCGAACCGGATTCGCGCCGCCTATGCGACGCTGGCCGAGATGCAGCATCGCGACGCGATCGCGAACGCCGAGTTCGACACCATGTGCTTCGGCGATGCGCTGCCGCAGCGCATGCTCGATCCGCGCGTCGTGCGCGCGATCGGTCGTATCGGGCAGTTCTCCGGCGAGCCGGTGACCGCGGCGGGCTGCGCCGCCGAGGCCGGCCTGTCGCCGTCGCGCTTCCTGCATCTGTTCAAGGAGGAGACCGGGATCTCGTTCCGCTCCTTCCGCGCCTGGAAGCGGGCGCGGCATCTGCTGCATTTCGCCAACCAGGACATCAACCTCGCGCATCTCGCGCAGGATATCGGTTATCCCGACAGCACCCATTTCAGCCACTCGATCCGCCGCTTCTACGGCCTGAAGCCGCGCGCGATCTTCTCCGGCTCGCGCGACCTCGCGATCTACCGGACCGGGCAGGAGCGCGCACTGACGTAAACATCCGTCGTCCCGGCGAAGGCCGGGACCCATACCGCGTGATTCATCAATGAAGCGGGATGGCAGAGACCTACGGAAACAATGACCCGCTGTGGTTATGGGTCCCGGCGTTCGCCGGAACGACGGTTAGAGATTCGCGCCCTCGATCACTTCGCCGAACCGCAACCAGCCCGGGCCTTCGATCCGCTGCAATTGCAGTTGTCGCAGCGGATGATGGTTGGTCGGACTGGTGTTGACCTTGATGCCGGGCAACAGCGTCGGGACATAGACGTCCTTCAAATTGTTCGCCTGCGCCATGATGGTGTCGCGGCTGAAATTGCCCTTGCATTGCTCGAGTACGATCTTGAGCACGTTCGCCACCATATAGGCGTAGAGATTGTAGCCTTCCTTGGGATTGCCGTCGGGAAAGTATTTTTCCATGAAGGCGAGGAACTCCTTCACGCCGGGATCATTGGCCCAGGCGGGGTCGGCGACATCCTTCACATAGGCCGACGAGATCGTGCCCTGCGCCTTGTCGAGGCCGACGGGAACGATGGTCGAGGACAGCGAGGCAGCACCGCTGGCGATGAAATGCATCGGCTTCCAGCCGAGCTCGTAGATCTTGCGGATCGACTGCGCGCAGAATTTTGCCGTCGTGCCCGAGATCAGCACGTCAGGATTGGCGCCGCGCAGCGCCACGATCTGGGAATCGATGGTGGGATCGGTGACCTCGTGCGAGGCCACCACGGCCGATGTCGCGAACCGCTCGCCGAGCACATCCTTGGTGCCTGCGACGAAATCCTTGCCGAGATCGTCGTTCTGGTAGAGCACTGCGATCTTGGCGTCCTTGTGCTGGCTCAGCGCATATTTGACGAACACCTGCGCCTCGGTCCGCGCGCTCGGCGCAAAGCCCATGGTCCAGGGATAGGTCTTGTAGTCGCCCCATTTGTCGCCGTTCACCGACAGGAACAGATGCGGCACCTTGGCGGCGTTGATGTATTTGACGACGGCCGAGTTCGGCGCGGTGCCGAGCATGTTGAACAGGAAGGCGACATTGTCGCTCTCGATCAGGCGCCGCACCTGCTCGACCGTCTTCGCCGGATTGAACGCGTCGTCGTAATAGATGTACTTGATCTGCCGCCCGGCGATGCCGCCCTGCTCGTTCAGCATCTTGAAATAGGCTTCCTGGCAACGCGCCTGCACGCCGAGCGCCGACACCGGTCCGCTGAGTGAAGTGGTACTGCCGATCCTGATCTCGGTCGCGGTGACGCCGGGCGTATCCTCGGCGAGCGAGGGCCGGACGCCGGCGACTGCGGCCAAGCTCGCGCCTGCGGCGCCGGTGAGCCATCTGCGCCGGTTGATCGAGACCATGACGTTCTCTCCGTGATGCCGGCTTGTTGTGCCGTGTCTGCTTGCAGCAGAGCCTATGCGTGATGCGAGCCTGGCGTCTTGTGTTAACCGGCTGGCGGCGAATTGACGCGCGGGCGCATTGACTTAGCCAGTCAACGCAAGATGGCGCGAAGGCAAATTTCTCATCATGGCAAGATCAGCAGCGCATGTGCACTGCAAAGCGGACAACAGACCCATGAGCGACAAGGCCGTCATCACCTGCGCGCTGAACGGCGTGCTTACCGATCCGAAGCAGCACAACGTTCCGGTGACTCCGGAGCAGATGGCGCGTGAAGCCAAGGCCGCGTTCAACGCCGGTGCCAGCATCATGCACATCCATTTGCGCCAGCAGGAGCCGAACAAGGGCCACCTGCCGTCCTGGGACCTCGGCGTCAGCAAGGAGATCCAGCAGGCGATCCGCGAGGCCTGTCCCGGCGTGATCATCAACCACACCACCGGCACGTCGGGACCGAACTATCAGGGCGCGCTCGACTGCGTGCGCGAGACCAGGCCCGAGATCGCTGCCTGCAACGCCGGCTCGTTGAACTATCTCAAGGTCAAGGCCGACAACACCTGGGCCTGGCCGCCGATGATGTTCGATAACGCGGTCGAGAAGGTGCAGGATTATCTCGACGTGATGAAGGTCGCCGGCACGATCCCCGAATTCGAGTGCTTCGACGTCGGCATCGTGCGCTGCGTCGGCATGTACCGGCAGACCGGGATGTATTCCGGTCCGCTCGAGTACAATTTCGTCATGGGTGTCGCCTCGGGCATGCCGGCCGATCCGGAGCTGTTGCCGATCCTCCTGAAGCTGAAGGCATCGGACGCGCATTGGCAGGTCACCGCGATCGGCCGTGCCGAGATCTGGCCGTTGCACCAGCGGGCCGCCGATCTCGGCGGCCATCTGCGCAGCGGACTGGAGGATACCTTCTATCTCGGCGACGGCACCAAGGTGACGTCGAACGGGCAACTCGTCGAGGGGCTCGCCGCCTGCGCGCGGCGTGCGGGGCGCGAAATCGCAAGCCCGGCGGAAGCGCGGCAGATTTTTGGGGTCAGGCACTGACGTCATTCCGGGGCACGCGAAGCGTGAGCCCGGAATCAATCAGGCCGCACGTCCTGTGGCGCCATGGATTCCGGGCTCAGCCCTTCGGGCTGCCCCGGAATGACGGCGAATGAGGAGCAAGGCATGGACAATCTCGCAGCCACCGGCGGCGTCACGGGCCCGGGCCGCATCGGGCGGGTCGCGATCGGCGACCTGCTGAAGCGCGCCGCGCGGCGGTTTCCGGATCGCGTCGCGCTGACCGATGGCAACAGGCAAGTCACGTTCACCGAGTTGGAGTGCGACGCCAATCGCTTCGCCAACCATCTGGTGCAACGTGGATTGAAGCCGGGCGAAAAGATTTCGACCATCTGCAACAACTCCGTCGAGTTGGTCAAAGCGCTGTTCGGCATCCACCGCGCCGGCCTGGTCTGGGTGCCGATCAACACCATGCTCGGCCCGGCGGACATGGACTACATCCTCGGCCATGCCGAGGTCCGATTCGCCATCATCGACGACAACCTCCATGCCCAGCCCGACCGCCGCGCCGCGCTGGAAGCGCGTGGCATGGAGATGATCGCGGTCGACCTGACCGGCCATGCGGAAAAGACCGGATTGGAGGAATTCAACGGCCTGCTGGCGGGCCAGTCCGACATCGAGCCTGAGATCGAGATCAACGACCGCGATCTCGCGATGATCATCTACACGTCGGGTACGACGTCGCGGCCAAAGGGCGCGATGCATTGCCATCTCGCCGTGGTCATGGCCGTGATGAGCAACTGCATCGAGATGCAGCTCTCGCGCGATGACGGGATCACCGGGCAGTTTCCGCTGTTCCACTGCGCCGGCCATGTGCTGCTGCTCAGCTATCTCTCGGTCGGCGGCCGCATGGCGCTGATGCGCGGCTTCGATCCGGTGGTCTGCATGGAGGCGATCGTCCGCGACAGGCTCACGATGTTCGTCGGGCTGTCCTTGATGTACCAGGCGATCCTCGATCATCCGCGCCGGCGCGAGTACGACTTGTCGGTTCTTCGCTGCTGCATCTACACCATGGCGCCGATGGGCAAGCCGCTGCTCGAACGCGCCATCGCTGATCTCTGTCCGAATTTCGTGCTCACCAGCGGCCAGACCGAGATGTATCCGGCGACGACGATGTCGCGCCCGGAGGTGCAGCTCGACCGTTTCGGCAATTACTGGGGCGAATCGCTCGTTGTCAACGAGACCGCGATCATGGACGACAACGGCAACCTGCTGCCGCGCGGCGAGGTCGGCGAGCTGGTGCATCGCGGCCCCAACGTGATGATGGGTTACTACAAGGACCCGAAGTCGACCGAGGAGGCCCGCAAGTTCGGTTGGCATCATACCGGCGATCTCGCTTTGATCGACGGCAATGGCGAGGTGCTGTTCCTCGACCGCAAGAAGGACATGATCAAGTCGGGCGGCGAGAACGTCGCCTCCGTCAAGATCGAGGAGACGCTGCTGGCGCATCCCGCGGTGCAGAACGCCGCAGTGGTCGGGCTGCCGCATCCGCAATGGGGCGAGGCGGTCTCCGCCTTCGTCAAGCTGAAGCCCGGCGCGGTGGCCGACGTGGCCGGCATCGAGGCGCATTGCCGGAAGCATCTCGGCGGCTTCCAGGTGCCGAAGCTGGTGCGTATCCTGGAGGAGATGCCGATGACCGCGACTGGCAAGCTGCGCAAGGTCGAGCTGCGGCAGCAGTATCGTGAGCATTTTGTGGAGAAGAGCGCGTGATGGGTCGCATATTCAGTTTCATCATTCCGGGGCGCGCGCAGCGCGAGCCCGGAATCCATCACCACGATCGTGAGTATGGATTCCCCGACGCGCAATTGCGCATCTGCGGCCTGCGCCTTTGGCGCATCCCGGAATGACGGGAGGAGGTGATCCCATGGCCATCATCGAGAACACGATTTCCACCGGCAGCATCGCGTTCCAGGGCAATCGCGATGGCATGCTGGCGCTGATCGCCCGGATGCGAGGATTGGAGGAGCGCACGCGCAAGGCCTCCGCCGCCGCCAAGGATCGCTTCCACAAGCGCGGCCAGTTGCTGCCGCGCGAGCGCGTCGCGCTGGTGCTCGATCCCGGCGCGCCATTCCTCGAATTGTCGACGCTCGCCGGCTACATGTTCGATGTGCCGGATGCGGACAAGAGCGTGCCCGGCGGCGGGCTGGTCGCAGGGATCGGCTTCGTCTCCGGCATCCGCTGCATGGTCAGCGCCAATGACGCCGGCATCGATGCGGGCGCGCTGCAACCCTACGGTCTCGACAAGACGCTGCGGGTGCAGGAGCTCGCGCTGGAGAACAAGCTGCCTTATGTGCAACTGGTCGAGAGCGCCGGCGCCAATCTGCTGCGTTACCGGGTCGAGGATTTCGTCCGCGGCGGCAACATCTTCCGCAATCTGGCGCGGCTGTCCGCGGCCGGGCTTCCCGTCGTCACCGTGACGCACGGCTCCTCGACCGCGGGCGGCGCGTACCAGACCGGGCTGTCCGACTACATCGTGATGGTGCGCGGCCGCACCCGCGCCTTCCTCGCCGGGCCACCCCTGCTCAAGGCCGCCACCGGCGAGATCGCGACCGAGGAGGAGCTCGGCGGTGCCGAGATGCACACCCAGGTCTCGGGCCTTGGTGACTATCTCGCCGAGGACGACCGCGACGCGCTGCGCATCGCCCGCGAGATCCTGGCCAAACTCCCCTGGGATCGTCCGAGCCCGGAACCTGCTGCATTCAAGCCGCCGCGCTATGACGCGGAGGAACTGCTCGGCATCATGCCGATGGATCACAAGCGACCCGTCGACATGCGCCAGGCGATCGCGCGCTTCATCGATGATTCCGATTTCACCGAGTTCGGTGCCAACTACGGACCGGCCACGGTCTGCGGCCATGCCCGTATCGAGGGCCAGGCGATCGGCATCATCACCAACAACGGCCCGCTCGACGTGCCCGGCGCCAACAAGGCGACGCATTTCATCCAGGCCTGCTGCCAGTCGCGCACGCCGATCCTCTACATGAACAACACCACCGGCTACATGGTCGGCCGCGCCTACGAAGAGGCCGGCATGATCAAGCACGGCTCGAAGATGATCCAGGCGGTGACCTCGGCGACGGTGCCGCAGATCACGCTGTACTGCGGGGCCTCGTTCGGCGCCGGCAATTACGGCATGTGTGGCCGCGGCTTCCATCCGCGGTTCTGCTTCTCCTGGCCGAATGCCAAGACCGCCGTGATGGGCGGCGAGCAGGCCGCCGAAACCATGGCTATCGTCACTGAAGCGGCCGCGGCGCGGCGCGGCAAGCCGATCGAGAAGGAGAAGCTGGAGGCGATGAAGGCGCAGATCACCGGGGTGTTCGACAGCCAGATGGACGTGTTCTCGACCAGCGCCCGTGTGCTCGACGACGGCGTGATCGATCCGCGCGATACGCGAACGGTGCTGTCAGAGGTGCTTGCGATCTGCCGCGAGGCCGAGGCGCGGACCCCGCAGCGCATGCAGTTCTCGGTGGCGCGGCCATGAGCGGAGCCATCGTGAAGCGGACGCCGTTCTTCAAGATCCTGATCGCCAACCGTGGTGAGATCGCGTTGCGTATCATGCGCACGGCGCGACGGCTCGGCTACGGCGTCGTCGCGGTGTATTCCGACGCAGACCGCGACGCGCTGCATGTGCGCGAGGCCGATCAGGCGGTGCGGATCGGCGAGGCGCTGCCGGCGCAATCCTATCTGAAGATCGACGCGATCATCGCAGCCGCCAAGGCCAGCGGCGCCAGCGCGGTGCATCCCGGCTACGGCTTTCTCGCCGAGAACGAAGACTTTGCGCAGGCGTGCCGCGATGCGGGTCTGGTGTTCATCGGGCCGTCGCCGGAGGCGATCCTCGCGATGGGCAACAAGGCTGGCGCCAAGGACATCATGCAAAAGGCCGGCGTACCTTGCGTGCCCGGCTATCAGGGCGCCGACCAGGGCGATGCCGGGATGCTGGCCGCGGCGAAGAGCATCGGCTTCCCCGTGATGATCAAGGCGGTCGCCGGCGGTGGCGGCCGTGGCATGCGGCTGGTCACGGACGCGGCGGCGTTTCCGGATGCGCTGCGCAGCGCGCGATCGGAAGCGCAGGGCGCGTTCGGCGATCCCGCCGTCATCCTCGAGCGCGCGATCGTCGATCCGCGCCATATCGAGATCCAGGTGTTCGGCGACCGTCATGGCAACGCCATCCATCTCGGCGAACGCGATTGTTCGGTGCAGCGGCGGCACCAGAAGCTGATCGAGGAGGCGCCGTCGCCGGCGGTGACGCCGGAGCTGCGCGCGCGGATGGGCGCGGTCGCGGTGCAGGCGGTCAAGGCAATCGGCTATGAGGGCGCCGGCACGCTGGAGTTTCTGCTCGATCGCGCCGGCAATTTCTATTTCATGGAGATGAACACGCGGCTCCAGGTCGAGCATCCCGTCACGGAGGCGATCACCGGGCTCGATCTGGTCGAATTGCAGCTCCGCGTTGCCCGCGGCGAGCCGCTCGGCGTGGCGCAGGAGGACATCGCGTTCTCCGGCCACGCCATCGAGGTGCGGCTGTGCTCGGAGGATGCCGGGCACGATTTCATGCCGCAATCCGGTACGATGGCGCGCTGGCAGATGCCCGACGGCCTCCGCGTCGAGCACGCCCTTAAATCCGGCTCGGAGATCCCGCCGTTCTATGATTCGATGATCGCCAAGGTCATCAGCCATGGTGCGACGCGCGACGAGGCGCGCGGCAAATTGATTTGCGCGCTGGAGCAGGTCACGGCGTTCGGCGTCACCACCAATCAGGGCTTCCTGATCGACTGCCTGCGCCATCCGGTCTTTGCCAGGGGCGAGGCAACCACGGGCTTCATCGGTGACAACCGCGAGGCGCTGCTGGCGCCTCGGGCTGATCGCAGCAGCGACCTCGCGCTCGCGGCCCTGCTGCTCTACGTCACCAATCCGCATGCGCCGCCATGGCAGTGCGGCCGGTCTCTGTCCGCGACATTCCCGCTCGGCTTGCGGATCGATCTCGGCCGTGGCGTGCGGCAGATCGAGATCGTCCGCGAACGCGACGGCAGCTACCTCGTGACCTGCAACGGCGATCGCTTCAGCTTCGCGATCGATGAGCTCAGTCACGACACCATTCGCCTCCATCACGATGGCCTGATGGAGCAGGCCACATTCCTGCGCGATGGTGACCGGCTTTTTGTCCTGCATCGTGGCGTCACGCTGTCGGCGCGCGATCTGACGCTCGCACCGCCGGAGAGTGCGTCAGCCGCCGGTGGCGACGGCAAGGTCCGCGCCGCCATGAACGGCCGGGTCGTCTCGGTGCTGGTGAAGGCCGGCGACAAGGTCGCGGCCGGCCAGCCGGTGATGACGCTGGAGGCGATGAAGATGGAGCATGTCCACACCGCCGGCGTCGCGGGCACGGTGTCGTCGATCGACGTCGCCGAGGGCGAGCAGGTGACGACGGGGAAGATCGTGGTGGAGATCGAGGCGGCGGCATAAATCGAGGCGCTCGTATAAGGACTATCGTCCCGGGCAAGCGAAGCGCGACCCGGGACCCATAACCATTGATCGATGTTGTTAACGTGCGCTGGAGCCACAGCGTTGCAAATCAACGAGCAACGGTGGTTATGGGTCCCGGCTTTCGCCGGGACGACGGCCTTACTCAGCACGCCCCGTCCCGTCATTCAGCCAGCACGCGACCTGATGCCCCGCGCCCGCCGTCTGTAACGCCGGCCGTTCCGTCTTGCAGCGATCGATCGCGTAGCGGCAGCGGGTGTGGAAGGCGCAGCCGGGCGGTGGGTTGATCGGGCTTGGCACGTCGCCGTCGATCAGCGGCGCGGCGCGTTTGGCCTTGGGATCGGCGATCGGCACCGAGGCGAGCAGGGCCTGCGTATAAGGGTGCCGCGGATTGGCGAACAACTCGTGCTTGTCGGCGATCTCGACGATGCGCCCAAGATACATCACGGCGACGCGGTGGCTGATATGGGCGACAACGGCGAGATCATGCGCGATGAACAAATAGGAAAAGTTCTGCTTGCGTTGCAGGTCGATCAAGAGATTGATCACTTGCGCCTGGATCGAGACGTCGAGCGCGGAGACCGGTTCGTCGCAGACGATCAACCGCGGCCCGAGCGACAGCGCCCGCGCGATGCAGATGCGCTGGCGCTGGCCGCCGGAGAACTGATGCGGGAAGTTCTTCATCTGGTCGGCGCGCAAGCCGACCTGCTGGAACAGCTCCGCGACCCGCTCCTGCTTCTTCGTCCCACTCGCCAGTCCATGCACGGTCAGAGGCTCGCCGACGATGTCGCCGGCCGTCATGCGTGGGTTGAGCGAGGCGAACGGGTCCTGGAACACAATCTGCATCGAGCGGCGGTAAGGCCGCAGTGCGGTCTTGCTCAGCGGCGCGATGTCCTCGCCGTCGAGCCGGATCGCGCCGCTGGTCGGCTCGACCAGCCGCAGCACGGTGCGCGCCACCGTCGACTTGCCACAGCCGGATTCGCCGACGAGGCCGAGCGTCTCGCCGGCGCCGAGCGCAAAGCTGACGCCGTCGACCGCATGCACGGTGCCGACCTGCCGGCGCAGCACGCCGCCGCGCACCGCGTAGTGCTTGACCAGATCGGTGACTTCGAGGAGCGGGCGCTGCTCGGTCACGACGCCTCCGCCATCTCGCCGGCGCGCCAGCATGCGGCCCAGTGATTGCGTTTGACCTCGTCGAGCGGCGGATACTCCTGGCGACAGCGCTCGACCGCGAGCTTGCAGCGCGGCGCGAAGGCGCAGCCGGGCGGCAGCTTGGTCAGCGACGGCACCATGCCGGGGATTTCGACCAGCCGCACGTCGGTTTTGGCGCCGGGGGAGGGCACTGCCGGGATCGAGGCCATCAGGCCACGTGTGTAGGGATGCAGCGGCGTCTCGAACAGCTCTTCGACCGTCGCCTCCTCGACCTTCTTGCCGGCATACATCACGATCACGCGCTGCGCGGTCTGCGCCACGACGCCGAGATCGTGGGTGATCAGGATCAGCCCGGTGCCGAGCCGTTGCTGCAAATCGACGATCAGCGCCAGGATCTGGGCCTGGATGGTGACGTCGAGCGCGGTGGTCGGCTCATCTGCGATCAACAGCGCCGGCCGGCATGCCAGCGCCATCGCGATCATGGCGCGCTGCCGCATGCCGCCGGAGAGCTGATGCGGATACTCGTGGGCGCGGCGCTCCGGTTCTGGAATGCGCACCAGCCGCAGCATGTCGACGGCCTGCTTCCAGGCCTCCCTGCTGCTCACCTTCTGATGCAACCGGACCGCCTCGATGATCTGGTCGCCGATCCGCATCACCGGATTGAGCGAGGTCATCGGCTCCTGGAAGATCATCGAGATGCGGTTGCCCCTGATGGCGCGCATCGCGGCATCGTCGAGCTTCAGCAGGTCGGTGCCTTCGAGCGTGACCGAGCCGCCGACGATGCGGCCGGGCGGATCGGGCACCAGGCGCATGATCGACAGCGCGCTGACGCTCTTGCCGCAGCCGGATTCACCGACGATCGCCAGGGTCTCGCCGCGGCGAACCGTGAACGAGACGTCGTCGACCGCGCGGAACAGGCCGGAATTGGTGAAGAACACCGTTTGCAGGTTCCTCACGTCGAGAACCGTCTCTGCCGGAAGTGCCTCGCTCATCAGCCGCGCTGCCTCGGATCGAGGATGTCGCGCAGCGCGTCGCCGAACAGGTTGGTGCCGAACACCGCGAGGCTGATCGCGATGCCCGGGAAGATCACCAGCCAGGGTGCGGTGCGGACATATTCGGCGGCGGATTCAGACAGCATGCGGCCCCAGGACGGATAGGGCTCGGGAATGCCGAGGCCGAGGAAGGATAGCGACGCCTCGGTCAGGATGGTCGAGCCAAGCTGCGCGGTGGCCAGCACGATCAGCGGTGCGATGGTGTTCGGCAGCACGTGGCGCAGCGCGATCCGCGTCTCGCTCATGCCGATCGACTTGGCAGCCTCGACGAACGGCTGCTCGCGCAACGCCAGCGTGTTGGCCCGAATCACGCGGGCAACGGTCGGGATCAGGGGAATGGCGATCGCGAGGATCACGTTCGGCAGCGAGGGGCCGAGCGCCGCAGTCATGACCAGCGCGAGCACCAGCAGCGGCAACGATTGCAGGATGTCGGTCACCCGCTGGAACACGAGGTCGACCCAGCCGGAGAGATAGCCGGAGGCGAGGCCGACGATGACGCCGAGCGTGGCGCCCAGCGTCGTGGAGCCGATGCCGACCGCCAGCGAGATCCGCGCGCCGTGGATGATGCGGCTCCAGACATCGCGACCGAACGAATCGGTGCCGAACCAGTGCAGCGCCGATGGCGCGGCCAGCCGGTGCGCGGAATCGACGCTGAGCGGATCGTAACGGCAGATCAGGTCGGCTGATATCGCGGTCAGCACGAACAGCAGCATGATGATCAGGCCGATGGTGCCGAGCACATGGCGCTGCGCGAGGAACGCCAGCCGTCCCCAGCCGCCGGTGGCGTTGGCCCCGGCGCGTCGCAATTCGCTGTCGAAATTGATCGTCGCCATGATCTCTCTTTAGTTGAGCATGATCTTGTCGGAACACCCGCCACCACTTCTCCGGATCATGTTCTAGTCTCCGAATCTGATGCGCGGATCGATCGCCGCATAGAGCATGTCGACGATGAAATTCACGACCACCACGACGACGGCGATCAGCATCACGAGGTTCTGCACGATTGGATAGTCGCGCCAGCGCAGCGCCTCGACCAGGAAGCGGGCGATGCCGGGGATGTTGAACACGGTCTCGGTCACGATCAGGCCACCGATCAGGAACGCGGCCTCGATGCCGATCACGGTGATGACCGGCAGCACCGCGTTCTTCAGTGCGTGGTGATAGTTCACCGAGGCCTCAGAAGCGCCCTTGGCACGCGCGGTGCGGATATAGTCCTGGCGCAGGATCTCCAGCATCGAGGAGCGGGTGATGCGCATGGTCAGCGCCGCGCTGCGGAAGCCGACCGCCATCGCCGGCACCGCATAGATGCTGAACGCCTCGAGCCAGGTCTTCGGGTTCGGATTGAAGATCGGCATGGTCCCGAACAGCGAGACCGAGGCCATCAGGATCAACAGGCCGAGCCAGAACGACGGCAGCGACAGGCCGCTGAGGCTGACGACCCGCAGTGCATAATCGAGCTTCGAGCCCTGGTGCACGGCGCTGATCACGCCGAGCGGGATGCCGATCGAGGCGGAGAACAATAGCGCCAGGCCCGCGAGCCGTGCGGTGATCGGGATCCGCGGCAGGATCTCCTCCAGCGCCGGCTTCTCCGAGACGTAGGAATAGCCGAGATCGCCGTGCAGCAGGCCGCCGATCCAGTGCAGATACTGGATCGCGATCGGCTGGCTGAGGCCGAGTTCGCGCTCCAGATTGGCCTTGTCGGCGGGATCGACGAAGCCCGCGGCGTCGAACAGGATGTCGACGATGTTGCCGGGAACGACGCGCAGCAGCACGAAGATGATGACCGAGATCCCGAACAGGGTCACGAGCATCAGGAAAAGCCGCCGCACGATATAGGCAAACACCCTGGCTCTCTCCCTGATCTCTCGCCTGTGGTTTTCTTTTTAACGCGTTTTCTTGACGCGAACCGGTATCCGCTTCGCTTGAAAACGCTATGCCTATTTATCCAGCCAGACGTCTTCGTAGCGATAGCCGTTATAGGAGCTGTTGGACATGATCGTGACATTCTTCACGTAGGGCTTCCAGCAGGTGCCGGTGCGGGCATGGAAGATGATCGGACGGGCGACATCCTCCTGTAGCTTCTTGTCGATCTCCCAGACCAGCTTCTTGCGCTTCTCGACATCGGTCTCTTCCGACTGCTGGTCGAACAGCTTCTCGATGTCCTTGTTGCAATAATTGGTGTAGTTCCGCTCGGAGCCGCAGGCGTAATTCTCGTAGAACGACTGGTCAGGCTCGTCGACGGCATTGCCGGTGAGGTTGAGGCCGAGCGAATAGTCCTTGCGTGCGATCTTCGGGAACCATTGCGCGGTGTCGACGACGTCGAGCTCGGCGTCGATATAGATGCTCTTGATCTGGTCGATCAGGATGATGGCGGGATCGCGATAGACGGCGATGTTGCGGGTCGACACCTTGATCTGCAGATGCTTGTCCGGGCCATAGCCCGCCTTCTGCATCAGCTTGCGGGCTTCCTCGCGGTTCTTCTCGATGTCGGGGCCGTAGCCCGGGATCTGCTCCAGCATGTTCTTGGGCATCGCCCACAGCCCGGCGGGTGCCGGCTCCATGGTGCCGCCGATGTCGCCCTGGCCTTCGAACATGATCTGGATGAACGCCTTGCGATCGAGCGCGAGTGCCAGCGCCCGGCGGATGTCGAGATTGTCGAACGGCGGCGCGGTCGAATTGATGATGATGTTGGTGGAGACGTTGTTCGGTTCCACAACGCAGACCGCTGTCGGGTCCTGCGACTTGACGTCCTTCAGCAGCGGGATCGAGACTTCGGTCGGGAACGTCATGTCGAACTTGCCGGAGACGAAGCCGAGGATCGCGGTCGAGCGGTTCGGGATGATGGTGAACTCGATGCCGTCGAGATAGGGCAGGCCCTTCTTGAAGTAATCGGGGTTCTTGGTGAGCTTGATCGATTCGTTGGCCTTGAACTCGACGAACTTGAACGGGCCGGTGCCGACGGGCTTGGTGCGCATTTCTGCCGGCGAGACGTGGCAGGGATAGACCGGCGAGTAGCCCGAGGCGAGCAGAGACAGCAGCGCCGGCTGCGGCCGCTTCAGCTTAAACGACGCCTCATAGTCGCCGCTGGTCGTGACCTCGTCGACCTGGTCGTACCAGGACTTGCGCGGGTTCTGCCGGAACTTCTGCGGCGACTTGCCCATCAGCATGTCGAAGGTGCATTTGACGTCGGCCGAGGTGAACGGCTTGCCGTCGTGCCATTTCACGTCCTTGCGCAGCTTGAAGGTCAGCGTCTTGTTGTCGCCGCTCCAGGCCCAGCTCTCCGCAAGCTCGGGCCGGATCGTGCTCGTGCTGTTCTGCGCGACGTGCTGATCGAAGATGACGAGATTGTTGAAGATCGGCATGAACGGAATGTTCACCGAATAGGTCGAGCCCTCGTGGATCGAGGCGCTGCCGGGACTGTCGCGGTGATAGATCCTGAAAATGCCGCCGGATTTCGGCTCGGCTGCGTGTGACGCGTCGTTGACAGTCAGCACAGACAACACCGCGACGGCCAGCGCTTGCACGCTCCGCATGGTCCCCTCCCACATTCCGGTCTCAATGGCCGATTGGCATCGACGATACCACGGTGAGGCGATCGGGCAACCGGCGCGGGTCGTGCGCGGATTGGCAATTCGGATGACGTGAGGGCGTTAAAACGTACATACTGACCGTGATGGCGTGGAACTCGCCCGGTTTTGCTATGTAATGATCGATCTGCGTTCGATTTCGAATGTCGACGTCGAGATGCGCGGTGAGAGCGCCCCGCAATCAGCGACAGTTTGTCGCCGACGTTTCGCACAACGGCTTGTCCCGTCATCCAGAGGTGCGAGCCTTGCGGCGCAATCGCGCCGCTGGGCGAGCCTCGAAGGATGCACGGCCACCGGCCAGGCCGTTCATCCTTCGCCGCTCCACGGCTCCTCAGGATGACGGTGAGATAGCATCACCTCACTCCGCCGCCTGCGGCGAGGGCAGGTGCATGGTCGCGACACCATCGGCGTCAGTCGCAGAGATGGTGGTGCGGATCATCAGGCGGCCTTCATGCGCCGGCCAGGGGCGCCCGCGATGCATGGTGGCGCGGTTGTCCCACATCACGACGTCGCCCTGCTTCCACTGATGCAGATAGCTGACGCCGGGCGCGGTCGCCGCCTCGGTCAACTGCTCGATCAGCACCTTGCCGGCATCGGCATCCATGCCCTCGACGCCATAGGCGTGGGAGGCGAGATACAGCGCGCCACGGCCGTTGACCGGATTGCGCCACACCATGCGCCAGCATACCGGCGGCAGCGCGTCGGTTTCTTCCGTTGTCGCAAGCCCGGCCGCCACCTTGCTGCGCGAATGCGCATAGGAGTGCCAGGCGAACGAGTTCTCCAGCCGCTTCGCCACGTCCTTGTCGAGCCGCTCGAAGGCAAGCCGCATCGAGACGAATTCGGTCTCGCCGCCATGCTCCGGGATGATGCGCGCGGACAGGATAGAGGTCAGCGCCGGCACGCGCTTGAAGGAGGAGTCGGTGTGCCAGAGCTGGTTGGCCTTGGCGCGCAGCTGTTGCCGATGGTCCGATGGAACCACCTTGCCGTCGGGTCCGAAGGTCGAGAGGATCACGAAATGCGATCCGGTGCCCATCGAGCCAACCTTGGTCGTCTCGGGCGGACCGAAGCGGCGCGAGAAGGCGAGCTGGATGTCGTCGCTGACCTCCTGGCCGCGCAACACCAGCACCGAATGCTCCTCGAACGCCGCGCGCACTGCCGCATAGGCCGCATCGCTGGCGGCGACGTCTGACAACGTGACGCCGCGCAATTCGGCACCGAAGCCGTCGCGCAGTGGGATCACTTCCATCGGCAAGTCCTCCCTTGTTCTTTCTTGTCGTTGCGAGCTTACGGCAGGGCTGCAAGCGCGACAAATTCGTCGTGCGCGGAGCAGGTGCGCGTCAGCTTCACACGATCCGTGAGGTCTTGTTGCCCCAATAGCGGTCGCGCAGCAGGCGCTTGTAGAGTTTTCCGGTCGGCAGCCGCGGCAGCTCGGCCTCGAAATCCACCGAGCGCGGCACCTTCTGGCGCGACAGTGAGCCTGCGCAGAACGCAATCAACTCCTCGGCGAGCTCCGGCCCCGGCGCGATTCCCTCGGCCGGCTGCACCACCGCTTTCACCTCCTCGCCGAGATCGACATTGGGCACGCCGAACACCGCGGCGTCGGCAACCTTGGGATGGGTGATCAGCAAATTCTCGCATTCCTGCGGATAGATGTTCACGCCGCCGGAGATGATCATGAAGGTGGCGCGGTCGGTGAGATAGAGGAAGTTGTCGTCGTCGACATAGCCGACGTCGCCGACCGTGCTCATGCTGCCGTCGGCCGAGCGCGCTTCGCTGGTCTTGGCGGGATCGTTGAAATATTCGAATGGCGATCCGGTCTTGAACCACACGGTGCCGGGCGTGCCCTTGGGGCAGGGCTGCATGTTCTCGTCGAGGATATGCAGGTCGCCGAGCAAGACCCTGCCGACGGTGCCGCGATGTGCGAGCCATTCCTCGCTGTTGCAGGCGGTGAAGCCGAGGCCTTCGGTCGCGCCGTAATATTCGTGGATGATCGGTCCCCACCATTTGATCATGTCGTCCTTGACCAGCGCCGGGCAGGGCGCGGCGGCATGAACGGCGATCTCGAGCGTCGACAGATCGTAGCGGCTGCGAACCTGTTCGGGCAGCTTCAGCATGCGCGAGAACATGGTCGGCACCAGCTGGCTGTGGGTGATGCCCCATTGCTCGACCAACTGGAGATAGCGCTCGGGATCGAAGCTCTCCATGATCACGACGGTGCCGCCCATCCGGATGGTGAGATTGACCGCGGCCTGCGGCGCCGAGTGATAGAGCGGCGCCGGCGACAGATAGACCATGCCCTCGCGGTAGTGCCACAGCTTGGTCAGGAAATCGAACAGCGGCAGGTTCTGCGACGGCGGCTGCTCCGGCAGCGGCCGCACGATGCCCTTGGGCCGGCCCGTGGTGCCGGACGAATACAGCATCGCGGTGCCGGCATATTCGTCCGCGATCGGCGTTGCCGGCAAGCCCGCGGTCACCTGTTGCAGCCCGACGATCCGCTCGCTCTCGCTGTCGCCGTCGACCACGATGCAGAGTTCGACCTGCGGACACTCCTTCAGCGCCTCGCGTGCGATCTCGAGCTTCAGCTTCGAGGTGATCAGGATCCGCGACTGGCTGTTGGTCAGGATGTAGGCGAGTTCGCCCGCCGTGAGGTAGGAATTGACGCAGGTGTAATAGAGTCCCGCACGTTCGCCGGCGCCGCAGGCTTCGAGGTAGCGGTTGTTGTTCTCCATGAAGATCGAATAATGATCGAGCCGCTTCATGCCGCGGTTGCGGAACAGATGCGCGAGGCGGTTGTTGCTCGCCTCGAGCTCGCGATAGGTGACGATCTCGCCGGTCCCGGCCATGATGAAAGCGGGTTGCAGCGGACGCAGGTAAGCATGCTTGCCGGTGTACATCGAACTCCATTCCCCCTCTTCGCGGCTGGTTCTTGTTCTAGGCCGCCATCAGCAGAATCTCGCGCACCTGGGACGGGCCGTCGATCTTGCGTGGATTGCGCGGCACCCAGGGTGTGCGCATCGCGCCTGCCGCGACGCGATCGAAATGTTCGGGGCCGACCTGCACCTCCTTGAGGCTGCGGGGCATGCCGAGGTCGCGGATGAAGCCGTCGAGCACATCACCGGCGTCCTCGCCCGGATGCCCCATCGCGGCCGCGACCAGCGCCTGCCGGTCGGCATTGTCGCGCTTGTTCCAGCGCATCACCGCGGGCAGCATCACGCACGAGGTGTAGCCATGCGGCACGTCGAACTCGGCGCCGAGCACGTAGCCGATGCCGTGGCTGGCGCCCATCGGCACACCGGAGGCGAGCGGGCCGGTCGAGAGCCAGGTGCCGATCTGGCAATCCATCCGTGCCGAAATGTCCTTCGGGTCCGCCTTCACCCGCGGCAGGCCGGCCGCCAGCATCTCTAGTCCCTTCAGTGCCTGCGCGTCGCCGTAAGGATGCGCCTCGCGCGAGCAGATGCCCTCGACGCAATGATCGACGGCGCGGATGCCGGTCGACAGGAACAGCCAGTCCGGCGTGTGCACCGACAATTCCGGATCGAGGATGGTGGCGCGCGGTATCACCAGCGGATGGCGCAGCATCTCCTTCTGCCGCTTGGCCTCGTTGGTGACGCCGGCGATCGAGGAGAACTCGCCGCCGGCGATGGTGGTCGGCACGCTGATCTGGCGCACGACCGGCGGCCTCATCTCGGGTATGACCCCGCCATGGGTGCGGATCGTGTCGATGCCGTCTGATGTCGTGACGTTGTTGGCGAGGCAGAGCTGCACCGCCTTGGCGCCGTCGGTGATCGAGCCGCCGCCGATCGTGACGATCAGGTCGGCCTGCGCGTCACGCGCCTGTTCCGTCGCGGCGATGACCGCCGCGCGCGGCGTATGCGCCGGCATCCGGTCGAAGGTGCCGACGCAGCGCGCGCCGAGCGCCTGGCGGACCTTTTCGATCTCGTCGGTCTCGCGGTTCAGCGTGCCGGAGACCATCAAAAAGGCGCGCTGCGCGCCAAGCCGGTCCAGTTGCTCGACGATGGCCTCACGGGCGGCCCGCCCGAACACGACCTCGTCCATGGCGCCAAATACGACACGGCCTCGATGCACGTGGATTTCCTCCCTCAATACCGTCCGCCTTGCCGGCGGCCCTTTGCGGCGAGGTTAGCGGAGGAAATCGGGGCCGTCATCAGGGTCCTCGGGCTGCGTATTCGACGGCGCCGCACCCATCACTGTCGGCCTGGCGTTCGCCAGGACCATTGCGGAGATCTGGCGTCGTGCGTTGGTCATGAATCCACACCCTCGCGGCGCCATGCGTCCGAGTCTTGCGTTTAGTTGCCCTGCTGCGCTCGCGTCATCCCGTCGCGCGGCCGGGTGCGGCGTGCTACAGCTTTGCGGTCAACAGGGGCACCGCATGACATCCACCGTCGATCTGGCGAAACTGCATATCGATGATTTCACGCCGCACCAGGATGCCGTGTTCGAGATGCAGGCGGCGGATCGCGTCGTGGCCCTGAAGCTCGTCAAGGTCGAGCTTGCGGGCAACAGCGGCCGGGCGGGCGGCGCGTTCTCGCTGCTGTTCGCGGGACCGAACGGGCAATGGCTGCCGCAGGCGACCTATCCGGTACGGCACCCGGCGCTGGGCATGATCGACATCTTCCTGGTGCCGATCGGCCCGCTCGAAGACGGCAACGGCTATCAGGCGATCTTCACCTGATGGCCTGAGGCGCCTGCCGCGCGCCACCGCATCAGGTCGTAGACGCCCTTATCCTCCTCGGCGATGAAGCCGAGCCTGTGGTACAGCCGGATCGCCGGATTGAATTTCTCGACATGGATCGACACCGCCTTGCCGGCCGCGGCCGCCTCGTCGAGCAGGTCGCGCATCAGCGCGCCGCCGAGACCCGATCCGCGATGCTCCGGCAGCAAGGCGATATCGATGACGCAATGCTCGCTCGGCCAGCGGTCGACATAGAGCCGTCCGATATCCGCTCCGTCGCGCATCGCCACCAGCCAGTCGGCGGTCGGATAATATTGCTGGTAATGCGCGTGCTGCGCCTTGAACTGCATCGCCAGGAAAGCGGCCTTCTGCTCCGCGCTCCACGGCGTCAGCGCCAGCTCCTCGGCGCGGGTCGAGGCATAGAGCCGCTCGAGGAAAGGCAGATCGGCATCATTGATGCGGCGGAAGCGCAAGCCGGCCTCCGCGGCGCGGATCCAGCCGAAGGCCGCTAGCGCCGGATCGCTGCGCGATCTATCTGCCATGACCGGGTCAGCCGCGCTGCGGGAAGATGCCCTGCAACGCGATGCAGAAATTCAGGGTGAGGTAGGGCATCAGATTGTTGTGGGGCCTGCTGCCGCCGGTCGGCCCGATCGAGCTCGCCGCCGAGAACGGCGAAATATTGGTCAGCGTCCCGGTATAGGCCTGGCCTGGATTGGCCCGCGCCAGCGATCGCACCGGGCTCGGAGCTGCGAGGTTGGCTGGATTGATGTTGCCCTGGATCGCATGGTTGTGCTGCGGCATTTCAGTTGGCAGCAGCGTCACCGTCGTGGTGCCGCCGGTCTGCCCGATGTCGTAAATGGTGCCGGTAGAGCCTTGCCCCTGTTGCATCGGCGAACTGCCTTGCATGTTGGGCAGCCCGAAAGTGCTCTTGCCGTTGCCGCCATAAATCGTGCCGAGCAGCGAGAACAGCGCGGTGTTCTGCGAGATCGGCATCAACTGGCCGTCGCAGAACGCCCATCCCCTCGGCGCAAAATTGAACGGGAAGATGCGAATCTCGGCCACGAATGGATCAGACATGGTCCCGTCCTAGCTTTGACTTGGATAAACGCCGAACAGCGCAATGATGAAGTTGATGCAAAGGTACGGCTGCATGTTGTCATGCGGCTGGTTGCCGCCGACCAGCGAGCACGCCTGGTTCGCCATCGCCGACGCGGCCGGGACCTCGCGGTAGATCTGCGTCGCGCCCACGCTGCCCACGACGTTGCCGGTCACCGTGTTGCTGGTCGCGTTGTTCTGGGAGGCCGCCATCGGGTGGGAGTGGACGGGCAGTTGCTGGGTGATCAGCGTCACCTGCTCGCTACCCCCGATCAGCCCGATCGGATAATTGCCGGTCTGGTGCAACGGCAGCCGGCCCTGGAGATTTGGCAAGGCGAATGTGGTCTGGCCGTTGCCGCCATAGGTCGTTCCGATCAGATTGTACAAGGTGTCGTATTGCGAGATCGGCAGGACCTGTCCCTGGCAGAGCATCCAGTTGAGCGGCGCAAAATTGCCGGCGAACATGCGGATCTCGCCGATATAGGGCTGGCTCATGGCGGGCGTCCCTCAGTTCTGGGTGGGAAAGATGCCCTGCAATGCAATGCAGAAGCTGACCGCGAGATAGGGCTGCATGTTTTCGTGGGCCTGCGAGCCTCCGGCATTGCCGACGGTGCTCGGGTCGAGCGTCGTCAGATTGTTGGCGGCGGTGTAGAGATTGGCCGACGTCGCCATCAGGTTGCCGGTGACCGCGGGATTGTCGGCGTTGTTGGTCGTCCCCTGAAATACATGCGGGTGCTGCGGCATCTCGGCGATCGACAACGTGTGCGACGCCTCACCGCCGGTCTGGCCCAACGCGAAGCCCGAGCCCATATGGACCGGCACCTTTCCTTGCAGATTGGGCAGCGCAAAGGTCGTCATGCCGTTGCCGCCATAGGTCGTGCCGAGCAGCGAGAACAGAGCCTGGTTCTGATTGATCGGCATCGTCTGGCCGTTGCAAAACGCCCAGCCTTTCGGCGGGAAGTTGAACGACACCATCTTGATTTCCGAGAGAAACGGTTCGGACATCGATCCTCCGTCAGACTGGTCGTGCTGTCAGTGATTCGGTTTGCCGGTGGCCCGGTTTTGTCGGCGACGCGAGTTGTTGGCGACGAGGTCCGTCAGTGACGTGACTGGCTGGTGACCCAGTGAATGAAAATGCCGCGAAATGTCGTCATACAGGTAACCAGCGCACGATAGCGTGTTTTGTGTCGAGTGCAACCTCAACGATTGGTCCGCTTTTGTAATTTTTTATGCGTCCGCTTCGTCGATCGCCGGCTCGCGCGGGCGGCACGGGATCGATCGCGCGGACGTCATGTCACGAAGCGGACATGAACCCACGGGCGCGATGAGCCGCTTGATTAGATCAAACCACGAGATCGTGGTGGGTCTGAACGTGATAATCGGTCGGCGTGCCGCCCATGGCCGCCAATATCATTTCGTGGCCGGTCCACCATGGCGCGGCGGCACTGGATGGCCCGCCGAACAGATCGGTCAGCGCCTGCACATTCCGCGCGAGGCTCGACTCATGGCCGGCGTCGGTCTGCGACGACGCCTGGGCCATCGTCGAGAAGTCGAAGCCTTGGCTCGAGGCGGCGCCGGTAAGTGCCGATTTGCCCGTTGGTTGAGTCGTCGACGCATCATTCTGCGGGGACGCGGCGCCCTGTGTGTTGGCGTTGGCCTGGACGACGTCGGCGGCACTGACCAGACGGCGCTCGCCATCGGCGAGGCCGATATACATCAGGTCGTTGACGTCGGACGGCGAGATCAAGTCGGGAAGGCCGAGCACATGGCCCAGTTCATGCGCCACGGTGGTGAGGAGGTCGAGATGGCCCGCCGCGGCCGTCGACGGATCGGTCAGGAGATCCGTGCCCGCGGCATTGAGGGCGTGCGCGAACTCGAAACTGTCCGAGACGGTCGGGTCGATGAACCAGCCATGGCCGGCGGCGTCGACGTCGATCGTGATATGTCCTGCGCCTTCCTGCCCGATGATCTGGCCGCCGAGATCGGCAATGCTGAAGGTGACGGCATGCAGGGCGGCGAGCGCAGCCGAACTGGCGCCCGCGGATGCCCATTCGGCGATCGCAGCCGACACCACCGCATTGAGCTCGCCCTGGGTCAGGTGCACCTCTCCGGTGCTGGGCGTCGCAGCCTGCACGCCGCCCGCCTCGGCGAGCAGCGGCGCGACCGCAGCCGGAAGCGCCGGCAGCGTGCTGACCAGTGTCGTCGTGCCGATACCGCCGGTGGTGTCGACGCTGATGCCGCCGGTGCTGCTGGTGTCGTCGTCGGTGATCACGCCCTGCGCCGAGCCGGAGGTCGAACCGTTCTTCGACAGGTTCAGGTGGGTGTTGCCGTTGAAATTGCTCAGCTCGACGTCGGTGGCGTAGCTCGAATTGTGGTTCAGCGTGTTCCTGCTGCCCGTCGTGCTGCCGGATCCCGTCCCGATCACGATGTTGGTCGTGCTGGTGTCCGACGCGGTCGCACCGTTTTCGACATCGAGCGCTGCAAACGGACTGGTGGAGGTTGGAGACGACACCGAGTTGCCGTACAGCGAGGCGTTCAGGGTCGAACTGCCGTCGTTGTTTTGCAGCGCGATGCCGGAGTCGCCCGCTCCGGTGATGGTGTTGTTCTGGATCAGCGTCGTCAGCGAGCCGGCGCCGGCGTCGCGCACGAAAATGCCGTCGGAGTTCGAGCCGGCCTTCGCCGGGCCGATCTCGTTGCTGGCGATCGTGCCCGACATGGTGCCGCTGTCGGCGCCCTTGGCGACGAAGATGCCCACGGTGTCGAACGCGTTGGCGCCGCCATCGGTCAGGACGTTGTGCGAGATGTCGAAGGTGGTGGTGGCGGCCGAGGCGAGGGTGCCGGATCCGCTGCGGATATCGACCCCGGTGCCGCCGCCGGGAACGATGGCTTCGCCGTTGTGGAAGGTATTGCTCCGGACCACCGCGTCCATCGACGCATTGTTGTTGGCGATCAGGGCGATGAAATCGGAACGCGTCCCGGCGAAGCTGCTGTTGGTGACGGTATAGTTGGCGGTCGCCGAATTGTAGACCTGGGCGAGGACATTGTCGTTGCCGCCGGTTGTACCGATCAGGCCGAACGTGTCGCTGTCCATCGTCAGGCGGTTCAGCGTGCCGCTGGTGTTGTAGAGATCGACATTCTGGGTGTAGCCGCCGGAGATGCTGGATCCCGTGATCGAGGCGGTGCCGAGCAGATTGTCGAACCGGATGCTGCTCTCTTCGCGATCGCCGGCATTGCTGCTGCCGTTCGTGCCGCTGATCGTGCTGTTCGCGAGCGTGAAGCCGGTGACGTTGTTGCCGTAGATCGCGAAATTGCTGAAATCGTGCAACGTCACGTCGGTGAGCGACACGTTGGCGGTACTGTGCAGGAAAATGCCGGTCCCGTTCGTGCCGGACGTGGTCTGCCCGCCGGCATCGGTGCCGGTCAGGATATCGCTGCCGGTCTTGTTGTCGATGGTGCCGCCGGAGCCGGCGACTCCGGTGCCGGTGATCACAAGGCCACCGGCCGTGCCGGTCGTGTCGAGAATGATGCCGGCACTGCTCGACGTGCCGGTGGACGAGATGCTCTGGAAGGTCAGATTGCCGGCGCCGATATTGGTGTGCTCGACGTCGAGCGCGGTGCCGGTCGTGGACGTGATGGTGTTGGTTGCCCCGGTGACGGTGATGGTGCCGCCATGGGTGAAGCTCAGGCCGGCGCCGCTCGACGTATTGACCGTGATGTCGGACATCGTCACGGTGCCGACATTGTTGCCGTCGTCGCTGATGCCGATTCCGGTCGAAGCCGAGGTGTCGATGCTGACGCCGGTGATGCTGTGGCCGGTCGTGCCGAGCAGGTCGATGCCGTTGTCGGCGCCGGTCACCTTGATCACCGGATCGGTGCCGGAACCGGTGTTGGCGGTGACCACCGCGCTGGTCACCGGATTGGTGAATTGCAAGGTGTGGCTGCCGCCGATCAGGTTGACGCCGTTGGCGAGATTGATGCCGTTGGCCTCGCTGTAGGTGCCGGTGCCGTGCTCGAGCACGACGTAGTCGCCGGAGCCTGCCGGGTTCGCCGCGTTGAAGGCGGCGATCGACGTAAATGGATCGTGCTGGGTGCCGAGGTTGGCGCTGCCGGTGGCCGAATTGTCGATGTAGAACACTTGCGGCACGACGCCGACATGGAAGCTCTGCGGGCCCGACGAGAGCGGCCCGGCGCTGCCATTGTTGTCGGCGACGTTGAGGGAGACGGTATCGGAGCCGGTATAGCCGTCGTCGCTGTTGTAGGTCAGCGTCGCCAGCGCGGTGTTGATCTGCGCCACCGTCCCGGTCAGCGTGACGGTGTGGCTGCCATTGTTGGTGAAGCTGGCGAGGCCGGTGGTGTCGAATGTCAGCGCGCCGTGACTTGAAGTGATCGTTGCGACGTCATTGCCGGTGGCGCTGACGTCGGTGATCGAAAGCCCCGAGATCGCGAGGTTGGTGTGCGAGAACGCCGTCCCGACCGACGAATCCGCGGGCACCGTCGCGGTCGGCGGCAGGTCGGGAACGGTCACGTTTTCGCTGTTCGAGGTGCCGGTGATGGCGGCATTGGCCGTATCGGTCGCGGTGATGGTCTGGTTGCCGGTGCTCTCGAATGTCTCGCTGAAGGTGCCGACGCCGTTGGTCAGCGTCATGTTGGTCGGCAGCATTGCGCTGCCGTCGCTCGACGTGAAGTGCACGGTGCCGGTGTAGCCGGTCGCGACGTTGTCATGGGCATCGAGCGCAGTGACGGTGACCGAGCCCGCGGTACCCGTCGTGCCGCTGGCCGGGATGGTGACCACGAAATGCGTGGCCGCGCCCGGCGCCACGGTTTCGGCGTTCGAGGTGCCGGTGACGCCGGCGCTGACCGTGTCGGTCGCGGTGATGGTCTGGTTGCCTGCGGTATCGAGCGTTTCGCTGAAGGTGCCGACACCGTTGCTCAGCGTCATGTCGGACGGCAACACGGCGTGGCCGTCGCTCGAGGTGAAGTGGACGGTGCCGGCATAGCCGGTGGCGACGTTGCCGAAGGCATCAAGCGCGGTGACGGTGGTCGAACCCGGCGTCCCCGCGGTGCCGCTGGCGGGAAGCGTGACCGCAAAATGCGTGGCGGCGCCGGCCGTGATCGTTTCGACGCCCGAGGTGCCGGTGATGGCCGAGCTCACGGTGTCGGTCGCGGTGATGGTCTGGCTGCCCGCGGTGTCGAGGGTCTCGCTGAAGGTGGCGACGCCGTTGGTCAAGGTCATGTTGGCCGGCAGCGTGGCAAGGCCGTCGGTCGAGGTGAAGTGGACGGTGCCGGTGTAGCCGGTGGCGACGTTGCCGAACGCGTCGAGCGCGGTGACCGTGCCGATGGCCGCGGTCCCCGCCGTTCCGCTGGCCGGCAGACTGACCGAAAAATGCGTGGCGGCGCCGGCCGTCACGGTCTCGGCGTTCGAGGTGCCGGTGATGCCGGGGCTCACGGTGTCGGTCGCGGTGATGGTCTGGCTGCCGAGGGTGTCGAAGGTTTCGCTGAAGGTGCCGACGCCGTTGGTCAAGATCATGTTGGCCGGCAGCACCGCGTGACCGTCGGTCGAGGTGAAGTGGACGGTGCCGGTATAGCCGGTGGCGACGTTGCCGAAGGCATCGAGCGCCGTCACGGTCACCGACCCCGGGGTGCCGGCGGCGCCATTGGCCGGAATCGTGACCACGAAATGCGTGGCGGCTGCGGCCGCCACGGTTTCCGGATTCGAGGTGCCGGTGATGGCAGGGCTCACCGTATCGGTCGCGGTGACGGTCTGGTTGCCGGCGGTATCGAGCGTGTCGCTGAAGGTGCCGACGCCGTTGGTCAGCGTCATGTCGGCCGGCAGCGTGGCGAGGCCGTCGCTCGAGGTGAAGTGGACGGTGCCCGAATAGCTGGTGGCGACATTGCCGAAGGCATCGAGCGCGGTGACGGTGACCGAACCCGGCGTTCCCGCCGCGCCGCTGGCGGGAAGCGTGACGGCGAAGTGCGTGGCGGCGCCCGCCGTGATCGTCTCGGCGTTCGAGGTGCCGGTGACGGTGCTGTGGACCGTGTCGGTCGCGGTGATGGTCTGGCTGCCCGCGGTGTCGAGGGTCTCGCTGAAGGTGGCGATGCCGTTGGTCAAGGTCATGTCGGCTGGCAGCGTGGCAAGGCCGTCGGTCGAGGTGAAGTGGACGGTGCCGGTGTAGCCGGTGGCGACGTTGCCGAGCGCGTCGAGCGCGGTGATCGTGCCGATGGCCGCGGTTCCCGCCGTTGCGCTGGCCGGCAGGCTGATCGAAAAATGCGTGGCGGCGCCCGCCGTCACGGTCTCGGCGTTCGAGGTGCCGGTGATGCCAGGGCTCACCGTGTCGGTCGCGGTGATGGTCTGGCTGCCGATGGTGTCGAAGGTCTCGCTGAAGGTGCCGACGCCGTTGGTCAAGGTCATGTTGGCCGGCAGCACCGCATGACTGTCGGTCGAGGTGAAGTGGACAGTGCCGGTGTAGCCGGTGGCGACGTTGCCGAAGGCATCGAGCGCGGTCACGGTCACCGTGCCCGGCGTCCCCGCTGCGCCGTTGCCCGGAATGCTGACCACGAGATGGGTCGCGGCACCTCCCTTCACCGCCTCCGTATTCGAAGTGCCGTTGATGCCGGGGCTAACCGTGTCGGTCGCGGTGATGGTCTGGTTGCCGGCGGTGTCGAAGGTCTCACTGAAATGGCCGACGCCATTGGTCAGCGTCATGTCGGCCGGCAGCGTGGCGAGGCCGTCGGTCGAGGTGAAGTGGACGGTGCCGGTGTAGCTGGTGGCGACATTGCCGAAGGCATCGAGCGCGGTGACGGTGACCGAACCCGGCGTTCCCGCCGTGCCGTTGGCCGGAAGGTTGACCGAGAGATGGGTGGCGGCGCCCGCCGTCACAGTTTCGGCGTTCGATGTCCCGGTCACGGTGTGGTCGACCGTGTCGGTGGCGGTGATGGTCTGGCTGCCTGCGCTATCCAGGGTCTCGCTGAAGCTGCCGGAGCCGTTGGTCAGCGTCATGTCGGCCGGCAGCGTGGCGTGGCCGTCGGTCGAGGTGAAGTGGACCGTGCCGGTGTAGTTGGTGACGACGTGGTTCAGGGCGTCGAGCGCGGTCACGGTGACCGTGCCCGGCGTCCCCGCTGCGCCGTTGGCCGGGATGTTCACGGCAAAGTGAGTGGCCGCGCCCAAGGTCACGTCGATCGTGAAAATCTGCGAGCTGCTCAGCGTGCCATCGCTTGCCGTCGCGGTGACGGTATAGGCGTGGCCCGGCGCGGTGGTGAAATTGATCTTGCTCGGATCGGCGACGGTGATCACGCCCGTCGTGGCATTGATGGCGAAGCCACCGCCCGAACTGTCGCCGGTCAGGCTGTAGGTCACCGGATTCATGTCGGTCGCGGACGCGGTGATGCCGACGAGGCTGCCGGCCGCCGCGCCTTCCGCGACCTTGTTGGGCGCCGCATTGCTGTCGACCGGTGTCGATGGCGCGACGTCCGTGACGGCGATGACGAAGCTCTGCGAGCTCGTCAACACGCCGTCATTGGCCTGGACGGTGACGGTGTAGGCGTGACCGGGGCTGGTGACGAAATTGACCTTGGTCGGGTCGGCGACCGACACCACGCCGGTGTTAGGATCGATCTTGAAGCCGCCATTGGAGCTGTCGCCGGTCAGCGAGTAGGTGACGGGATTGCCGGCGCTGCTGATGGCCTGTGCGGTGAGGTTGACGAGCGTGTTGGCGGCGGCGCCCTCGGAGACGGTGATACCTCCCGAATTGATGTCAACTGGCGCCGACAGTGAGGCGGTCACCGGCGGCCAAGGGGTACCGGCAGGGCAGCCGAGATAGAGATATTGCAAGCCGTACTGCGCGGCGAATGCCGATGCCGCGCCATCCAGGACGATATGTCCGGTCGAGTCGAGCTGCAGTTCCGGCCGGGTGATGTCACCGATCGTATAGGCGGGAATGCTCGTCATGGTCACTCCAGCGACCGGTGCCAAGCCCGATCGATAATTACACTTGTCTGGAAAAACGGCGTGTGAACCCGGTCACACGTAGGGGTTGATCATTGTTGTTCGGGGCGGACGGCTCCGTGCCGATCGCAATGAAAGCAGGCGGTGCGGTCGGCGCAGAGGCGCGGTCTGCGAGTTGAAATGCACTTCCCATGCGAAGTCGCCTCACTCACGCCGCGACCGAGGCTCAACAAATGTTCGAGAAAAATGCGGCGATCGACAAAATATGCTGTTTGGTAACCATGACCGTATTGGCGATGCTTGCAGGTGTCAACGTCGGTCCGGAGCGAAGCCGTACAAGTAACCTTGATGACGCCGTGCAGCGGGAGGTAGAGCGCCGCAATCGCGCGATCTTCCTCGCCATGTGACAATGGGATGTCGAGGCACTCGCCTTCTGATTGCTCCACATTGGGACGGGTTCGCCGGCTGCGCCCACACCGTGATGGGATTGACCGCCCGATACGCCAGTCATTCTGACCTTTCGACGACCGTTTTCTTCCAATCGCCGTCGTAAGGCTCTCATGATGCGAAACTATTTTGCTTGATCACGGCCTCGTCTTGAACAGACTGGGGGGCGGTCACATCTGAGACGTCCGCCGCGGCGACGTTGCGGCCATCCACTTCGTCGAATCACAGCAATTTCATTTGCGGCATTCGAGTCCTTGGGGAGACGGAATTGAGCACGACTGACAGAACGGAGCGTCCGGCTCCGACGAACGGCCATGAGCGGCGTTCGCTTCCCCGCCTTGCATCGCTCGGCCTCGCGCCGATCGGGCTGTTGGCTGCGCTGGCGCTCGGCGGCTGTGACGAGAAGAGCGCGCAATCGCAGGCCGCGCCTCCGCCGCCGCCCGTGACCGTCGCGCAGCCGGTCAAGCGCACCGTCACCGACTGGGACGAGTTCACCGGCCGCTTCGAGGCGATCGAGGAGGTTCAGGTCCGCGCCCGCGTCGGCGGCTTCGTCAACAGCGTCGAGTTCAAGGATGGTGCGATCGTCCACGCCGGCGATCTGCTCTACATCATCGATCCGCGGCCGTTCGAGGCCGTGGTTTTGCAGGCCGAAGGTCAGCTCGCCGACGCCCGCGCCAAGGGCGAGCTTGCCAAGCGCGATCTCGAGCGCGGGCTGAACCTGGTGCAGACCAGCGCGGTCTCGGAGCAGGTCGTCGACCAGCGCCGTCAGGCGTTGCAGGCGGCGCGCGCCGCCGAGACCCAGGCCGAGGGTTCGCTGAAGGCCGCGCAGCTCAACGTCGAATTCACCCATGTGGTGGCGCCGATCACCGGCCGCGTCAGCAGGCATCTGGTGACCCCGGGCAATCTGGTGCAGGGCAGCGAGGGCGGCGCGACGCTGCTGACCTCGATCGTGTCGCTCGACCCGATCTATATCTATTTCGACGTCGACGAGGCGACCTATCAGCGCAACAGCAAGCTGTGGTTCGAAGGCCGGCGGCCGAGCTCGCGCGACACCGCAAATCCGGTGCAGGTGGCGCTGACCGGCGAGACCAAGCCCTCGCATGAGGGCAAGATGGACTTCATCGACAACCGGCTCGACGTCTCCACCGCGACGCTGCGCAGCCGCGCGATCATTCCGAACCATGATCTCTCGATCCTGCCCGGCCAGTTCGGCCGCGTCCGCATCATCGGCTCCTCGCCCTATGAGGCGCTGCTGATCCCGGACACCGCTGTTGCCACCGACCAGTCGCGCAAGATCGTGTTCGTGGTCAAGGACGACAACACGGTGGAAGCACGCGCCGTCACGCTCGGGCCGCTCGATGACGGCCTGCGCGTGATCCGCGAGGGTCTCAAGGCTGAGGACCATGTGATCGTCGACGGGCTGCAACGCGCCCGGGTCGGCGCCAAGGTGACGCCGAAGATGGCGCAGGCACCTGCTGGTGACAAGCCGGTGGCAGGTGCCACGCCCCCGGCAGGTGCAAAGCCATGAATCTCGGCAGGCTCTCCATCAACCAGCCCATCCTCGCGATGGTGCTGTCGATCGTGCTGCTGATCGTCGGCGCGATTGCCTATCCGACGCTGCCGGTCTCGGAATATCCGCAGGTGGTGCCGCCGACCGTCACGGTCACGACGCAATATCCGGGCGCGTCGGCGCAGACGGTGTCCGACACCGTCGCAGCTCCGATCGAGCAGGAGATCAACGGCGTCGAGGACATGCTGTATCTCTACAGCCAGGCGACCTCGAACGGCCAGCTCACCATCACCGCCACCTTCAAGCTCGGCACCGACCTCGACAAGGCCCAGGTGCTGGTGCAGAACCGCGTCGCGATCGCGCAGCCGCGGCTGCCTGAGGAAGTGCAGCGCAACGGCGTCGTCACCCGCAAGAACTCGCCCGACATCCTGATGGTCGTGTTCATGCTGTCGCCCGACGACAGTTTCGACCAGCTCTACATCTCCAACTACGCGCTGCTCCAGGTCCGCGACCAGCTGCTGCGGCTCGACGGCGTCGGCGACATCCAGATGTTCGGCGCGCGCGATTACTCGATGCGGCTGTGGCTCGATCCCGACCGGATCGCCAATCTCGGCCTGACCTCGGCGGAGGTGTTGGCCGCGATCCGGGCGCAGAACCTGCAGATCGCGGGCGGCCAGATCGCCGAACCGCCGATCGCCGACCGCGCGTTCCAGCCGAACCTCGTGTTCACCGGCCGCCTCAAGGACATCAGGCAGTTCGAGGACATCGTGGTGAAGGCCGGTTCCGACGGCCGCACCGTGCGGTTGCGCGACGTCGCCCGCGTCGAGCTCGGCGCGCTGTCCTACGCCACCAACAGCTTCCTGCTGCGCAAGTCGGCCGTTGCCCTGCTGGTGACGCAGCGGCCGGGATCGAACGCGCTCGCCACCGCCAAGAACATCACCGATACGATGGCGCAGCTCAAGACGACCTTCCCGAAGGGGCTCGACTACAATATCGGCTACAACCCGACCGAATTCATCGCCCAATCGGTCCATGAGCTGATCAAGACCATCTACGAGGCGATGGCGCTGGTCGTCATCGTGGTGCTGGTGTTCCTGCAAGGCTGGCGGCCGGCGATCATCCCGATCATCGCGATCCCGGTGTCGCTGGTCGGCACCTTTGCGGTGATGGCCGCGCTCGGCTTCTCGATCAACAACCTGACGCTGTTCGGACTGGTGCTCGCGGTCGGCATCGTGGTCGACGACGCCATCGTGGTGGTCGAGAATGTCGAGCGGCATCTCGAGCACGGCATGTCGAGGCGCGAGGCGGCGCTCAAGACCATGGAGGAGGTCGGCGGCGCGCTGGTCTCGATCGCGCTGGTGCTGTGCGCGGTGTTCGTGCCGACTGCGTTCCTCGGCGGCATCTCCGGGCAGTTCTTCCAGCAATTCGCGGTGACCATCGCGGTCGCGACCGCGATCTCCTGCTTCTGCTCGCTGACGCTGTCGCCGGCGCTGGCCTCGCAGATCCTGGTGCCGCATGAGGAGAAGCGGCCGCCGGCGCGCTGGAACATCATCGCGCGGGGCTGGGACAGCTTCACCGCGCTGTTCAACCGGGTGTTCGATCGGCTGGCCCACGGCTATGCCGCGGTGGCCGATTTCGTGATCCGGCACACCGTGGTGATGCTCGCGGTCTATCTCGCGCTGATCGGCAGCGCCGGCTGGCTGCTTGCGACCACCTCGCAGGGCTTCATCCCGGCGCAGGATCGCGGCTACGTCATCATCTCGGCGCAGCTGCCGGGTGCCGCGTCGCTGGCGCGGACCACGGCTGTGGTGCGCGAGATCGAGCGGATCGCGCTGGATACGCCCGGCATTGTCCGCGTCGCCGCGTTCGCCGGCTTCTCCGGCGCGACGCGCACCCAGGCCGGCAATGCTGCCGCGCTGTTCCCGGTGTTCGACGAGCCCGAGGCGCGGCTGAAGAAGGGGCTGACGGCGAACGCCATCACCGCCGAGTTGCGCAAGCGGCTGTCGGTGATCCAGGGCGCCTTCATCATCGTGATTCCGCCGCCGGCCGTGCCCGGCATCGGCACCGGTGGCGGCTTCACTATCCGCGTCCAGGACCGCCAGGGGCGTGGCCCCGAACTGCTGGCGGCCGCGACCGACGAACTGGTGCTGGCGGCGCGCAAGTCGCCGAACCTGACATCGGTGTTCTCGCCATACTCGGCGAACACGCCGCAGCTGTTCGTCGACATCGATCGCGTCAAGGCGCAGAAGCTCGGCGTTCCCATCGCCAACGTCACCGACACGATCGAGACCTATTTCGGCTCGACCTATGTCAACGACTTCAACCTGTTCGGGCGCACCTACCACGTCACGGCGCAGGCCGACCTGCCGTTCCGCAAGGAGACCACCGATCTTGCGCGGCTGCGGACCCGCAACGCCAATGGCGACATGGTGATGCTCGGTAGCATCGTCGACTTCAAGGACATTTCGGGCCCCGACCGGGTCGCGCGCTACAATCTGTATTCGTCGTCCGAATTGCAGGGCGAGCCGGCGCCGGGCGTCAGCTCGACGACGGCGCTCGACACCATCAAGAAGCTCGCCGACGAGACGCTGCCGTCGGGCTTCTCGTTCGAATGGACCGACCTGTCCTACCAGCAGGTCAACGGCGCCAATGCCGGCCTTTACGTGTTCCCGATCTGCGTGCTGTTCGTCTACCTGGTTCTGGCCGCGCAATACGGCAGCTGGACCCTGCCGTTCGCGGTGATCCTGATCGTGCCGATGTGCCTGTTCGCGGCCACCATCGGCGTGCGCATCATGGGCCAGGACGTCAACATCCTGACCCAGATCGGCTTCGTGGTGCTGGTCGGCCTTGCGGCCAAGAACGCGATCCTGATCGTCGAGTTCGCACGCGACATCGAGCTCGAGGGCCGACCGCGGCTGGAGGCCGTGATCGAGGCCTGCCGGCTGCGCCTGAGGCCGATCCTGATGACGTCGTTCGCCTTCATCCTCGGCGTGCTGCCGCTGGTGGTGTCGACCGGCTCGGGCTCGGAGATGCGGCAGGCGGTCGGCGTCGCCGTGTTCTTCGGCATGCTCGGCGTCACCCTGTTCGGCCTGGTGTTCACCCCGATCTTCTACATGGTGGTGCGCAACCTCGCGGAAGGAAAGAACGAGGGTAAGCCGAAGGAGACGGCGGCGGCGGCGGGGTGAGCATCGCTCTCTCCGTCGTCATTCCGGGGCGCCGCGGAGCGGCGAGCCCGGAATCCATTCTTCCACCTGGGCTGCGGCCCGATGGATTCCGGGCTCGCGCAGCGCGCGCCCCGGAATGACGGGAGAGCGCAACGCGAGCCCATACTTTTGGCTGAACTGAAATCGATGGGCAGGCGCGCGGTTATAAAATAATGTCGCGCCGATTTTTCCTGATGAGAAAACTGCTGGGAGAGCATAACAATGAAGTCGGGATTTTTGGCCGCGGTCGCGGCATGCAGCCTGATGCTTGCGGCGCCGGCGATGGCCCAGGGCGTCAAGATCGGCATCCTGAACGACCAGTCGGGCGTCTACGCGGATTACGGCGGAAAGTACTCGGTCGAAGCCGCCAAGATGGCGATCGAGGATTTCGGCGGCGAGGTACTCGGCCAGAAGGTCGAGATGGTCACCGCCGATCACCAGAACAAGCCCGACCTCGCGACCTCGATCGCGCGGCGCTGGTATGACGCCGATGGCGTCGACATGATCACCGAGCTGACGACCTCGTCGGTCGCGCTCGCGGTGCAGGAGCTCTCGAAGGAAAAGAAGAAGATCGACATCGTGGTCGGGGCCGCGACCTCGGCGATCACGGGCGCGTCCTGCACGCCCTATGGCTTCCACTGGGCGTTCGACACCCATGCGCTCGCGGTCGGCACCGGCGGCGCGCTGGTGAAGGCCGGTGGCGACAGCTGGTTCTTCCTCACCGCCGACTACGCGTTCGGCTACGCGCTGGAAAAGGACACCAGCGAGATCGTCACCGCCGCCGGCGGCAAGGTGCTGGGCTCGGTCCGCGTGCCGTTGAACTCGTCGGACTTCTCCTCCTTCCTGTTGCAGGCGCAGAGCTCGAAGGCGAAGGTCATCGGCCTCGCCAATGCCGGCCAGGACACCACCAACTCGATCAAGCAGGCCGCCGAGTTCGGCATCGTCAGGGGCGGCCAGAAGCTCGCCGGGCTGTTGATGACGCTCGCCGAGGTCAACGGTCTCGGGCTCGAGGCCGCGCAGGGCCTGGTGCTGACCGAGGGGTTCTACTGGGATCACGACGACAAGAGCCGCGCCTTCTCCGAGCGCTTCTTCAAGCGCACCGGACGGATGCCGAGCATGATCCACGCCGGCACCTATTCGGCGACCTTGAGCTATCTGAAGGCGGTGAAGGCCGCCGGCACCAAGGATTCGGATGCGGTCGCCAAGAAGCTGAAGGAGCTGCCGGTCGACGACGCCTTCGCCCAGGGCAAGGTGCAGGAGAACGGCCGCATGGTCCACGACATGTATCTGTTCGAAGTCAAGAAGCCCTCCGAATCGAAGAAGCCGTGGGACTACTACAAGCAACTCGCCGTGGTGCCCGGCGACCAGGCCTTCCCGCGGGCCAAGGACTCGGGGTGCCCGCTGACCAAGTAATGCAAAGCTGTTGAAACAACACAACTGTCGTCCCGGCGAAGGCCGGGACCCATAACCACCGATCTCAGTTGTTGTGTAAGGCTGGGGCCCCAGCCCTCGCAAAACTGGACCCTGTGGTTATGGGTCCCGGGTCAAGCCCGGGACGACAGCGGAATATGCGGCGCGATCGCGCCTTCAATGCACCAGCCGCCACACCGCGCCGCCGATCGCGCCGACCCACAGGACGACGGACGCCAGCGCCTGGATGGCGAAGCCGGGGCTGCGTTTCGCCACCGCCTCGCGATAGCCGATGAAGTAGACGATGCGGCCGATCACCCAGATCGCGCCGACGATGGCGGCCGCGGCATCGCCGATATAGATCGCGAACAGCCAGAGCGACGGCAGGAAGATCGGCATCCATTCCAGCGTGTTCATCTGGATCCGGAAGATGCGCTCGAAATCCGGATGGCCTGAAATCGCCGGCAGCTTGACGCCGTAGCGGACGCGGGCGCGCGCGACCTGCGTCGAGGTGAAGAAATAGAACGCGACCGCAAGGCAGGTGACGATGGCCGTGTAGGGGTACATGGCAGGCGTTTCCTCTTGTTGCACTGGCCCCGATGTCATGACTGGGCAGCAGGGTCCGGTGTGACAGGCGTGGTCATCTGGGCTGCGCCGATCTTCCGTCGGCGTCCTAGTATCCCGTCATCTCAAGATAGCCGATTCCGGCGTGGCTGCCGGAAAAGCGGATCGGACCTTCCCAATAGGGGAAGCTGGTCCCCATCCAGCTTCGCGGATAGAGCGGCATGGTTTCGATGGCGAGGCCGCGCGCGGGCAGGGTGATACGCCATGATGTCGGCAGCTTGCGGTCGCCGATCTCCGTGATCGCGGTTGGCGTGAGGCTGTTGCCGGCGGCCGCGATCTCGGCCGAGCGGCCGTCCGGCGTGATCCAGTTGCCGAACAGGTTTTCGCGGCCGTCCTTCTGGCGCAGCCGGTACAGCATCAGCTTCTCGTCGCCGGGCAGATGCAGCGAGAACCAGTCCCAGCCGGTCTGGTCGGCGGCAAGCGGCTGGCTGCTCCATTCGCGATCCATCCAGGCCACACCCGTGACGTCGACCGGCCTGTCGTCGATCACGATGCGGCCGGACGCCCGGTAGAACGGCTGGCTGTAATAATAAGAGGCCTGTCCGCGATCCGATTTGCGGCTGTAACCGTGGTCGCCTTGCAGCACCAATGCGCGGTCGGCTTCGAGGTGGAGCGTGGCGCTGAAATCGGTGGCGGAGGCCTTGAGCTCGAGCGGCGCGACGCGCTGCGCGTCGAATCCATCGAGCCCGCGGATCTCCCAGGCGTCGATCCAGGCATGGAACGGCGTGGCTTCGACACCGGCCTGCCCGACGCCGCCGCGCGCGAACGTCTCGCTGAAGCGATGCGTAGCGGCGCTGGTCACCGCCGCGTGGCCCATCCAGAGCTGTTGGCTGGCCCAGCCCTCGCTGGGACCGCCCGGCTTCATCGCCTGGCGGAACAGCGTCCATTGCGCGCCATAGGCCGCGCCGCTGGCATCCGACAGGTTTGCCGTCACGTACCACCACTCGATCCGGAAGTCCGGATGTGGGCCGTGATCGGCGGGGAAGGCGAACGGCTTGCCCGGCGTGACGGCGGCAAAACCTTCGGCATTCTCGCCGAGCCCGGCAAAGCCCTGGGCAAGGCTCCTGCCGCCGAGCACCAGCGCCAACGCACCGCCGGCAAACGCGCGACGCGTGATCGTGCCGCTAGCGCTCATTGACGAAGATCCTGATCAGGCTGGCCGGCTGCATGCGGGCCAGCCTGGCGACCGGGAGTGCGGCGGCACAGAGCGCGGCGGCCATCGCCACCGCGAGCAGCTCGATCAGTTGCAGCGGGAAGACGTGGAACGGCAGCCGCCAGCCGAACGCTTTCACATTGACGATCGCAAGCAGGCACCACGCCACCAGCAGGCCGAGCGGCAGCGCGAACAGCGCGGTGATCAATGCGACGGCCATGGTCTTCAACAGTTCGAGCGCCGCGAGCCGCCGCCGCGTCAGGCCGATTGCCCACAGCGGCGCCAGTTGCGGCAGCCGCGAATTGGCCAGTGTGAGCAGGCTGGTCAAGAGCGCGATGCCGGCGACGCCGAGCGTGAAGGCGTTGAGCGCCGCGGTCACCGAGAAGGTGCGATTGAAGATACGTTTGGACTCCCGCTTCATCGTCGCCTGGTCGGCAACGCTGCGGTCGTCGAGAGCGAACTTCTCCTGCAACGCCGTGATCAGCGGCGCGATGCGATCCGGCGCGACGCGGAGCCCGAGCCGGGTCTGCGGCGTCTGCGGAAAGCGGCGCGTCAGTGCGGCGAAGTTGACCGCGATCTGGCCCTTCGGGTTGCCGTAATCGGCATAGATGCCGACGATCTCGAGCGGCCAGTTGCCGCCGGGGGCGGGGACGTCGATGTGATCGCCGAGGCCGAGCTTCATCCGTCGCGCCAATTGCTCGCTGACCAGACAAGTATCGCCGGGGCGCAGCCTGACCCAGGCATTGGCGGTGCTCTCCAGCAGCGGCCAGTTGTCGCGATAGGTCGAGTGGTCGGGCAGGCCGAGCACCTCGATTGGCGCACCACCGAATTGCGTGTCGGCGCGGCCGCCGGGCAGAATCGCCTCGACCTCCGGCCGGTCACGCAGCCAGGCCTTGATCTCCTTGGCCTGGGCATCGCTGGCGGCGCTGACATAGACGTCGGCGGCGAGGCGGCCGTCGAGCCAGACCAGGAAGGTGCGGCTGAAGCTGTCCACCATGGTGCCGACGCCGACATTGACTGCGAGCGCGAGCAGTAAGGCCATCAGCGCCAGCGACAATCCCGATAGCTGCTGGCGGCTGTCGGCCCAGAACCAGATGCCGACCGGTGCCCGCGCGCTGCGCTGCCCGATCGCGAGCGCGATTTGCAGCACCATCGGCAGGATCAATGCCGCGCCGAGCATCAGCGCGGCGAGCACGGCAAAGCCCGCGATCAGGGAATCGCCGAATCGAATGAGCGCGGCGGCAACCGCGAACACCGCGACTGCCGCTGCGCTCTGAAACATCAGCCAGCGCCGCTGCGCCTGCTGCCAGGCCTGCGGCTGCGCGGTCGCCAGCACCGGCATCCGGATCGCCTTGATCAGACTCGCGGCCGCGGCGGCCAGCGCGCCCAGGATGCTGATGGCGACGCCGGCGAGCCACCACACCGGCTTGAGCGAAAGCTGTCCCGGAATCTGCGCGCCATAGAGCCCGCGCAGCGACGCCGCGACGTCCGGCAGCAACGACGCCGCGATGAAGTAGCCGCAGACCAGGCCGATCAGGCCGGCGACCAGCGCCAGCGATAGCAGCTCGATCACCAGCACGGTGTTGATCATCCGGGCCGAGACGCCGCAGGCGCGCAACGTCCGCAGCATCGGCAGCCGCTGCTCGAAGGCAAGTCCGATCGCCGAATTGACGATGAACAGGCCGACGAAGAACGACAGCAGGCCGAACGCGGTGAGGTTGAGATGGAAGCTGTCGGTCAGGCGTTCGAGGTCGCTCTCGGCGCTCGGCTCGACGAGGCGGAGCCTTTCGCCTGCCACGCTTTGCAGCGTGGCGTGCGGCGCCATGGACTTGCCTTTGGACTTGCCGACCAAGAGGCGCGACACATGGCCGGGCAGCTTCAGGATATCCTGCGCGATACCGATATCGACCACCAGCGCGCCGGGCGCGAGCTCCGCCTGTACGCGCAGCGGCGGCAAGATGACGCCGCTGGCCTGCGGCCGCTCGCCCTCCTTGAGGCCGAGATCGCGCAACGTTTCCGGCGCCACCAGCATCTCGCCGGGCGGCGTGACGAAGGCTTGCAGGCTGCCGCGGCTGACCACCGGCGCGGTGCCGACCTCGGACGGCAAGGTCACCGGCTCGACGCCGAGCAGGCGGAAGCTGCGGCCATCGATCTGGACCCGGCCTTCCAGCATCGGCGACACCGGCCAGCCGGCGCGGCGCAGATCGACGAACAGTCGTTGTGGGAAGGTCGCGCTGTCGCGGCCCACCAGCATGGCGGTGCGCGAGCCGCCGAAGGTCGCGGCGGCGCGGTCATAGGCGATGCGGGCTTGCTGGTTCAGCGCCTGCACGCCGCTCCACAGCGCGGTTGCCGAGATCAGCCCGATCAGCAGCGTCGCAAGCTGCATCGGATGCCGTCGCCAGTGGCTGAGCAGCACGGCGAGGATCCAGATTGCGCGCTTCATGCGAGCCTTCCCGCATGCAGCGTGACCTGGCGGTCGAGCGTCGCGGCGAGCCGCGCGCTGTGGGTGACCATCAGGAAGCCGCAGCCGGTGCGAACGACCAGATCGCGCGCCAGATGCAGCACCTCGTCGGCGGTGTCCTCGTCGAGATTGCCGGTCGGCTCATCGGCGAGCAGCAACAGTGGCTTCGGCGCCAGCGCGCGGCCGATCGCGACGCGCTGCTGCTGGCCGCCGGACAATTGCTCCGGATAGCGCCTGAGCAGGTTTTTCAGGCCGAGACGCTCGACCAGCTCGTCATGCCAGGCCGCATCGTGCCGGCCGGCGATGCGCGACTGGAACACGAGATTATCTGATACCGTCAGGCTCGGGATCAGGTTGAATTGCTGGAACACGAGGCCGAGCCGGTCGCGGCGCAGCTCGGCGCGGCCGGCATCGTTGAGCCCGGAGACAACGATATCCGCGAGCTTGATTTCGCCGCCATCGGCGGCATCGAGCCCCGCGATCAGATGCAGCAGCGTGCTCTTGCCGCTGCCGGACTCGCCCGATAGCGCGACGCTCTCCCCGGTCGTCACGGTGAGGTCGACGCCGCGCAGCACGGCGACGTCTTCGCCGGCGGAGCGGTAACTCTTGGTCAGGCCGGTGACGCGAAGCAGCGTGGCGGTCTGGTCAGGCGAAGCGATGGCGGGGCCTCATTGCGGCTTCTGGTATTTCAGGACGAACTCGTCGATCGGCACCGGTGCCTTGAAGACGGGAATGTCCTTCGGGTCCTCCGCATGATGCAGGAAATCGCCCTCGGCGACCAGCTTGAAACCGGCGGCCTCGATCTCCTGCTTCAGTGTGCTCTCCTCGATCCGGTGCAACGTCTTGGCGACGCTGGTGCCGTCGCCCGGCTTGGCCGAATGGTCCGCGATGATGAGGTAGCCGCCCGGCTTGAGCGCGGCGAACATCTTCTTGTTCATCGCGGCGCGATCGACCGGCAGGTAGGTGATGTCGTGATAGAAAAAGAAGAAGGTGATCATGTCGAGGTTTTTGAGATCGGGCGGGATCGGATCGTCATAGTCCCGGACCACATGCACCACGTTCTTCATCGCCGGCGACTTCGCGCGGGTGTCGAACCTGTCCTTGACGAAGCGCTCGAGCACGGCGGCCGAATCCTGCGCATAGACCTTGCCTGACGGGGCAACCGTGCGCGCCAGCAATTCGGTGCTGTAGCCGGCGCTCGCCGCCATGTCGAGGATCGTCATGCCCGGCTTGACGCCGGCAAAGGCCAGCATCCTGGCCGGCTGGCGGCGCTGGTCGACTTGGCGATCGGTATCGCTGCGATCGGGCGCGGCGACGATCGCCGCATAGTCGGGGCTTGCCGCGTCTTGCGCACGGACGGGCATTGCGAGCAGTGCGGTGGACACGAGTGCGGCGCAAGCGGCCGCGCGAAGGATCAATCTGTTCATGAAATAACCCCGGCTTTTCGTTGCGCCCGAACATAGCAGCCGAGGCATGACAGATCACCGCTTCACGGCCGCGACGACGCGATCGTGATCGAAGGCGCCGCGAGGTCATCGTGGCGTGGCGGCCACAGGCCCCGAGCAAATGCGGTGTTGCGTTGCGCAGCGAGGCGTGGCTAGCATCTCTGACGGGGCCGAATTTACGAAGCCAAGATACGAAGCCAAGAAACGAAACGACGGGGAGCCAGACATGACCACGCAACCGACGCCCAGGGGCACGCCAAAGGGGACGCCCAAAGGCGCTTGGCAGATCACCTTCCTGCTGTTCCTGTTCATGGTGGTGAACTTTGCCGACAAGATCGTGGTCGGGCTCGCCGGCGTGCCGATCCGGAAGGAATTGGGCCTGACGCCGGAGCAGTTCGGCGATCTCGGCGCAGCCTTCTTCCTGCTGTTCTCGATCTCGGCGATCGTGGTCGGCTTCATCGTCAACCGTGTCGCGACCCGCTGGGTGCTCTTGGTCCTCGCGGTGGTCTGGTCGCTGGCGCAATTTCCGATGGTGGGCGACGTCAGCTTCGCGACGCTGGTGATCTGCCGCATCATCCTCGGCGCCGGCGAGGGGCCGGCATTCTCGGTCGCCGCGCACGCGATCTACAAATGGTTTCCGGACGAGAAGCGCACGTTGCCGACCGCGATCCTGTCGCAGGGTTCGGCGTTCGGCGTGATCCTCGCGGTGCCGGCGCTGAACTGGATCATCGTCAATCACAGCTGGCATCACGCCTTCGGCGCGCTTGGGATCGTCGGCCTGCTCTGGGCGGTCGCCTGGTTCGCGCTCGGCAAGGAAGGCCCGCTGGAATCGAGCAGCACGATCGTCGCCAACGAGCAGCGGATTCCCTACTGGAAGCTCTTGACCTCGCGCACCTTCGTCGGTTGCGTGATCGCGACCTTCGGTGCCTATTGGGCTTTGTCGCTCGGGCTGACCTGGTTCACCTCGTTCATCATCGAGGGGCTCGGCTTCTCGCAGCAGCAGGCCGGCTTCGTCTCGATCCTGCCCTGGATCTTCGGCGCGACCATCGTGATCCTGACTGGCTGGATTTCGCAGTTGATGCTGGCGCGCGGCTTCACCACCCGTGGCGCGCGAGGCGTGCTCGGCTCGGTGCCGCTGATCATCGGCGGCTGCATTCTCGCGACGCTGCCCTATGCGCCGCCCGGCGGCCTGATGATCGCGCTGCTGGTGATCGGCTCCGGCCTGTGCGGCTCGATCTACGTGGTCTGCCCGCCGATGCTCGGCGAGTTCACCCCGGTGTCGCAGCGCGGCGCGATCATCGCGATCTACGGCGCGCTCTACACCGTCTCGGGCTTCCTGGCGCCGATGGTGATGGGCAGCGTGATCCAGCATGCGGCGACCCCGATGGCCGGCTACATGACGGGCTTCACCATCAACGCCGCGATCATGGCCGGTTCCGGCCTGCTCGGGTTGCTGCTGCTGTGGCCGAACACCGAGCGCGCACGACTGATCGGCGAGCCTGCCGCGCAGCCGAAGTTCGCCTGACGCGATGGCGCGCTATCGGCTCCATTGCATCGGCGCCTCGGGCAACTCCTACAAGTTGGCCCTCTACATGAACTGTGCCGGCCTCGACTGGGAGCCGGTCGGGGTCGACTTCGCCGGCGGCCAGATGCGGGACGCCGGCTGGCGCGCCAGCACCAATGCGATGGGCGAGGTGCCGGTGCTCGAGGTCGACGGCCAATTCATGTCGCAGTCGGGTGCGATCCTGGTCTGGCTCGCGGAAACCACCGGCAAGTTCGCGCCCGCCGATGACCAGCGCTTCGAGGCGTTGCGCTGGATCATGTTCGACAATCACAAATTCACCAACAACCATGCGATGCACCGCTTCCAGCGGTCGTTCATGCCGGAGCCGGTGCATCCGGCGATTCTCGCGTTCCTGCGGGCGCGCTCGGAGTCGAGCTTCGCGATTGTCGACAAGCATCTCGCGGATCGCGCCTTCATGCTCGGCGACCAGCCGACCATCGTGGATTTCTCCCTCGCGGGATACGTCTATTATCCCAAGGAGGAGACCGGCTTCGACATCGCGGCGGAATTTCCGGCGCTCGATGCCTGGCGCAAGCGCCTCGCGGCGCTGCCGGGCTGGAAGCCGCCGTATGAATTGATGCCGGTGGGATCGGACCTGCGGACCGCGATGCGGCGGCCGGTCTAGCACGGCTTTTGCTGTCATCCAGGTTACGGCGGCTCCTTCACCCTCCCCCTCCAGGGCAGGGCTGTCGCACATGACATCTAAGGGCTCTGGAACTGACGTTTCCACATCGTCATGCCCGGGCTTGTCCCGGGCATCCACGTCTTGTTTTCTTGTGAAGGAAGACGTGGATGGCCGGGACAAGCCCGGCCATGACGGCGTTCACATGGGTTGCTCACACCATATGCGATAACCCTGCCCTCCAGGGGAGGGTGCGCCGTTGTGCTGGTCTCAGTTCAATCCCTGCGCGCCGCGGACCAGCCGACCCGGACGTGCGCCGGTGGCTCTGCCCTCGCGCTGGGTGACGATGCCGGAGACGATGGTGGCGTCGTAGCCGTCGACCTGTTGCAGGAGACGGCGGCCGCCGACCGGCAGGTCGTAATGCACCTTCGGAGGATGCAGGTGCAGCCGGCCGTAGTCGATCACGTTGACGTCGGCCTTGAAGCCCGGCGCGATCACGCCGCGATCATGCAGCCCGACCGACAGCGCGGTCTTGCGCGATTGCGCAGCGACCACGAACGGGATCGAGAGCTTGTCGCCGCGGCTGCGATCGCGGGTCCAGTGCGTCAAGAGATAGGTCGGGAAGCTGGCGTCGCAGATGATGCCGCAATGCGCGCCACCATCAGACAGGCCGGGCACCGCGCTCGGCTCGCGCAGCATCTCGTGCACGGCATCGAGATTGCCGTCGGCGTAATTCAGGAACGGCACGTAGAGCATGCCGCGGCCTTCATCGGTCAGCATCGCGTCATAGGCGAGCTCTTCCGGCTGCCGGCCCTGGCGGCGCGCCTGCGGACCGAGCGCGTTCTCGGGCGGCTGTTCATAGTCCGGCGGATTGCCGAGCAGGTACATCTTATCGTAGTTCGGCCGGAAGAACAGCGGATCGTCGGTCGCGGTTGCGCTCTCGCTCAGGATCGCGGCGCGCACCTCGGGCCGGCGCAGATGCTTGAGCCGCTCGGCCAGCGGCAGCCTGGCGATCTCGCGATAGCTCGGATGGGTCTGGAACGGGTTGCGCGACAATTCCAGCCCGAGCAGCAGCCCGACCGGCCGCGCCGCGATCTGGGTCGTGATCGACAGGCCGCGCGCCGCGGCCTCATTGATGGTGTCCATGGTCTGCCGCCAGCGCCGCGGCGCCTTGTCGGCCTGCGCGACGGAGAACGAGATCGGGCATTTGGTGGTCTCGGCGACCCGCAGCATCATCGGCAGGTCTTCGTGCACGGTGCTCTGGTCGAGCACGAATTGCAGCACGCTGCGGCCGACGCCGTGCATCGCGCCGGCGATCGCGGTCAGTTCATCCTCGCCCGCTTTCAGCGTCGGGGTGTAGTCGCCGGTCGAGGTGCGGTGATTGAGCGTGCGCGAGGTCGAGAATCCCAGCGCGCCCGAGCGCACCGCGTCGCCGGCGAGTGCCGCCATCTGTTTGTTGTCCTCGGGCGTTGCCGGATCGCGGCGCGCGCCGCGCTCGCCCATCACATAGACCCGCAGCGCGGCGTGCGGCAGTTGCGCGCCGATATCCATGTCGAAGCTGCGCTTCGACAGCCACTCCATGTAGTCGGGAAAGCTCTCCCACGCCCAGGGAATGCCGGCCGAGAGCACCGGCTCCGGAATGTCCTCGACGCCCTCCATCAGCTGGATCAGCCTGCCATGATCGCTCGGCCGGCACGGCGCGAAGCCGACGCCGCAATTGCCCATGATCGCCGTCGTGACGCCGTTCTGCGACGACGGCGTGATATCCTGGCTCCAGGTCACCTGGCCGTCGTAATGGGTGTGGACGTCGACGAAGCCGGGCGCGACCAGTTTGCCGCGCGCGTCGATCTCTTCCTTGCCCTTGGCTGCGACCTTGCCGACTTCGGTGATCTTGCCGCCGGTGATTGCGACATCGGCTTCATAGAGATCGCCACCCTTGCCATCTGCAATATTGCCGCCGCGGATCACGAGGTCTGGGGTCGAGGTCATGGCATTTCATCCCGAGGCTGTTTTTGGTTATGCGGCATCATGGGTGACCCCTTGATGCTGTCAACCAGCGCCGACGAAGCTCTGGGATGCGCTGGCGGCGCTTTGCCGGCGAGAACCAATCGTTGCCACGCGGCGGAAATTTGTTCCGCCAGGTAAGCTTCCGCGGATCTACCTTGCGCCGTAGAACGCCGTCTTCTGGGTCTCCTCGGCCTGTAACCGGGCGCGCACGCGCATCAGATCCTTCCAGCCGATATAGCCGACCAGGCGCTGGTCCTCGCGCGAGATCACCGGCAGATGCGAGACGTTGACCTGCATCAGGCGGTCGGCGAGGCGGTCGAGATATTCATCCGGGTAGGCGACCGTGACCTTGCTGCCGGTCAGCAGTTGGCCGAGCGTCGCGGTGCGATGCTTGCCGGCGCGGCGCCAGCGTAGCACGGAGGGCGGATCGATCACGCCGAGCACGTGATGGTTGGCGTCGACCACCGGGAAGCTCGGATGGCCGGTCTTCGGGTTGGTCAGGAATGCTGCCGCGCCGTGCAGCGTCATGCTGTCGGAGACGCTCTCGACTGCCTTGGTCATGACATCGCGCACGCGGGTCAGTGCGAACGGATCGACCCGGTACTCGCGCACCAGATGATGGCCGCGCCGCGCCACCTTCTCGGTCAGGATCGAGCGCCGCATCAGCAGCACCGTGACGCCGTGCGCGCTACAGCAGGCCGCGATCAGCGGCAGCAGCACATGGGTGTTGCCGGTGAGCTCGACGGCGAAGAAAGTCGCGGTCAGGGGCGAGCGCATCGTGCCGCCCATCGTTGCCGCCATCGCCAGCAGCGCCCAGAAGCCGGGGCTCGCGGCCGGCAGGTAACCGCTCAGCGCGGTGCCCATCGCACCGCCCATGATGAGCAGCGGCGCCAGCACGCCGCCCGACGTGCCGGAGCCGAGCGCGACCGACCAGATAATCGCCTTCACCACGAGCAGCAGCAGCGCGGCCTTCAGCACCACATTGCCTTGCAGCATCGACGCGAGATTGTCGTAGCCGACGCCGAGTGCCTGCGGCTCGATCAAGCCGCCGAGACCGACCACCAGGCCGCCGATCAGCGGCCACCACATCCAGTGGATCGGCAGCTTCAGGAAGATGTCCTCGCAGCCATAGACCAGTTGCGTGAGCACGCCCGACAGCAGCCCGGACAGGATTCCGACCAGCATCCAGGCGGCGAGCTGGAGCAGCGAGATGTCGACGCCGCCCGCGAATGGAAACAGCGGCGCCGGCATGTGCAGGAAGGTGCGTCCGACCGCGGCCACCACGGCGGCGACGGTGACCGGAATGAAGCTGCGCGGCGTCCATTCGAACAGCAGCAGTTCGACCGCAAGCATGATTGCTGCAATCGGCGTTCCGAATACGGTGGTCATGCCGGCGGCGGCGCCCGCCACCAGCAGGGTCTTGCGCTCGTTGTCCGTCACAGGGAGCATCTGCGCGATCAGCGAGCCGATCGCGCCGCCGGTCATGATGATCGGACCCTCGGCGCCGAACGGGCCGCCGGTGCCGATCGAGATCGCCGACGACAAGGGCTTGAGGATCGCCACCTTGGGGTCGAGCCGCGAACGGCCGAGCAGGATGGCCTCGATGGCTTCCGGAATGCCGTGCCCGCGGATCTTCTCGCTGCCGAAGCGCGCCATCAGGCCGATGATCAGCGCGCCGGCGACCGGCACCAGCACGGTCCAGAGACCAAGCGGCGAGTCCTGCAATTTCAGGTCGGCGAAGCTGAACCGGCCGAAATAGGCGATGTTGGTGGCGAGCTTGATCAATTGCAGCAGGCCGGCGCCGGCCAGCACGCCGGCGACGGAGACAAACACGGCGATCGCGGAGATCATCACGACGCGCGGATCGGTCGTGAAGTCGCTCAGGAGGTGGCTGGCCTTGTCGCCGATTTTGGCGGACGTGCTCGATTTGGTGGAAATGACGCTCATGGCTGGCGTAAGGCTCTGACGAAGTGGATGCGCGCGTAATATCGTATTGCGATATAATTTCAAGCGGGAGACCTCGAATGGCAGCTTTGAAAGGCCCTCCGAAATCGCCGAACAAGGCCCGGAAGCGGGTTCCCAGCCAGGCCGATTACGAGGCGCTGTCGCAATTCCGCTATCTGATCCGGTGCTTCATGGAGTTCAGCCAGGAGGCGGCGAAGGCCGAGGGCCTGACGCCGCGGCAGCATCAGGCCTTGCTGGCGATCAGGGGATTTCCCGGCGGCGGGCCGGTCACGATCGGCGATCTGGCCGAGCGGCTGCGGCTTCGCCACCACACCACGGTCGAGCTGGTCGATCGGCTGTCGGACGCCGGGCTGGTCGAGCGCGTGCTCGATCCTGCCGACCAGCGGCGGGTGCTGCTGAAACTAACCGGGCGCGCGGCTGGTCATCTCGCCGAATTGTCCGCGGTTCATCTCGACGAATTGTCGCGGATCGAGCCGCTCTTGAAGCAGGTGCTGTCGCGGCGGTCGGAATGAATGGTTGCGTGCACAAAGCTGCGGCGTTTCTCGCCCTAGGCTAGGTTCCGGGTATCATACAACCATAGCATGTCGAAGCTAGATTTAATGCGCGCTGCGACAGGGCGTTATGCCTTGTCATTGTCATGAAACCTTCATAGACCGGGTGGGGACAATATCATTGAATGGACGGCGGCCGGTCGTGACCGATGCGGGCACTGCTATTGCCATCAGGCATGGCGATCAGGCGGAATTCGAACTCAAGCTGCTGGCGCCGCAAGGAAGCCTCGAAAAGCTACGCGAGGCGCCCTGCATCGTGCAGCATGCACGTAACCGCGGCGCATTTCACCGGCGGGAAACCGTCTACTACGACACGCCGGAGCGCCTGCTGTTTCGGCACGGCATGTCGCTACGCGTGCGGCACAGCGGCAAGACCTTCGTCCAGACGCTGAAGCTTCCACCCAATCCCGCGCAGCCGCTGTTGCGGCGCCAATGGGAAATGCCGGTTGCGGGGATCACCCCTGACCTCGCGCTGTTCCCGGCGGACGAGGTCGGCGATCCCGTGGCGACGCTGAGCAATGATATGCTGGTGCCGGTGTTCGAGACCAAAGTGCGCCGGCACGCGCGGCAGCTCGACCTGCCCGATGCGTCGGTTGAAGTCGCATTCGACGAGGGCACGATCGAGGCCGATGCGCGCCAGGAGGTGCTGTCGGAAATCGAGATCGAACTGAAGAGCGGCAATGCCGGCGTCCTGTTCGACCTCGGCGCGCAATTGCTCGATGCCGCGCCGCTACAGATCGGTACCCGCAGCAAGGCGGAGCGCGGCTATGCGCTGGCGTTCGATGTGGCGCCATCCGCGGTGAAGGCCGAAGCGTCGAGCATCACCGCGGAGCTCGCGGTCGACGACGTCATCGCATTGCTGGTGGGCTCCTGCTGGCATCATCTCCTGAAGAATCACGCGGTGGCCGAGCAGGGATCGGACTCCGAGGGCGTGCACCAGATGCGCGTGGCGTTGCGCCGCCTGCGAACGATCTGCGGACTGTTTCGGCGCGACATTCCATCGCCGGCATTCCGGGCGATCAACGGCGAAGCAAAGTGGTTGATGCGGCAACTCGGCCGCGCCCGGGATTGGGACGTGTTCGCCGAATCGACGATCACCCGCCTGGTCAAGGCGGTTCCGGACATCGACCTCGATGGCTTGCGCCAGGCGGTTCAGCAGCAGAGGCAGTCGAGCTACGGGACCTTGCAGAGCGTGCTCGCCGATCCCCGGTGCAGCCGCTTCCTGCTCTCGCTCGGGCATCTGGTGGAGCGCCGCGGCTGGCGCAACGAGATCGACAGCGAAGCGCTGGCCGTCCTGTCGCAACCGATGCCGGTGCTCGCCGATCAGATTCTGGGTCGGTTGCATCGCAAGACATTGAAGCGCGGCGCGCACTTCCGGCGGCTCGATATCCAGGCGCAGCACACCCTCAGGATCGACCTCAAGAAGCTGCGCTATGCGGCGGAGTTCTTCCTGCCGCTTTATGCGACCCACGCTCCGGCGAAGCGCTATGTGAAGCGGCTCGCCCGGTTGCAGAACAGTCTGGGGCGGGTGTGCGACATCGGCAGCACGCGCGTGCTGCTGCATACGATCCGGCAGGACGACCAGCCTGCACTGCATCTCGGCATCGGCGCGATGGCCGGCTGGCTGGCGCGCGATCAGATCGCGGTCGCGAAAGCGCTGCGCAAGAGCTGGCGGCGGTTCAAGGCGACGCCCGCATTCTGGGGCCGCTGAGTTTATCGGCCGCGGGCGGTCCGTGCGGCCGCCCTCACCAGATTACGCCTGGATCGCTGCCGCGGAGGTCTGCGGCTTGCGCTCGGTGACCAGCGCCAGCAGCACCGTCAGCACCATGAAGACCACCGAGGCGCCGAACACCCAATGCGGCATGTGCTGGTCCATGATCCAGCCGAACAGCAGCGGGCTTGCGATGCCGCCGAAGTTGAAGCCGGTGGAGACGATGCCGAAGGCGCGGCCGGCGGCTCCGGGAGGTGCTGCGTTGCGCACCATCATGTCGCGGGACGGCGCGATCACGCCGCCGAGGAATCCGGCGAGCCCCATCGCGAGCGTGAGCGCCACCGGCGGCAGGTTCATCAGCGCGATCAGCAGCACCAGCACGGCATTGACCGCGAAGCAGGCCGCGGCGACCTGGCTGTGACGATGGGTCCAGTCGGCGAGATAGCCGCCGGCGAGCACGCCTGCGGCGCTGGAGCCGAGGAATGCGGTCAGGGCGATATTCGCGGTTGAGAACGACGCGCCGTAGCCGCCCATCAGCGCGACCACGCCGAAATTGTTGATGCCCGAGGTCGACAGGCTGAGCAGCGTGAAGAAGGCCGTCAGCACCATCAGCGCCGGCGTGATCACGCTCGCCTTCTGTGAGCCGTCGTCCTTGGCCTTGTTCTTGTTGGCGCCGGCGTCGGGAATGCCGAGCACGATCAGGAACAGCGCCACCAGCGGGCCGACCGCGCCGGCCACGATCAGCGCGCCGAGGCCGCCGACCGAGGCGACCAGCGCCGCCATGATCGCCGGCGCCACCGCGCCGCCGAGGAAGCCGGCAAAGGTGTGGATCGAGAACGCGCGGCCCATCCGTGCCTCGTCCATATGGGCCGAGAGGATGGCGTAGTCGGCCGGATGATAGACGCTGTTGGCGAGGCCGAGCAGCACGGCGCAGACGATCAGCGAGGTGTAGCTGAGATGCAGGCCGAGCCCGATCAGCGCGCAGCCGCCGACCGTCAGCCCGATCAGCAGGATCTTGCGCGCGCCGATATGGTCGGCGAGGTAGCCGATCGGCGCCTGGGTCAGGCCCGAGACCACCGCGAATACGGTGAGCGCCAGGCCGAGCTCGACATATCCAACACCGAGCTGCTGCTTCAGGAACGGAAACAGCATCGGCAGCACGAAGATATGGAAATGGCTGACCCAATGGGCGACCGAAATCCCGGTCAGCGTGCGCGCCGCACTGTCGGCTTTCGCTTGCTGCGGTGCGGCCAGAATATCGACCATGTCCGTGAAAACCCCAGTTCCGTAAGCGTTTTGCAGCGAAGCGGGCACCGGTTCGCATGCACAAAACGCGTCGAGAAGCCATGCCCGGCAGGGCCGGCAGAAAATAGAGGTTGGCGGCTAATTGTCCATGAACACAGGCGCATGGCTGCCCCCGGCACGGCCGTGCCGGATCGACACATGCGGCATTAAATGCAGCGACAAATTGTGGCCGTGCGGGGATGATCGGCCATGGTCGACGCCAGAACGCCACTCCGGGTGCTTGTGTCGGAGGGCTCCAGCACCTCCAGCCGCGAGGCGATCACGATCCTGGGGCTGGCCGGCCATCACGTCGAGATCTGCGATCCGGCGCGCTGGTGCCTGGCGCGCTATTCCCGCTTCGTCCGCAAATATCACCATTGCCCGCCGCTGCGGTCGGATCCGGCCGGCTATCTCGGCTTCGTCGAGCGCCTGCTGGCGGCGCGGCATTTCGATGTGCTGCTGCCGACCCATGAACAGGGCTTCCTGTTCGCCCGCTCCGAGGCCCGGCTGAAGGCGCACACCGGCCTCGCGCTGCCGGATTTCGCGAGCTATCGCGCGGTGCACGGCAAGGCCGGCTTCAGCCGCCTGCTCGACCGGCTCGGCCTGCCGCAGCCGCCGACCCGGATCGTGACCTCGGCCGACGAGCTGCGCGCGGCGATCCGGTTTCCTTCGGTGGTCAAGACCTCGGTCGGCACCGCCAGCCGCGGCATCTGGTTCGTGCGCGACGCCGGCGATCTCAATCGCGCGCTCTACGATCTCGAATCGTCAGGCGATTTCGCCGGCGAGGTGCTGGCGCAGGATCTGATCACCGGCACGGTCGAAAAGGCCCAGTCGGTGTTCTGCCGCGGCGCCCTCGTCGGCTTCCACGCCTACCGGCAGGTCGCGGCCGGTGTCGGCGGCGGCGAGGCGATCAAGGAGAGCGTGAGCCGGCCGGCGATCCGGGCCAGCCTCGAGACCATCGGCGCGCATCTTCGCTGGCACGGCGCGCTCTCGGTCGACGTCATCATGCCGCTGGACAGCGCGACGCCGCTGTTGATCGACTGCAATCCGCGGCTGGTCGAGCCCGTCAACGCCTATCGCGCCGGCACCGATCTGGTCGATCTGCTGCTGCGCGTCTCGCTCGGCGAGACCCCGGCGCGGCTGCCCGACGGCCGCGCCGGGGTGCGGACCCATCTGGCGATGCAGGCGCTGTTCGGCAGCGCCTCCCGCGACGGAACGCGGCGTGACCTGATCCGCGAATGCGGCCGCATCGCCGCGGGCAAGGGTCTCTATCGCGGCAGCTCCGAGGAATTGACGCCGGTGCGGCTCGATTGGCCTTCAGCCGTGCCGGTGGCGATGACGACGGCGCTGCTGCTGGCCTCGCCGCCGATCGCCTCATCGCTGGCGCGCGGCGGCTTCGGCGCGCATCTGCTCGACCGCGCGAGCATCAGGACGATCGAGGGGGAGGATTTTATGCACGATCTCTCGACACGTCGTCCCGGCGAAGGCCGGGACCCATAACCACGAATACAAGTTTGGTGGCACGCCGGGGCGGCACGGTGCCCAATAGCGCGCTTCAGGGGTAATGGGTCCTGGCTTTCGCCAGGACGACATCGTGGATAGTCCTACAACGGCTCGTCGTCATTGCCGTAGCGATCGAGCTTCGGCGTGGCGATGTCGCCATCCTCGTAGGACTCGTCGTCCGGCGGCGCTGCGGGTGGTGGAGGCTTCTTCGCCTTGTCGTCAGGCTTGGTGCCGCCCTTGTCCTGCTTCCCGGCCTTGGCCATGCGTTTCCCCTGCGCGGGTCAAATCAGTCGCCGGAATTCTACTCCAGTTCGTGGGCGCTCGTCATGTGAGGAGACGGCGCGGTGAGGTCACACCCGCGCCGCTCTTTGTCCGGGCATGCCTAGAACGTCGCGCCGGCCTTCACCATGTAGGTGCGGCCGGGCAGCGGATAGGCCGAGAAGCGGCCGGCCGTGAACGAGCTCGCGATGGCGTAGTCGTAGTACAGCGCGTTGAACAGGTTGTTGACGCTGAGCGACCAGAAGAAGCGATCGACTTGCCCGCTCAGCTTGATGTCGGCGGTGGCGTTGCCGGGAATCCGGCCCTGGGTGTTGGCCTGGTCGTTGTCCATGACGCGCGAGCTCCAGGCCCGCGCCGTGGCGTCGAACACCAGGTAGTTCTGCCAGATATTCCAGGTGATGCCGATATTGCCGGTGTAGCGCGACACCAGCGGCACGTCGTTGCCGGCCCACATGCCTTCGCGGAAGACGGCGCGGGTGACCGCCATGCCGCCGCGCAGGGTCACGGTGTCGCTGACCTTGAGCGAAGCGCTGGTCTCGGAACCGTAGCGGCGGGTCGGATCGAGGTTGACGTTGTAGAACAGCACCGGGTTGAAATGAATCTCGTTCTCGAGATCCATCAGATAGACGCTGGTCTGGACCTGGAAGCGATTGGTCTTGACCCGGAAGCCGCCCTCGACGTCCTCCGAGGTCTGGGTCTTGAGCTGGAAGTTCTGCGGGATCGGCGCGAACGTCACCGGATCGAACGACGGGCCGGATGCGACGCGCTCGTCGACATCGGGGGTGCGGAAGGCGCGGGCGGCGCGGCCGAACACCGAGAAGGTGTCGGTGAAGCGATGCTCGACGCCGACATGCAGCGCATATTGCGTCTCGTTGCTGTCGAGCGGAGCCGCCTGCGTATCGAACGCGAACGGCGCGTTCGGGTCGTAGCGGTCGCGTGCCGAGACGCTGGTATTCTGGACGCGCGCGCCGTAGGAGACATCGGTGGTCGGCAGCAGTCCCAGCGTATGCTGCCAGTATCCGGCGACGGTCTGCTGCTCGATGTTGTAGATGTGGTAGGGGTCGACGCCCTGGTAGGCGCCGCGCGCCTCGCGGAAGGTCGAGTCGTAATAGTCGATACCGGTCAGGATCGTCGACGGCATTCCGAAGGCCACGTTCTTGATGCTGAGCCGCGGCGTGATCGACCATGTCTGCAACGCCGCATCGTTGTAGGTCGAGGCAAAGCTGATGGTCGGCACGGTGCCGAAGAAGCCGCTCTGGGTGTCACGCTGCCGCCAGCCGCCGTCGACGATGAGGTCGACGCCGTTCATCAACGTCTTGGTGAAGCCGGCGGTGACGCTTGATGTCTGCTGGTTGGCGTAGTCGAACGGCGTGCTGGTGCCCCTGCGGTCGGTCTGCAACTCGTTGACGCCGATCGACGGATCGACCAGCCGTCCGCCGGGGAGACCAAGCTTCTGATCGCTGCCGGTGACGGTCAGGAAGGCAGAGAGGTCCGACGTGTTGTAGTTGACGTTGCCGACCGCGTTGCGCTGGTCGAGCGCATTGTTGGCGCGGTAGCCGTCGGACTTGATGCCGTTGCCATAGAACGAGGTCGACCACGGCCCCGAATTGAGTGCTGCGGAGATCGCGGCCATCCGCGTGTTGAACGAGCCGACGCCGCCCTCGGCTTTGATCGTGGCTGGCGGGCCGCCGGCGCCGGTCTTGGTGATGATGTTGACGACGCCGCCCACCGCGTTGTCGCCGTAGAGCACGGCGCCGCTATTGCCGCGGCTGATCTCGATGCGCGCGATCGAATCGAGCGGGATCGTGGTGAGGTCGAAGCCGGCCTTGTCGACGTCGTTGAGGCGGCGGCCATTGAGCAGGAACAGGGTGTTGTCGGAGGCGAAGGCGCCGAAGCCGCGCAGATCGACCGCAGTCTTGGCGCCGTTCGGGCCGCCATAGAGCGTTTGCAGTTGTACGCCCGGCACCTGGGCAAGGATTTCCGGCAGCGACTGCACCGGCGAATGCGCGATGTCGTCGGCCGTGATCACGGTCGAGGACGAGCCGACGATACCGGCGAACTGGCGTCCGCCGCCGTTGCCGCCCGTTCCGGTGGCCGGTGCGGTTCCGGTCGAATTCGATCCGGCGCCGCTGCCGGCATCGCTGCTCTGGGAGGTGCCCGGCGCCGGGCGGCGCGGCGCCGGCGCTTCGTCGGCGGCCGGCTTGGCGCGCGTGACGTTCTGGTCGTTCGGTTTGGCGACCTCGATGGCCGGGAGCTGATCGGGAGACGGGACTTGCTGCGCCCGCGCGGCGGAGGCGGCGATTGCAGGGGCGATCATCGTCGACGCGAGCAGAAGCGCGCGGCGGCGCCGATGGGAAGGGAAGCAAAACATAAAGTGCGGCCTCGGAATGACGTCAGTGGCACGTCACCGCGAACCCAGTCTCACCATTGCACTTGCGGCATCCGGTGAAGCTCATGCCTGTACTCCCCGACCGGCATCGTCGCGTGTGACCACGGCTGACGGCAGGTCTCCTGGCTCGCGGGTCGTTACCCTTCGTCGCCTTCCCAGGACCGAGTTTCCCAGTGGCATCTGACGAAGGATTCACCGCATACAGTTGCGGGGGCAGCCGCGGCATTGGGGAGGTTTCCCCGCACCGCATTCCCTTTTCATCTCATTAAAGAACCGTCATGTTCAACTAGCGTTCGGCCGGGCAGCAAAGTCAATCCGGCGGGCGTCCGGCGGCGGCGAGGCGGTCACGGTTTTTATCGAGTGTCGCTTGTCTGCCACGGCGATCGCTGTAAGAGCATGGATTGGATGAGCGTGCAGGATTTTGCCTTGGCGGCCGAGGTCGCGGCGCGGCGCCGGTGGGGTGCCACCACGGCGCTGCTCGCGCTCGTCGTGCTGCTGCTGGTGGTTTCGCTCGGCGTCGGTCCGGTGCGGTTGTCGCCGCTCGCGGTGATCGAGGCGCTGTTCGGCGGCGGCAGCGACGTCGCGCAGGTGATCGTGCGCGAGATCCGCTTGCCGCGTACCATCCTGGCGTTCGCGATCGGCGGCATTCTCGGGCTGTCCGGCGCGGCATTGCAAGGCTTGCTGCGCAATCCGCTGGCGTCGCCATCGCTGTTCGGCGCGCCGCAATCGGCGGCATTCGGCGCGGTGCTGGTGATCGCGCTCGGCCTCGCCGATGTGCGCTCCTACGCGCTGCCGGTGGTGGCGATCATCGCCGCCTTCGGCTCGGTGTTCGCGTTGCTCGCGATCGCCGGCCGCAATGCCGGGCTGTTGATCCTGATCCTCGCAGGGCTCGCGATATCGAGCTTCGCCGGCGCCGCCACGGCGCTGGTGATGAATCTCTCGAGCAATCCTTTCGTGGTGCTGGAGATTGCGTTCTGGCTGCTTGGTTCGCTCGAGGACCGCAGCTTCCAGCACGTCGCGCTGGCGCTGCCCTTCATCGTCGCGGGCGCCGCCATCCTGCTCAGCCAGGCCAGTGCGTTCCGCGCGCTGACGCTCGGCGAGGAGGCCGCGCAAAGTCTCGGCGTCGACGTCGGAAGGTTGCGGCTCCTCGTCATCACCGGCGTTGCGCTCGGCGTCGGCGGCGCGGTCGCCGTCACAGGCACCATCGGCTTCATCGGGCTCGTCGCGCCGCATCTGATGCGACCGGTGATCGGCCACGATCCGGCGCGGCTGTTGGTGCCGAGCGCGCTCACCGGCTCGGCGCTGTTGCTCGGCGCCGATATCGCGGTGCGTATCATCCCCTCCACCTCGGACATCAAGGTCGGCGTGCTGACCTCGATCATCGGCGTGCCGTTCTTCCTCTATCTGATCATGCGCGAACGCCGCGCGCTCGGCGGGGGCGTGGCATGACATTGCTCACTGCCAGCGGTCTCCATGCGTCACTCGGCCATCGCGAGGTGCTGCGCGATATCTCGCTGTCGCTGGCCGCGGGCCATCTGGTCGCGCTGGTCGGTCCGAACGGCGCCGGCAAGACCACGCTGCTGCGCGCGCTCGCCGGACTGATTCCCTCCGATGGCGAGATCCGGATCGACGGCGATGCCTTGGCGTCGCTGTCGTTGCGCGAACGCGCGAAGCGTTTCGCCTATCTGCCGCAGGGCCACCTGGTGCACTGGCCATTGCCGGCGCGGGATATCGTCGCGCTCGGCCGCTATCCGCATGGCGCGACCGATCCAGCACGGCTGTCGCCGCAGGACATGGACGCGGTGTTGCGGGCGATGCAGGCGGTTGACGTCATGGAGTTCGGCGATCGCCGCGTCACCGAGCTCTCCGGCGGCGAACGCAGCCGGGTCGCGCTGGCCCGGGTGCTTGCGGTGGAGGCGCCGGTCATCCTCGCCGACGAGCCGACTGCCTCGCTCGATCCGCGCCACCAGATCGACGTGATGCAGAAGCTGCGCAGCGTCGCCGACACTGGTGTGCTGGTGATCGTGGTGACCCACGACCTCGGCCTGGCCGCGCGGTTTACCGATCAGGTGCTGGTGCTGTCGGAGGGACGGCTCGCGGCGCAAGGCGCGCCTGATGCGGCATTGTCGGAGCGCGTTCTGGCCAGCGTGTTCCGGGTCAGCGCCTTTCGCGCGGAGTTTCAGCGCGAAGCGGTGATCGTGCCGTGGGCGGATGTCTGATGAGGATGCGGTGGCTCGCAGTCACGGCGGCGGCATGGCTCATCTCGGCCAGCGCCGTGTCCGCAGCGGGGCCGCGCGTCGTCTCGATGAATGTCTGTAGCGACCAGCTGGTGCTGTCGCTGGCCGATCCCGACCAAATCCTCGGGCTCAGCCGCTTCGCCCGCGATGCCTGGCAATCCTGGGCCGCCGACAAGGCGCGCAACTATCCGCTGCTGTCCGGCGGGGCCGAGGATGTTTTGCTGCTCAGGCCCGATCTCGTCGTGGTCAGCCTGTTCGACAAGCGCGCGACACGCGATCTGTTGAAGGCGAACGGGCTGCATCTCGTCGAATTCACCGTGCCGCGCACGCTGGACGAGGTGAAGGACCAGATCCGGGCGATGGGCGACGTGCTGCAACATCCGGATCGCGCGCAGGCCGAGGTCGCGCGGCTCGACGCAGCCATCGCGCGAGTGCGGGCGGTGGCGAGCGTGCATCATTACCGCGTGCTGCCGCTGGAGCGGCGCGGCTTCGTCTCGGGCGACAGCAGCCTGATCAGTTCGCTGCTGACGGCAACCGGCCTCACCAATGTCGCCGGCGAGCTCGGCCTCGGCGCCGGAGGATTCGCGTCGCTGGAGGCGATCGTCAAACTGCGGCCGGATTTCATCCTGGTGTCGGAGGCCGGCGATCGCGCCGAGGACGAGGGCCGCGCCTTCCTGTTGCACCCGGCGCTGGAGCGCTTCTATCCGAGGGAGAAGCGCATCGTGTTGCCCGAGCGGCTCACGGTGTGCGGCGGCGTGATGCTGGCGGATGCGCTGGACTGGCTGACGGCGGAATTGCAGCGCGTGACGCGGTAGGCCAATCAAGTCAGCCGTCCAAGTCCCGTCATCCTGAGGTGCGAGCCTTGCGGCGCAATTGCGCCGCTGGGCGAGCCTCGAAGGATGCACGGCCCGGATATTTCCAAGCGCTCGCGGAAGGAGTTGGGCCGTCGCCCTTCGAGACGCGCTGCGCGCTCATCAGGGTGACGGTGAGAGATGTTGTGCGACGGCCAACGGTTAGCCGATCATCCCATCAGCACCGGCCCGCCGGCCTTCTTCCAGGCATCGATGCCGCCTTCGATATGGGCGGTGTTGGTCAGTCCGGCTTTCTTGGCGGCGGCTACCGCCATCGCGGAGCGCTCGCCGAAGGCGCAGAAGAACACGACGCGGCGGCCGGTCGCGGCGGCGACTTCGCGCAGCATGCCGCCGGGCTGTAGGGTGGCGCAGATTCCAGGATAGGGCGCGTGCAGGGCGCCGGCGAGCATACCGTGCTTGGCGCGCTCGCCGCTCTCGCGCAGGTCGACCAGCAGCACATCGGGCCGGCCGAGGCTCGCGATGGCGTCGCGCGCGTTGAGCGAGAGCCCCTCCCTGGCGAGCTCGTCCTGGTGCAGGCCGACATGCATGTTGGCGGGCACCACGACGTCCATCAGCTTCGGATTCGGCAGGTTGAGGTTGTTCATCAGCTCGACATAGTCGTCGATCGATTTGACTTGCAGCCGCGGATTGTGGCGCTTCTCCTCGCCGATGGTGGAGACGGTGTCGCCCTTGTAGTCATGCGCGGGGAACACCATGGTCTCTTCCGGCAGCCTCAAGAGGCGGTTGAAGATCGAATCATACTGCGCCCGCGCGCTGCCGTTCTGGAAGTCGGTGCGGCCGGTGCCGCGGATCAGCAGCGTGTCGCCGGTGAAGACGCGGTCGCCCATCAGGTAGCTGTAGGAATCGTCGGTGTGGCCGGGCGTGTACATGGCCTCGAGACAAAGCCCCTCGATCGTCACTTTGTCGCCGTCGGAGACCCGCATCGAGACCACGTCGGCCTTGCTCTGCTCGCCCATGATGGTGATGCACTGGGTGCGGTCGCGCAGCTCGCCGAGGCCGGTGACGTGATCGGCGTGCAGATGGGTGTCGACGGCCTTGACCAGCCGGAGGTCGAGTTCCTGCAACAGCTTGCAGTAGCGATCGGCCTTCTCCAGCACCGGATCGAGGATCAGCGCCTCGCCGCCGGCGCGGCTCGCGAGCAGATAGCTGTAGGTGCCGGACACGCTGTCGAACAGCTGGCGAAAGATCATGACGGCTTACCTGTTCTCCGGGTCGAGTCGTGGAGAGGATATTATTCCATAGATAGGGTGCATTCAAAGCAAATCCATCCCCGTGCGACTCCGTATCCGTCACCCCAATCCGTCCCCGTCACCCTGAGGAGCCGCGAAGCGGCGTCTCGAAGGGTTGATGGCCCGGCTCTTTCCGGCGACAGGCTTGCAGTGCGCTGAAGCATCGGGGCCGTTCATCCTTCGAGACGCGCTACGCGCTCCTCAGGATGACGGGTTATGGTCTTGGGCGCTCAGGGCCGGACGTAGCTCCAGCCCTGCTCCTGCAACTCCATCAGGTGCACCACGCCCGACGGTACGATGGTGGCGTCGGGGACGACGGAGATCGCGTGGCCCTCGGCCTTCTCCATGCCCTGCTTGGTGTTGTTGCAGGCCGAGAACTGGATCTTGCCGGGAAACACCAAATCCTTCAGCCGCCTGATGCGGTCCTGCACCGGCGAGGTATCGCTGCGCAGCATGTGCAGGCCGGGGCCGTAGGTCACGATGTCGACTTCCACGTCCTCATTCTTCGCGCGGTAATATTCGATCACGTTGGTGGCGTTGTTGAGCGCGAGGTTCATGATCTGCGGATCGTTCTGGTCGACCTGGATCGCGATGCGGTGCGGCTTGTCGGCGGCGAGCGCGCCGGTTGCGAAGGCGAGCGAGAGCAGGGCGGCGGTGACGAGACGGCGAAGCATGGCGAACTCCTAGGGGCGGACCAGCGTGTAGCCGTTTTCGGTGAGCAGCAAAATCTGCGCGACGCCGACCTGGACGGGCGTGGCGGCGGCGATGTAGTCCGGCCGCTTGCCGGTGTCGCGCTCAATGGTGTCGACGGTGTTGAGGCAGATGTCGACGCGGGCGCCCTGCGCAACCAGGCTCTCGACCAGCTTGCGATTTGGATTGTCGGGCTTGAGCAGCTCGATGCCGGGGCCGAAGGCGACGATCTCGACCGCGACCTTGTCGGGGTCGTAATGCTTCATCAGGTTGTTGGCGACGCTGATCACGAGGCCCTGCTTCTTCGAATCGCTGTCGGAGAGTTGCAGCACGATCTTGTGCTCGGCGAACGGCTTGTCCTGCAATGGCGCCAGCTGGGCGCGGGCCAGCGGTGCCGTGAGCGCGAGCGCCGCCAGGCCGAATGCCGCGATCAGCGCCCGCCGCGTCATCCGAGCCTCGTGATGCCGGGATTGTCGTCGACGCCCTTCAGCGTCACGCCGGGCTCGTCGCGGTTCGGCGGCCGGCCGGAGCGCAGATGCTTGGCCACGACGTCCCAGACCGGCGCGCCGCTCTGCTGGTTGACCGAGGCCCAGCCCGCGACCTTGTAGTGCTTGCCGGCTTCGAGATGCCTGCCGTTGCGAAGCTTGAGCTCGGTGATGCGCTTTCCGACGCTCTCGCCCGGCGTGCAGGTGTAGGCGAGGCCGCCGACGCGTACCATGTCGCCGCCCTGCTGATAATAAGGGTCGACGTTGAACAGATTATCGCAGACGTCTTCGAGCACGTCCTTGATCTGGCCGCCGGTCATGGTGGCGACGTAGGTCTCCGGATAGGTGATCGCGGTTTCCGCCAGCACGTCTTCCATGGTCAGCGGCTGGCCGGCGAGCGTGGTGAGACCCCAGCGGAAGCCGGGCGACAGAGCGATCTCGGCGTTGAGCTCGTTCAGCAGCGCGTCGCAGATCAACTGGTCGACGGTGCCGGAGAAATTGCCGCGGCGATAGAGCAGGCGGTCGGCGGCGCCGAGCTTGTCGCTCCATTCGTCGACATGCGGGTCGCGCATCTTGTCGATCAACGCCTGCATCGTCGGATCGGGCTTCAGGAGCTCGGCAAACACCGGCAGCAGCCGGTAGCGCAGATTGGCGACCTTGCCCTTGGCGAGGTCGAGATCGAGCACGCCGATGAACTTGCCGTTGGAGCCGGCATTGGTGACCAGCGTGACGCCGCCGGCATTGGTCACCGTGATCGGCAGCGGGATCGCGTCATGGGTGTGGCCGCCGAGGATCACGTCGATGCCGGTGACGCGACTAGCCAGCTTGAGGTCGACATCCATGCCGTTATGCGACAGCAGGATCACCGCCTCGACCTTGTCGTTGTTGCGATGGCCGTCGACGAGCTTTTGCAGCTCCTCGTCGCGGATGCCGAAGGTCCAATCCGGCGTGAAGCGCTTGGGGTGGGCGATCGGCACATAGGGGAAGGCCTGGCCGATGATCGCGATGCGATGGCCGCCGATCTCCTTGATGACGGATGGCTTGAACACGCGCCCGGAGGCCGGATCGAACGCCTTGGCGTCGTTGAATGCGGCTTCCTCGGTCAGGAATACGTTCTGCGCCAGGAACTCGCCCTTGAAGCGGGCGAGATTGTCGCGCAGCACCTGCTCGCCATAGGTGAATTCCCAATGCCCGGTCATCGCCTCGATGCCGAGCAGGTTGGCGGCCTCCACCATGTCGGCGCCGTTCATCGCGTTGGCAAGCCCGGTGCCCTGCCAGAGATCGCCGCCGTCGAGCAGGATCGAGCGCTTGTCGCCGACATCGGCGCGCAGCTTGTCGACCAGCGTCTTCAGATGCGCAAAGCCGCCGAGCCGGCCGAACCGGCCGGCGGCCTTCTCGAACTCGACGCAGGTAAAGGCGTAAGCGTCGGCGCTGTCGGGTCGGATGCCGAAGCGGTCGAGGAACGCCTTGCCGACCAGGTGCGGCGGCTGGCCGGCCATCGCACCGACGCCGAGATTGACGCTGGGCTCGCGGAAGAACACCGGCTTCAGCTGCGCATGGGTGTCGGTCGTGTGCAGGATGCGCGCGTTACCGAAGCGTTCGAGGTCGTAGACGCTCGCGGTATCGGCGCTGCGCGCAAGACGGGGCAGGCCGGCCGTCAGCGTTGCGGCGGCGGTCGCTCTCAGGAAATCCCGGCGGCGGATGATCATTACTTTCTCCGCGCGGCCCGTGGCCTGCGCGCCTTTAGCGAATTTCCATGTCCTTCCAGCGTTCCTTTTCGCTGGTGGCCTGGAAGATCGATGCCTTTGCCAGCGCCTCGGCCTCCTTGGCCTGGGCGACTGCGGTGTCGAAATCACCAGCCTCACCGGCCTTTTTTGCGGCGGCGAGCGTCGAAGCTGTGGTGGTCCACTGGTTGCGCAGCGAGCCGGCTTCCTTGTTGGCAGCCTCGGCCGCCGCATAAGCCGCCTTGTAGTCGGCCTCGGAAGCGGCACGCGCGCCGGGCGCCGTTGCGAGCAGCAGGACGGATGCAGCGAAGAATACCTTCGTTCTCGTGGCCGCGCTCATGGCCTGGCTCCCGGACCCGAGATCGGCAGGCCATTGCTGACATAGGACAGGTAGTATTCGAGGTTGCGGTACTCGTCGTCCTGCGGATTGAGCGGCACGCCGCGGATCTGGCTGTTGCAGGTGGTGAAGCGGCGGCTGGTGGTGCCCATGCCCGACCATTCCGAGCGGTAGATCGGCATCGCGTTCAGGATGCCGAGCGCCGGCGCCAGCACCTCAGCGCGGATCCGCTCGCCCGGGCTCTGGATGTGGCAGGTGGCGCAGGAGAAGTTGAGCTGGCCGCGGCGGGTGTAGAAATACTCCTTGCCCTTCTGGTAGGCCTGAAGCGCCCGCGGATCGTTCGGGATCTTGATGTCCATCGGCTTGCCGCGCGAGGTGAAGGCCATGTAGGCGGTGAGTGCCGCCATGTCGTCCTTCACATAGGAGAACGGCGCCTCGCCATTGGCTTCGCGGCAGCGGTTGAGCGCGAGCTCGAGCGTGACGACCTTGCCTTCCTTCTCGTCGAAATAGGGATAGTTCTGGCGGATGCCGATGCCCTGGTTCGGGAAGCAGTCGGCATAGGTCTTGCCGTTCTTGAACGGCGTCGTGAACATCTCCTTGCCGGCTTCGAGCGAGAACTCGTAGGGCGGAAACTGCTCCTTCTCCTCCCACTGCTTGTGCAGGTCCTCGTCCATGGAATAGGGTCCGTTGACGAAATCCTCGAGCTTCAGCTTGGGGAATTTGGCGGTGAAGAATTTCTGGAATGCGGCCTTGTCGGCGGCGGGATCGACACTGTCGACAGCGCGCGCCGGCGCGAGCGCAAGCACGCCGAGCGCAAGCGCGGCAACGGTCGCGCGGACTGCCAGCCGCCGCGTCATTGAATCTTCGCCGTGGTGCTGTCGGTGGCGCCCTTGTTGTCGACCCAGCTGACCTTCAGCTCGCCGTCCTTCTTGCCGCCCTTGAAGGCGAACTTGACATAGGGATCCTTGGAGACGCCGCCGCCCCAGTCCGCGACGAACACCGGCTTGCCGTCATATTCGAAGGTCAGCACCTGGATGAAATGCGGCGGGATGATCTCGCCCTTGGCGTCCTTGACGAAGCCGGAATCCATCGGATGCTGGATCAGCGCCTGCACCTCGGTGGTGTCGCCGTTCGAGGTAGCGCGGACGCGAATGCTCGATGCCATCTGATTTGTTCCCTGTTGAGCCTAGCCGCCGCAGCCGCCGACGGTGACCTTGATTTCCTTGGTCGCGCTATAGAGCTTGCCATCGGCCTCGACCAGCACCACCACATTGCTGGTCTTGGCCATCTTGATGCGGTTGCCGACGCTCGGCAGCGTGCCGTCCGGAATCTTGTAGGACGCGACCAGCGAGATCGGGTTCTCGCTCACCAAAAACGAGATCGAGGTGACGCCCGGCAGTGTCGTGGTGGCCGAGATCGGCACCACAGCGCCGTTCTCGGCGATCTCGGGCGCATCCATCTTGACCTTGTCCGACGGCTCGGCGGTCTTGCCGTAGAGCGCCTTGATGGCGTCGGCCACGGTCTTCTGCTTGAACGCGTCTTCCGGATATTTGTCGTTGGCGGCCGCGAGCGCCTGCGGCACGTCGAACGGGATCACCCCGAGGCCGATCAGTGCGGCGACGCCCGCGCCCTTCAGCAGCAGGCGGCGCACTTCGGAATATTCGTTGGTCGCGATGTTCATCGAAAATCTCCTCAAGCGGTCGCGCCGTCACAGGGTCTGCAGGAAGTCCACCACGGCGTCGATTTCCTTCTCGCTCAGAATCCGGTTGCGGCCGAACGGCGGCATCACGGTCTGCGGGTTGCGTTTGGTCTCATCGGTGACGATCGCGATCAGCTCGTCGCGGCTGTATTTCGCCTTGAGTCCGGTCAGCTCGGGGCCGATCGTGCCGGGCAGCTCGCCGCCCTTGATGACATGGCAGGTCAGGCAATTGCCCTTGCCGCGGTCGAAAGCGAGCTTTTGGCCCTCAGTGGCGGACTGGGCCTGCGCGGGCACAGCCACGGCGAGGCCGGCCAGCAGCGCCAGAACGAAGGCTGGCTTGGAGAAAGTGGCGATCAAGGACGTTTCCCGGTCAATCTCGATGATCCCATCGCAATATAAAGAGTGGAAAGCACAAAGGCCATCGGCTGGCAACTTGGAGAATAGGCGCGTTGCGACGGGGTTAATGTCGTTACGGAAAGGTCAGCGCAGATGCAACCAGGCCCGTCACCCTGAGCAGGCCGCAACGCGGCCGTCTCGAAGGGTGGACGGCCCGACTGGTGGCTGTGCATTCTTCGAGGCTCGCCGGCGGCGCAATTGCGCCGCAAGGCTCGCACCTCGGAATGGCGGGGAAGCAACAGCGGTGTCGTTCCGGTTCCGATTTTGCCGATTGCGGTTGCGCGGTCTACATTCGGCTAACACAGGAGACGTGCGGTGGCGGAGTTCGTGGTGGAGTTCGGCAAGGACGGTCGGCCGGTTGAGGCGGACGGTCGGCTCGACGCGGCGGCCTTCCACCGCAACCATCAGCCGATCTGGGCGGTCCTGAAGGATTTCCTCGCCGGCCGATCCGGCGACGTGCTGGAAGCCGGCAGCGGCACCGGCCAGCATGTCGTCCATTTCGCCAGCCAGACGCCCGACATCATCTGGTGGCCGAGCGACCTCCATGCCGCGCATCTGCGCAGCATCGCGGCCTGGCGCGCCCATGCCGGGCTTGCCAACATCCGGCCGGCGCAGCCGATCGATCTGTCCGATCCGGCCTGGTCGCCGGCGCTATCGGATGGCAAAGGTCCGGACAGGCTGCTCGCGATCTTCTGCGCCAATGTGATCCACATCGCGCCGTGGCGCGTCGCCGAGGGCCTGTTCGCCGGCGCCGCGCGGCATCTGCGCGCCGACGGCCGGCTGTTCCTCTACGGCCCGTTCAAGCGCGGCGGCAAGCACACTGCGCTCAGCAATGCCGTGTTCGACACCTCGTTGCGCGAACGCGACGCCGAGTGGGGCGTGCGCGACATCGCCGATGTCGAAGCGCTCGCGGAGCGCGTCGGGCTGAAGCTCGGCGGCACTTTCGAGATGCCGGCCAACAACATGATCCTGATGTTCGTGCGGAAGGATGCGGGTCAATCGTAGGATGGGTAGAGCGCAGCGAAACCCATCGCGCTTGTCCGGGGCGACGGTTGATGGGTTTCGCTGCGCTCTACCCATCCTACAGATCGGGCAATGGCCAGCTCAGTCGTAAGCCAGACACCACCCATCGCCGCGCACCCAGCAACGCGCGTCGGGAATTCCGGCATCGCGGTAGAGCCGCGTCACCTTCTGCCAGCCACCGCGGGCGAAGGCTTCGGCCAACGCCTGCTCTGATGGCTCGTCGCGGCCGCCGTCACAGGGAATGATCGCGACCGGTGAAATCCAGTCGGCTTGATACGCGCCATCGGCGCGTCGGATCCGGAACACCGCGCCGGAGCGCGCCACCTGCTCCGGCGTGCCGCCCTTGAAGCCCGCATCCGATGTCAGCGGCAGGATCAGGCGGCCACCCTCGGCGAGGCCGTCGAGCCAGCGCGCGGCGGGCCGGGTGCAGCCGGCATTGACGTAGATCACGCCGGCCGGCCTGAACTCCACCTGCGTGCCGTCACCCGTGATGATCTCGACATTTGAATAAGGGGCGAGATTGGCGCGGGCACGTGCCGCAAGCTCCGGGTCGTATTCAATGCCGGTGACCCGGCCGGTCGGTCCGACCAGATGCGCGAGCAGGGCCGTGTAGTAACCCGTGCCGGTTCCAACATGCACCACGTGTTCGCCAGCGGCGGGCGCGGCCCGGTGCATGAGGTGGGCGTGCAGCGAGGGCTGGCCATTGTTGAGGCGCCGCTCGGGCAGCAGCGCGACGAGGTCGTTGGTGTAGAGATAGACCGGATCGGCATCGGGCGTCGGCATGTAATCCTGTCGAAACCCCCGCAGCATCATCCATGGTCCCGGGCCGACGAAATCCTCTCGGGGAATCGCGGCGAAGGCCGCGGCGACGCGCGGATCGACGACGTTGGCGGCGGCCAGGATCTGCCTGGCGTAGGCTCCGCGGACGATGCGGAGTTCGGCTTGCGGGTCCATTGCGGTGCTCCCTTTGCCTTCCGTGTGTCATTTGACACATCACTGTGTGTGAAATAGCATACTTCAACGACGGAGGCCAGAATGAAGAGACGGCTTTATCCGGCCGTGCTGGAGCGCGGACCGCGCGGCGCGTTCGGGGCATGGTTTCCGGATTTTCCCGGCTGCGTGGCCGGCGGCAAATCGCAGGAGGAGGCGATCGAGCGCGCCGAGCGTGCGCTGGCGCAGGCGGTGGACGGCTGGCTCGAGCAGGGCCACGCGCTGCCGGAGCCGACGCCGATCGAACGGATCGTGCCGCCCAAGGGCTCCGACGTCGCGGCGTTCTTCATGGTCGGCGTCGATCCGCCCGATCCGTCCGAGCGCGTCAATGTCTACCTGCCGAAGAGCCTGATCACGCGCATCGACAAGCGCGCCGCGGAGCTCGGCATGAGCCGTTCGAGCTTCTTCGGCTTTGCGAGCTCGCTCGCGCTGGAATGGCCGGGCGGATTTCCACGCGGCGCCCCGATCGCGCCGCGCTCCAAGGTGCACAAGACCGGCGCGCTGCGCGCCGAGAAGCGGCCGGGAAAGAAGCCGGTGCGGTAGGGCGATTGCAGCCGCCGTCATTCCGGGGCGCGCCTCTTGGCGCGAGCCCGGAATGACGAAGTTGGGTACCAGCCGCACTTTGCTTTCGCCGCCCCTCGTGCGCCTCCCGCATGGCGTACGTCCGTTTGCGCCGGTTGATCGGCCTGCACCCGCTCTCCATAGTGCCGGCGATTGCAGGCCGCCGGGGCCTCGACGCGGGACTATCGATGATCGACGTGACAGCTGCGGACGAAACCAGTGACGACGCGCGGGCGCGCGCCAATGTGTGGCGGCTGGCGGCGGCGCAGGCGCTGACCGGGGCCAATTCGGCCGTGATCTTCGCCACCGGCTCGATCGTCGGCGCGTCGCTGGCGCCGAGCGTCTCGCTCGCCACCGTGCCGCTCTCGATGTATGTGCTCGGCCTTGCCGCCGGCACGCTGCCGACCGGCGCGATCTCGCGCGCCTATGGCCGCCGCACAGCCTTCATCATCGGCACCTTCTGCGGCACGCTCACCGGCGCGCTCGGCGCCTGGGCGATCCTGCATTCGTCGTTCTGGCTGTTCTGCGGCGCGACCTTCCTCGGCGGACTCTATGGCGCCGTCGCGCAGTCCTATCGCTTCGCGGCGGCCGATGGCGCCAGCGCCGCGTTCCGGCCCAAGGCGGTGTCCTGGGTGATGGCCGGCGGCGTGTTCGCGGGCGTGCTGGGGCCGCAGCTCGTGCAATGGACCATGGACATCTGGCCGCCTTACCTGTTCGCGTTCTCCTTCGTGATGCAGGCGCTGGTCGCGCTGGTGGCGATGGCGGTGCTGTCGGGCGTCGACGCACCGAAGCCCGCGGCCGCGGATCTGCATGGCGGCCGCCCGCTGTTCGAAATCGCAAGGCAGCCGCGCTTCATCGCCGCCGCGCTGTGCGGCGTGATCGCCTATCCGATGATGAACCTGGTGATGACCTCGGCGCCGCTCGCCATGAAGATGTGTGGGCTCACGGTCAGCGATTCCAATTTCGGCATCCAGTGGCACATCGTGGCGATGTATGGCCCGAGCTTCTTCACCGGCTCGCTGATCGCGCGGTTCGGCGCACCGCGCATTGTCGCGCTCGGGCTGGCGCTGGAGGCGGTGGCCGCGATGATCGGGCTGTCGGGCATCACGGCGCCGCACTTCTGGGCGACGCTGTTCGTGCTCGGCGTCGGCTGGAATTTCGCTTTCGTCGGCGCCTCCGCGCTGGTGCTGGAAACGCACCGGCCGCAGGAGCGCAACAAGGTGCAGGCGTTCAACGATTTCCTCGTCTTCGGCATGATGGCGATCGGCTCGTTCTCGTCAGGCCAGCTGCTCGCGCATTACGGCTGGAACGCGGTCAATTGGGTGGTGTTCCCGCCGGTGCTGCTCGGCCTTGCCGTGCTGTCACTGGCGTCATTTGCCAAGCGGCGGGCGAAATTGCGCGCGGTGGAAGAGATTCCGGACCCGAGCATGTAGGCATGTTCCGGAAAAATGTGCCGCGGCTTCCCGCAAGAACATGCCCAACGATCTCCTGCTGCCAACTGCTGACACTTCGACCCGCTTCGAAGTGACGTGCTTGCACAGCTCCCTACATCGTGAGAACGGATAAATCCGGTCATGACGATGTCGGAAGCAAGAGCAAGAAATGGACGCATCCTCACCCACGCGAACTGACGAATCCTCGCTCGGCTACGAAGGCTGGCGCATCGTCGCCGTCTGCTTCCTGCTGGCGACCTTCGGCTGGGGCCTCGGCTTCTATGGCCAGAGCGTCTATGTCGCCGAGCTGCACAAGCAGCACGGCTGGCCGGCCTCGCTGGTCTCGTCGGGCACTACCTTCTTCTATCTGTTCGGTGCAGCGCTGGTCGCCTTCGTCAGCGAGGCGATCAAGGCGTTCGGCGCGCGCAGTTGCCTGATCGCCGGCACCTTGGCGATGGCGGTCGCGTCGGTTGCGATCGGCCAGGTGCGCGAGCCGTGGCAGCTCTATCTCGCCGACGCGCTGCTGGCGGTCGGCTGGGCCGGCACCAGCCTCGGCATCATCACCAACACGCTCGGCCTGTGGTTCGACAAGAAGCGCGGCATGGCGATCAGCCTGGCGCTGAACGGCGCGAGCTTCGGCGGCATCGTCGGCGTGCCGCTGCTGGTGACCGGGATCGGCGCATTCGGCTTCTCCGGAGCGATGATCGCGGCCGCCGTGATGCTGGTCGTGATCATGGTGCCGGTGATCCTGATCTTCGTCGGGCGGCCACCGGCGCATCTGCACGCTGTGACGTCAGCGGCTGCTGATGCGCCGTCAGCGACCCAGATCCGGGCGAGGGCGCTGCGCGACATCCGCTTCCTCTCGGTCTCGATCGCGTTCGCGCTGGTGCTGTTCGCCCAGGTCGGCTTCATCGTGCATCTGATCGCCTATCTCGACCAGGTGATCGGTCGCGAGCGCGCCACGGTGGCAATGGCGCTCTTGACCGCGATGGCCGTGGTCGGCCGCGTCTCGTTCTCCTTCGTGATCGACCGGCTCAACCAGCGGCTGGCATCGGCGCTGTCCTTTGTCAGCCAGGCGATCGCGCTCGTCATCATCATCAATGTGCACAACGACGTGGCGCAGATCGCCGCCTGCGCGCTGTTCGGCTTCTCGGTCGGCAATCTGATCACGCTGCCGGCGCTGATCGTGCAGCGCGAGTTCGACCCGCGCGCGTTCGGCGTGCTGGTCAGCCTGATCACCGCGATCAACCAGATCACCTACGCGTTCGGTCCCGGCGTGATCGGGCTGCTGCGCGATCTCTCCGGCAGCTACACGCTGCCGTTCTACGGCTGCATCGGCCTCGAACTGATCGCGGCCGTGGCGATCATGACCCGCGGACCGGCCGCGTCATCCTGAAAACGACCTTGTAGCCCGGATGAGCGAAGCGATATCCGGGACCGCGCCGCGGAATTACGATTGTCGGGTCACGGAATTATCCCGCACGCTGCTTCAGCAACTCCTCAAGGTCGAGCCGCCGCGTGAACATCGAAAGCTTGCCGTCGGCACTGCGCGGCCAATCGGCTTCGGGGCGGTCCCAATAGAGCTCGACGCCGTTCTCGTCGGGATCGCGCAGGTACAGCGCCTGGCTGACGCCGTGGTCGCTGGCGCCGTCGAGCTCGATGCCGGCCGAGATCACCCGGTGCAGCGCGTCGGCGAGCGCGGGGCGGGTCGGGTAGAGGATCGCGGTGTGGAACAGGCCGGTGGTGCCTGGCGGCGGCGGGTGGCCGCCCTTGCTCTCCCAGGTATTGAGGCCGATGTGGTGGTGATAGCCGCCGGCCGAGATGAAGGCCGCGCCGGAGCTCATGCGCTGCTGCAACTCGAAGCCGAGCACGCCGCAATAGAAGCCGAGCGCACGGTCCAGGTCGGCCACCTTGAGATGGACATGCCCGATCCGCGTGCCCGCGATGATGGGAGGATTTTGCGACATGGACTGCTCCGCTGGCGTCAGCGCCCTGCTGCTCAGGGCAAGGCTTCGCCGCCTGATATAGTCTGGATTTGCCTGGACCGGAGCAATCCATCCGGAAACGCAGCGTTTCCGAACGGCGCCACGGTCCGCCTGACCTAGCAGAGCTCCGACAACTCGCCGCCGGGCAGCTGGAACTCGAACGTGTTCAGCGTCATCGACACCATCGTGTAGTAGCCGCACAGGCCGATCACCTCGACGAGGCCACGCTGGCTCAGCACCTCGATCGCCTCGTCATACAGTGCCTTCGGCAGGCCGTGACCTTCGTGCAGCGCCTTGGCGACGTCGTAGATCACCCTGGCCTTGGGATCGTCGAAGGTCGGCGTCCGGCGCACGCGGATGTCCTCGATGATCTTCGGATCGAGGCCGCCCTTCAGCGCGAGCCGCTTGTGGGCGTACCATTCGTAATGCGCGGTCCAGTGCCGGGCGGTGACGAGGATCGCGATCTCCGACAGCTTTGCGGGAAAGATCGTGTCGAAGCGCAAGACCTCGCCGAGCCGCGTGGCATGCCGCGCCATCTCCGGGCTGTTCAGCCAGGCCAGCATCGGCGCCGGTGGCGCGCCGCGCTTGCCGGCGATCGACTCGTCGTAGGTTTCTTTCTGGGCGGCGTTCATTTCGCTAGGCGAAAGCAGCTTTAGCCGCATGTCCGTTTCCTCTTGTTTTTCAATCGTTACCCCATCTCGGCGATACACCCGAACCTGCAAGGTGAGTAGCGACGCCAGAGCATGGCGCGGCCGCGAGGCATATTGAATTCGGCGGCTGCGTAGGTCTAAGGTCGAATCCAATTCGTCGATTTTGAGTGGAAACGCACCCATGGCTGACCTTGAGACATTCCGCGCCGAGACCCGCGCCTGGCTGGAGCAGAACTGCCCGCCGGAGATGCGCAAGCCGATGGCCTCGGATGGCGACACCTTCTGGGGTGGCCGCAACACGAAATTCTCCTCCGAAGCGCAGCGGGTCTGGTTCGAGCGGATGCGCGACAAGGGCTGGACCGTTCCGCATTGGCCGAAGGAATATGGCGGCGGAGGCCTCGACGGCGAGGAAGCCAAGATCGTGCGCCAGGAGATGGCGGCGATCGGCGCGCGCCAGCCGCTGACCTCGTTCGGCATCTCGATGCTCGGGCCGGCGCTGCTGCAATACGGCACCGAGGAGCAGAAGAAGGAGCATCTGCCGAAGATCGCCGCGGGCCTGATCCGCTGGTGCCAGGGTTATTCCGAGCCGAACGCCGGCTCCGACCTCGCTTCGCTGCAAACCCGCGCGATCGGCGACGGCGACGACTACATCATCAACGGCCAGAAGATCTGGACCTCCTACGCCAACTATGCCGACTGGATCTTCTGCCTGGTGCGCACCGATCCGGCCGCCAAGAAGCATGACGGCATCAGCTTCATCCTGTTCGACATGACCTCGAAGGGCGTGTCGACCAAGCCGATCCTGCTGATCTCCGGCTATTCGCCATTCTGCGAAACCTTCTTCGACAATGTGCGGGTGCCGAAGTCGCATGTCGTCGGCACCGTCAACCGCGGCTGGGATGTCGCGAAGTATCTGTTGCAGCATGAGCGCGCGATGATCTCGGGCATGGGCGAGCGCGGCGTCGGCCGTCCGCTCGGCCAGATCGCCGCCGACTCGGTCGGCGCGGATGCGCAAGGCAAGCTCGACGACGCGCAGCTGCGCAGCGAGATCGCGAATTTCGAGGTCGATGAGGCGGCGCTTGCCGCGGCGGCCGAGCGCGCGGTCGATCTCGCCAAGGCCGGGCAGTCGCATCCGGCGTTCTCGTCGGCGATGAAGTATTACGGCACCGAGCTCAACAAGCGCCGCTACGAGATCCTGATGTCTGCGGGCGGCAGCGACGCGCTGGAATGGGAGAGCGACCGTTCCCGCGGCGGCGCCCGTCCGCGCGCCTGGCTGCGCACCAAAGCCAACTCGATCGAGGGCGGCACCTCTGAGGTGATGCTCGGCATCGTCGCCAAGCGCATCCTCGATCTGCCCGGCGCGTGACGCACAATCTCACCACACGTCATTCCGGGATGGCCCGAAGGGCCAGGCCCGGAATCCATAACCACGATCGTGCGTATGGATTCCGGGCTCGCGACGATGTCGCGCCCCGGAATGACGAGATTAACATCTGAAGAGCGGAATCCATCCATGGCCCTCGTCCTCACCGAAGAACAATCCATGCTGCGCGACAGTGCGCGCGGTCTCATCAGCGACAAGGCGCCGGTGGCGCATCTGCGCGGCCTGCGCGATGCCAAGGACACCACCGGCTTCTCGCGCGAGCTCTGGAAGACATTTGCCGAGATGGGCTTCTCCGGCCTCTTGGTGCCGGACCAGTTCGGTGGCAGCGGGCTGGGCTGCGTCGAGGCCGGCATCGTCATGGAGGAGATCGGTCGCACCTTGATGCCGTCGCCGTTCCTTTCGACCTCGGTGCTTGCGGCCTCAGCGCTGGTGCGCGGCGGCAGCGACGCGCAGAAGGCGCAGCATCTGCCCAAGATCGCCGATGGCTCGCTGCTTGCGGCACTCGCGATCGATGAAGGCGCCAAGCATCGCCCGCTGCAAACCAAATTGCAGGCCACGCGCTCCGGCAACGGCTTCAAGCTGTCGGGCGACAAGGCCTTCGTGGTCGACGGTCACACCGCCGACCTGCTGATCGTCGCCGCGCGCAGCGCGGGCAGCACCGGCGACAGGAACGGGCTGACGCTGTTCCTGGTCGATCCCAAGGCGAAGGGGCTCGCGATCGAGCGCACCGCGATGGTCGATTCGCACAATGCCGCGCGCATCGTGTTCGACAATGTCGAGGTCAACGCCGACAGCGTGCTCGGCGAGGTCGATCAGGGCTTTGGGCTGCTCGAGAGCGTGCTCAATATCGGCCGCGGCGCGGTCGCCTCAGAAATGGTCGGTCTCTCCGACGAGGTGTTCGGCCGCACCGTGACCTACCTGAAGGAGCGCAAGCAGTTCGGCAAGGCGATCGGCGAATTCCAGGCGTTGCAGCACCGCGCCGCCCAGCTCTACATCGATATCGAGATCACCCGCGCCGCGGTCCTGAAGGCGCTACAGGCGCTCGATACCAACATCGACAAGGCCGCGACCGCGGTCGCGGTGGCAAAGGCGCGCGCCGGCACCACGGCGACGCTGGCCGTGCAGGAAGGCGTGCAGATGCACGGCGGCATGGGCATGACCGACCAGTTCGACATCGGCTTCTTCATGAAGCGCGCCCGCGTCTGCCAGGAGCTGTTCGGCGACAGCAATTTCCATACGGATCAGTTGGCGCAGGGTAAGGGATACTAAGCCGACGCGTCAGCGCAACGCCGTCGCCACACAACACACTGTCATCGCCCGGTTCAACCGGGCGATCCAGTATTCCAGAGAGGTCAGTGCTTGAGCCGAGAAGCCTCGGCGTACTGGATCACCCGCTTTCGCTTTCGCGGGTGATGACAGCGGAGGGGCGGTAGCAGCGGTGGTCTGGGCTGCGTTGCCGATCACCGAATCGGCGGTGCGTACTGCACGCCGCCGGCGTTCCAGAGCTGGTTCATGCCGCGCGGGATCTTCAGCTTGGAATCGGCGCCGACGTTGCGGTCGTAGACCTCGCCGTAATTGCCGACATGCTTGATGATGCGCACCGCCCAGTCCTTGGTCAGGCCGAGATCCTCGCCATAGGCGCCCTCGGTGCCGACCAGCCGCATCACTTCCGGCTTCTTCGACTTCAGCGCCTCGTCGATGTTCTTCGAGGTGATGCCGAGCTCCTCGGCGTTGATCATGGCGTACAGCGTCCACTTCACGATCATCATCCAGTCGTCGTCGCGCTGCCGCACCACCGGCGCCAGCGGCTCCTTGGAGATGATGTCTGCCAGGATCATGTGATCGCCCGGCTTGGAGAGGTTGAGCCGCAGCGCATAGAGCTGCGAGGCGTCCGAGGTCAGCGTGTCGCACTGGCCTGAATCATAGGCCTTCACGACATCGTCCAGCTTGTCGAACTTCATCTCCGTGTACTTCATGTTGTTGGCACGGAAATAGTCGGCGAGGTTGAGCTGGGTCGTGGTGTTGCCCTGCACGCAGACCTTGCTGCCGTTGAGGTCGAGCGCGGAATCGATGTTGCGCGCGCGCGGGATCATGAAGCCCTGGCCGTCATAATAGGCGACCGCCGGGAAATAGAGATCGTAATTGACCTCGCGCGACATGCTCCAGGTCGAGTTGCGCGACAGGATGTCGACCTTTCGGTTCTGCAATTCCTTGAAGCGTTCGCTGGCGTCGAGCGGCACGAACTTCGCCTTGGTCGGATCGTCGAAGATCGCCGACGCCACCGCGCGGCAGAAGTCGACGTCGAAGCCGGTCCAGTTGCCCTTGTCGTCCGGGATCGAGAAGCCGGGCAGGCCCTTGTTGACGCCGCACAGCACCTCGCCGCGGCGGATGGTGCGCTTCAGGGTGCGGGTGTCGTAACGCTCATAGGTGATGGCGGCGGCCGCGACCAGCACGGCGACCGCGAGCCCGATCGTCAGGCCGCCTCGAAATGTACGCATGGGTTCTCTCTCGCGAAGGATCGGGGAAAAATCAGGTCGAATATCGCAGGCGGGGTAGCAAAGATCAGAGTTCGGGCTTCTGGCGGATGATCACCTTGGTGCCGACGGGAACGCGGTTGTAGAGATCGGTGACGTCGGCGTTGACCAGACGGAAGCAGCCGGAGGAGATCGCGGTGCCGATGGTGTCGGGCTGGTTGGTGCCGTGGATGCGGTAGACCGTGGTGCCGAGATACATCGCGCGTGCGCCGAGCGGATTGCCCGGCCCGCCCGCCATGAAGCGCGGCAGATAGGGCTGGCGCGCGATCATCTCCGGCGGCGGGGTCCAATCCGGCCATTCGGCCTTGCGGGTGATGTTGACCAGGCCCTGCCACTGGAAGCCGTCGCGGCCGACGCCGATGCCGTAGCGCAGCGCACGGCCGTTGCCCTGCACGAGATAGAGATGACGCTCGGCGGTGGAGATGATGATGGTGCCCGGTGCCTCGTTGGTCCGGTAGTACACGACCTGCTTCTGCCATTCCGGATCGAGCTGATAGCTGTCGTCCGCGATCAGGCCGGGCTCGTCGACGTCCGGCCGGCTCTGGGCGAAGCCTTGCGATGTCGACAGCACGAGCGTGCCCGCCGCGATCATCATCCAGACCAGGTGACGAAGTTTGGTCATGCAAAGCTCTCCTTGTGGCGCTGCCACCCAAATCGCGGCAACATCAAATCTCAGCGGCAGCTTGATGGCAAGTTTAGGGCGGGTGCTACCCTATATCACTGTAATGCTTCTGTTTTTTGTCGGTCGCGCTGTGCGCTTGCAACACCGCCGGCGCTATTTCGGCGCGATCCAGAGTCGCAAGGCGAAGGAGATCAGGGCCACCGTGCCGACGCCGCCGAGCCACAGCGCCACGAACCACAGCAGGCGCTGGCCGAGCGGACGATGATCCGGATCGGGTTGTCGCATCAATGATATCCGTGGCCGGGACGCACCTTGCCGCGGAACACCCAATAGGCCCAGGCGGTGTAGCCGAGGATCAGCGGCACCAGGATCGAGACCCCGAACAGCATGAAGATCTGGCTGTTGGCGGGAGCTGCCGCCTGCCAGATCGTGATGCTCTGCGGCACGATATACGGATACATGCTGATGCCGAGCCCGGCATAGGACAATGCGAACAGCGCCAGCGTCAGGAAGAACGGCTGGTGATCGTTCTTGTTGCCCAGCGCGCGCAGCAACAGCGCGGTGACCGCGGCGACCGCGATCGGCACCGGCGCGGTCAGGATGATGTTGGGCCAGGCGAACCAGCGCTGGGTGTATTGCACGCTCAGGAACGGGGTTGCGATGCTGACGGCGCCGATCGCGCACAGCATCGCCACCAGCAGGATCCAGCTCAGGTGATAGGCGCGGTCGCGCAGCTCGGCTTCGGTCTTCATCACCAGCCAGGTTGCTCCGAGCAGCGCATAGCCGATCACCAGCGCGATGCCGGTCAGCACGCTGAACGGCGTCAGCCAGTCCCACCAGCCGCCGGCATAGTGGCGTCCCTCGACATGGATGCCTTGCAGGATGGCGCCGAGCGCAATGCCTTGCGCCAGCGTCGCCACCAGCGAGCCGCCGGCAAAGGCGAGATCCCATTTGTTGCGTGCCTTCTGGGTGCGCCAGCGGAATTCGAAGGCGACGCCGCGAAACACCAGGCCGAGCAGCATCCCGATCATGGGCGTGTAGAGCGCCGGCATCAGCACCGCATAGGCCAGCGGAAATGCCGCCATCATGCCGCCGCCGCCGAGCACCAGCCAGGTCTCGTTGCCGTCCCACACCGGCGCCACCGTGTTCATGATGACGTCGCGATCGGCCTTTTGCGGAAACAGCGGAAACAGGATGCCGAGGCCGAGATCGAAGCCGTCCATCACGACATAGACGAACACGGCAAAGGCGATGATGAAGGCCCAGATGGTGGCGAGATCGATCATCGCGCGCCCTCCACGGCTGCACCCGCGGCCGGCGTGATGCCGGCGGCGCGGGCGGGGAGATCCGGCGCCGGGCCCTGTTCGCCGGGATGCGGCGGCTGCGCCATCAGCCGCAGGATGTAGATCACGCCCGCGGTGAACACGGTGAAGTAGACGATGATGAAGGCGATCAGCGAGGAGCCGACCGCGGGCGCCGCCAGTGGCGATGCCGAGTCCACCGTGCGCAGCAGTCCGTAGACGGTGAATGGTTGCCGCCCGGTCTCGGTGGTGATCCAGCCCGCCAGCACGGCGATGAATCCGGCCGGCCCCATCAGCACCGCGAAGCGGTGCAGCAGCGGCGACTGGTACATCAGGCCGCGCCAGCGCATCAGCAGGCTGAACAGGCCGAGCCCCAGGATCAGGAAGCCGAGCCCGACCATGACGCGGAACGCCCAGAAGGTGATCGGCACCGGCGGCCAGTTCTCACGCGGCACGGTGTCGAGGCCGGCGAGCGGTGCGTCGAGCGAATGCTTGAGGATCAGCGACGACAGTTTCGGCACCTCGATCGCGTACTTCACCTTGGCGTCGCGCTCGTCGGGCCAGCCGAACAGGATCAGCGGCGCGCCATCCTTGTGGCTCTGGAAATGGCCTTCCATCGCCATCACCTTGGCCGGCTGATGCTCCAAGGTGTTGAGGCCGTGCTGGTCGCCGGCCAGGATCTGGATCGGCGCCACCAGGGTTGCCATCCACATCGCCATCGAGAACATCACGCGCGGCCCGGCCAGATGCTGGTCGCGCAACAGGTGCCAGGCGCCGACCGCGCCGACCACCAGCGAGGTGGTGAGGTAGGCCGCCAGCACCATGTGCACGAGGCGATAGGGAAATGACGGATTGAAGATCACCTTGAACCAGTCGGCGGCGACGAACTGGCCGTCGGCGTTGACGGCATAGCCGGTCGGCGTCTGCATCCAGGAATTGGCCGAGAGGATCCAGAACGCCGAGATCAGCGTGCCGATCGCGACCATCAGGGTCGCTACGAAATGCAGCCTGGGCCCGACCCGCGACAGCCCAAACAACATCACGCCGAGGAAGCCGGCCTCGAGGAAGAACGCGGTCAAGACCTCGTAGGCCATCATCGGGCCGATCACCGGCCCGGTCTTGTCGGCGAACGACGCCCAGTTGGTGCCGAACTGGTAGGACATCACGATGCCCGAGACCACGCCCATGCCGAACGCGACCGCGAAGATCTTCAGCCAGTAATTGAACAGGTTGATGAAAACCTCGCGCTTGGTGATCAGCCAAAGCGCCTCCAGCACCGCGAGATAGCTCGCAAGCCCGATCGAGAATGCCGGGAACACGATGTGGAACGACATCGTGAAAGCGAATTGCGCGCGGGCGAGTACGACCGCATCCCAGCCTTCGAACATGATCCACCATTTGTCGTCGACCCGGCGTGGACCTTACCACGCCGGTTGTGACGACGACACAGGGCGGATTGTCTAATCAACTATTGGCGTTGAGCAGCCGGGCGACGGTGCGGTCGATCTCGTCGTACCGCCCTTCGCCGGCATGCTGGAAGACGATCTTGCCGTTCTGGTCGATGATGTATTGCGCCGGCCAATACTGGTTGCCGTAGGCGTTCCAGGTCTGCGAATTGTTGTCCTGCGCCACCGGATAGAGGATACCGTGCCGCTTCAGCGCCGCCTGCACGTTGGACGCCGAATGCTCGAACGGGAATTCCGGCGTGTGGACCCCGATCACGACCAGGCCGCGGTCCCGGTACTTCGAATAGAGCTCGGTGACGTGCGGCAGCGTGTTGACGCAGTTGACGCAGCCATAGGTCCAGAAATCCACCAGCACGACCTTGCCGCGCAGGTCGGCAAGCTTGAGCGGCTGCGAATTGAACCAGTTGCTGATCCCGGCGAATTCAGGCGCGATCTGGCTCTGTTCGGTGGTCATGGCGACTGCCCGCGGCACTGGCTGCGCCGGCGCGTCGGACTCGGTGCAGAGGCCGGGGATCACGGCGCCGCCGAGACCAAGCCCGGCCACCAGGGCGGATACAGCAATCAAGCGCAGGGACATCGAACTCTCCTTGTGAGCTCACAGGCCGATCTGGCCGTTGGGATAGAACTGGGTCAGCCACGCCACGATCAGCGTGTCGTATTGCAGGTAGGACAGCGCGGCGAAGCCGATGATCACGACGCCAAAACCTTGCTGAAGGCGCGGCGCGATCCGTGCCAGGCTGCGCACGCGGGTGGTGACGGCCTGCCCGCCATAGGCAATGGCAAGCATCGGGATCGCGGCGCCGATCGCGTAGGTGACGAGTTGCAGGCTCGCCCATGCGGTATCCTTCGAGGTCGCGACGATGGTCAGGATCGAGCCGAGCACCGGACCGGCGCACGGCGTCCACACCAGGCCGAGCGTGGAGCCAAGCACGAAGCCGCCGAACAGGCTCTGCGACGGCGCGGCCTGACCCATATGGCCCGCGGCACCGCCGAGCCGGATCGCCAGCCATTCGAACGGCGTCGGCCAGATCATCAGCAGGCCGAAGCCCGCGAGCAGGATCGCTGCGCCGGTGCGCAGCAGATTGGGATCGAAATCGAACGCGCGCGTGATCGCACTCAGCAGCAATGCCACGGCAGAGAATGACATCACGAAGCCGAGCGCGATCATCGCGGGCCGCGCCTTGCCGGTCTGGCCTATCGATACCCCGAGCAGGATCGGCAGCATCGGCAGGGTGCAAGGGGCGGCAACGGTGGCGACACCGGCAAGCAGGGCCAAAGTAAGGGCAGGGGCAAGGCTGAGCATCGTCATCCGTCCATCAGAAGTCCCGGCGCGCCAGAGGGCCGTGCCGGGTTCGCCTGATGGTCTTCGCGAGGACGGTGCGGCCGTTACGGCCGTCCGGGCGCATGCCGCGTCACGTTGGTGTGAGACGCGGCGCCCTCGGCCTCACGACGCTGCGCCAAAAACAGAGCGACCCGGCTGGGGGGCATCCCGGCCGGGTCGTTGGAGGTTACTTGGGAGGTTAGAACGAGGGAGGTATCGAAACTGAGTCAGCGACTTGGGGTTGGGGTTGCGTCGTTGGATATCGGTATAGAGATCGCGTTTTTCCGGGTGATGTCGTCGACTGTTTCAATTGTTTCGTCGCCGGACTTTTTTGGCTTCGTCAACAATTGCCCGGATCGCGCGATCTCCTTTTAAGTAATTGAATTAGCTTCTGTTTACGCCGCGACGCTGTCCACGCCGGCACCCCGGAGGAGGTCGGCGAGCTGCTTGCGGGCATAGAACATCCGGGTCTTCACCGTGCTCTGCGGGATACCGATGATCAGCCCGGCCTCCTCGACCGACTTCTCATGGTAGTAGACCAGGTTGATGATCTCGCGATGCGCCGGCGACAGCTTGGCGACGCAGGCGCGCAGGATCTCGCTGGTGGTGGCGCGATCAAGCGAGGTTTCCGGCGTGTCGGCGCCGTCGGCGATCTCCAGCACGTCTTCCTGGTCGATGTCCTCATGCCTCCGCTGGCGCAGCGCGGTCAGCGCCTTGAAGCGGGCGATCGACAGCAGCCAGGTCGAGACCTGCGAGCGGCCCTCGAACTGGGCCGCGGTCCGCCAGACGTCCAGGAAAACCTGGCTGACCAGATCCTCGGCCATGGTGGTGTCGCGCACCATCCGCAGCACGAAGCGGTAGACCCGCACATTGTGACGGGCATAGAGCGTGTGCATCGAGGTGCGGTCATTCTTGGCGATACGCGCGAGCAGCATTTCATCCGAGGTCGCGCGAGCAGCATCGATATGCTTCTTGGCTGCAGCGTTGATGGCGATGACGTTCGGCATGACAGGCTCCCAGTTCGCCGTTGGGCGGCGGTTCGTTGGGAGAATTGTTAGTTAGCGCCCGTTTCCGGATGTCTGCGCCAAAAGCGGAAAATGGTTTCGTGACCGGGAGAATTGTTTCGTCGCCGGCCGGACGACGAAACATTCAGGACCAAAAACTCAATTATTTCAATGCGTGGAAAATTAGAGCGACCGGAATCGCCCCTGTTGGAACGAATCCGGAGGTGACTTCCTGCACTATTCCGCTGCCTGGAGAGAGGGCGCTGCCTTTTTCGGGGCAATCCAGAAGGCGTCGGGCCGTTCGAACAGGAAATTGGCCCGCGCGGCCAGTGCCAGCCGCCAGATCAAGAGCGAGCCGGCGACCCCGACCACGGTCACGATCAGCGAGATCAGGCCGATGTCGTGGATCACGCCGACCCGCAGCAGCAGCGTGCGGGTCGCGGCCATCGGCAGGAAGAAGGCGAGATAGATCACGATCGAGTGCTCGCCGCAGAAGCGCAGGAAGCCGAGCCAATGGGCGCGCGCCAGCAGCGTGCCGGTCACGATGATGGCGCAGGCGCCGGCAAAGCCGAGCGCCAGCGAAACCACCGGCCACTCGCTGAGATCGAGCGCGACCAGGCCGCCATCGACCAGTGCCCAGAGCCCAAGCCCGAGCAACGCCAATGCCGGCCGCGCCCGCGCGCGATCGGACAGCGCGAAGACGTAGCGCGCGAGGACATAGCCGGTGAAGAAATAGACGAAGCGGGCGCAGAACTCGTCGATCACGGTCCAGCCGGTCGCGACATGCGCGGTCTCCAGCGCCGCGGCGAACAGCCAGATGATCAGCGGGTGGACATTGCGCGTCAGCTTGGTGACGACGAAGAAGATCGGCAGCAGGTAGATGAACCACAGCGTGCCGAACGGCTCGATGAAGGATTCGAGATATTGCAGCCCGACCTGGGGCCAGCTGGTCTCGGCGGCCAGCGACGGCGCCTTGAAGCCGAACTGGATCGTCACCCACAGCACGTAGAAATAGGCGAAGTGCATCACCTTGCGGTCGAGATAGGTGCGCCAGTCGCGATCGATCACCACCGACAGGAACAGGCCGGAGATCAGGAAGAAGTCCGGCATCCGGAACGGCTTCGCGAACATCACGACGTAGTGCATGAAGCCGGTCTGCTCGGCGGCCTTCTCGACCCCCAGCACCGAATGCATCATCACCACCATGATGATGCAGATGCCTTTGGCATAGTCGACCCAATCGACGCGTCCGCTCGCGCTCCCGATGGAACGATCTGTCGCAGCGCCTGTGCCGTTTGTGGCCATCTGGTGTCCTGTTCCGGCCTGATCGGAGCTATCATCGGCCCGATCGGTTGCTTTCTCCTTTATCGATACAAGGGATGTGCCACCGAACCTGCGCCTTTCCCCGGTTCCTTCCGCCGGGCGAATGGTCTAAGACGCCCGGGAATCCAACGGGTTGGTTAACCATAGGGTGCGGGCCGGCCGGGCTTGGCGGACAGGCCTCTGGAACACCGGATCGCCCGGTTGAGCCGGGCGATGACAGTCGTTTTGGGGCCGAATCTGCTTGTCGGCTGGTCTATGATCTCACCCCACAATCGGTGTCATCGCCCGACTTGATCGGGCGATCCAGTATCCCAGAGGCGGCAGTTGGGAACACGCAGCTACGACGTTTACATCCTCGCCGGCCACATCGGCCGCGCGCTGCGGTCGCGGTGAGAGCAATTGCCGCATCAATTCGATAGCCCGCTGCCGATCGACGCCGTGCTCGATGAGCTCGACCGCACGCTCACCGGCCACAATGCCGCCGTGCTGGTGGCGCCGCCCGGCGCCGGCAAGACCACGCGCGTACCGCTGGCGCTGCTCGATGCGCCCTGGACGAAGGGCAAGAAGATCATCGTGCTGGAGCCGCGCCGCATCGCCGCGCGCGCCAGCGCCGAGCGGATGGCGAAAACGCTCGGCGAGCGTCCCGGCGAGACCGTCGGCTATCGGGTGCGCTTCGGCTCGAAAGTCTCGCGCGCGACGCGGATCGAGGTCGTCACCGAGGGCATCTTCTCGCGCCAAATCCTCGACGATCCCGAGCTCAACGGCGTCGCCGCGGTGCTGTTCGACGAATTCCACGAGCGCTCGCTCGATGCCGATCTTGGCCTCGCGCTGGCGCGCGACGCGCAGACCGGCCTGCGCGAGGATCTGCGCATCCTCGTGATGTCGGCAACGCTCGACGGCGCGCGGGTCGCCAAGCTGCTGGGCGATGCGCCTGTGGTCGAGAGCGAGGGCCGCGCCTTTCCGGTCGAGACCCGTTATGTCGGCCGCAAGGTCGACGCGCCGGTGGAGCGGCAGATGGCCGAGACGATCGCGGCCGCGCTGCGCGCCGATGCCGGCTCGGTGCTCGCTTTCCTGCCGGGCGCGGCCGAGATCCGCCGCACCCAGACGTTCCTCGCCGAGCGCGTGCACGACGCTTCAGTGGAGATCGTGCCGCTGTTCGGCGCGCTCGATGCCGCCGTGCAGGACCGCGCCATCGCGCCGGCCCCGAAGGGCATTCGCAAGGTGGTGCTGGCGACCTCGATCGCCGAGACCTCGCTGACCATCGAGGGCGTGCGCATCGTGGTCGATTCCGGCCTGGCGCGGGTGCCGCGCTACGAGCCCGACATGGCGCTGACCCGGCTGGAGACGGTGCGGGCCTCGCGCGCGGCGGTCGATCAGCGCCGCGGCCGCGCCGGCCGTATCGAGCCTGGCGTGTGCTACCGGCTCTGGGACGAGCCGCAGACCGCGTCGCTGCCGGCCTATACCGCGCCCGAAATCCTCTCCGCCGATCTGTCCTCGCTGGTGCTCGACCTCGCGCAATGGGGCGTCAGCGACCCCTCGAGTCTCGCCTTCCTCGATCCGCCGCCGGGCCCCGCGCTGAAGGAAGCGAAATCGCTGCTGGCCGAGCTCGGCGCACTCGACAGCGACGGCCGCATCACCGAGGAGGGCAAGAGCCTGCGCGCGCTGGCGCTGCCGCCGCGGCTGGCGCGCATGATCGTGGATTCCGCCCGCTTCGGCATGGGCGAAGAGGCGGCCGAGATCGCCGCCGTGCTGACCGAGCGCGGGCTCGGCGGCGACAGCGTCGACCTCGACGTCAGGCTCGACCAGTTCCGCCGCGACCGCTCGCAGCGCGCCTCGAGCGCGCGCAGCATGGCCGCGCGCTGGGCTTCGCAGGTGAACGCGGCGGTGAGCGAGCAGAAGGATCTCTCGACCGGCGTCATGTTGGGGTTTGCGTTTCCGGACCGCGTCGCGAAGAACCGCGGCAATGGCAGCTTCGTGCTGGCCAACGGCCGCGGCGCTGCCGTCGAGCAGACCGCGGCGCTGGCGCGGCTGCCTAGCATCGCGGTCGCCGAACTGACCGGCACGGCTGCCAGCGGCCGCATCCTGCTGGCGGCGCCGATCACCCAGGAGGAGATCGAGCAGCGCTTCGCCGACCAGATCGAGAATGTCGAGGAGGTGACGTTCGACCGCGGCGCGATGGCGCTGCGCGCGCGCCGCCGCCGTTCGCTGCACGCGATCACGCTGTCGGAGGCACCGATGCCGCTCAAGCCATCGGCCGAGACGGCGCGCATCTTCGCCGACGGCCTGATCGCGGCCGGCCTCGACCGGCTGCCGTGGTCGAAGCAAGCGAAACAATGGCGCGACCGCGTCATGTTCCTGCGCAAGGCCGAGGACGAGAGCTGGCCCGATCTGTCGGATGCTGCGCTCGCCGCGCGTGCCGACGACTGGCTGGTGCCTGCGCTGTACGACAAGATCGCGCTGAAGGACCTGTCCGCCGGTGACCTGTCGGATGCGCTGATGGCGTTGCTGCCCTGGGAGTTGCGCGCGCGGCTGGATCGCGAGGCGCCGACGCATTTCGAGGCGCCGACCGGAACCCAGCTTGCGATCGACTACGAGGCCGAGCAGGGCCCGACCATTGCGGTCAGGTTGCAGGAACTGTTTGGGCTGAACACCCATCCCTCGATCGCCAGGGGCGCGGTGCCACTGGTGCTGGAACTGCTGTCACCCGCGCAGCGCCCGGTGCAGGTGACACGCGATCTGCCCGGTTTTTGGCGCGGCAGTTACGCCGCGGTGCGCTCCGATCTGCGCGGCCGCTATCCGCGCTATCCCTGGCCGGAAGATCCCGCCAATGCGATGCCGACAAGGCGCGTGAAACCGCGCGGTACGTGACGCGGCTCTTCGTCATGGCCGGGCTTGTCCCGGCCATCCACGTCTTGCTTGCCTTGGTGGTCCAAAGACGTGGATGCCCGGCACAAGGCCGGGCATGACGAGCTGGTCGCTCTGGCGAGCGCCGGCAAACGGTGGTTAGATTTGCTCGCCGGGATCACGGGCTCGCAATCTGGGGAGACCGCTGTGGAGATCAAGAACGCATCGCCGTCGCTGTACAATGAGGATCTCGCGCCGGCCAAGGAGCGCAACTGGGGCGCCTTTAGCATCTTCAACGTCTGGACCTCCGACGTCCACAGCCTGTGGGGCTATTATCTCGCCGCCAGCCTGTTCCTGCTCTGCGGCAGCTTCGTCAATTTCATCCTGGCGATCGGCATCGGCTCGCTGGTCATCTTCGTGCTGATGAGCCTGGTCGGCAATGCCGGCGTGAGAACCGGCGTGCCCTATCCGGTGTTGGCGCGGGCCTCTTTCGGGATCTGGGGCGCCAACATTCCGGCGCTGGTGCGTGCCGTCGTTGCCTGCTTCTGGTACGGCGCGCAAACCGCGGCGGCATCGGGCGCGATCGTCGCGCTCTTGACCCGCATCGACGGCTTCAAGGCGTTCCACCAGTCGAGCCACATGCTCGGCCATTCGACGCTCGAGGTGATCTGCTTCGTCGTGATCTGGGCGCTGCAACTCTTGATCATCCAGCGCGGCATGGAGACGGTGCGCCGCTTCCAGGATTGGGCAGGGCCGGCGGTATGGCTGATGATGTTGATCCTCGCGGTCTATCTCTGCATCGTTGCTGGCGGCATCTCGCTCACCGCGCCGATCCCGCAGGACGTGCTGCTGGAGAAGACCAGGGATGCCGGCGTGCCCGGCGAACCCGGTAGCTTGCCGGCGCTCTGCGCCGTCGCCGCCACCTGGATCACCTATTTCGCCGCGCTCTATCTCAACTTCTGCGACTTCTCCCGTTACGCGCCCGACACCGCGTCGCTGCGCAAGGGCAATCTCTGGGGCCTGCCGGTCAATCTGATCCTGTTCTCGCTGGTGGCCGGCGTCACCACGATCGCAGCGTTCAACGTCTATCACGAGGTGCTGCTGCATCCCGACCAGATCTCGGCCAAGTTCGACAGCTGGTTCCTGGCGCTGCTCGCCGCGGTCACCTTCGCTGTGGCGACTCTCGGCATCAACGTCGTCGCCAATTTCGTTTCGCCGGCGTTCGATTTCTCCAACGTGTTTCCGCGGCATATCGACTTCAAGAAGGGCGGCTACATCGCGGCGCTGATCGCGCTGGCACTGTATCCGTTCGCGCCCTGGGAGGGCAGCGCCGCCTCGTTCGTCGGGTTGATCGGCGCCACCATGGGGCCGATCTTCGGGATCATGATGGTCGACTATTATCTGATCGCCAAAGGCCGCGTGAACGTGCCGGCGCTGTACCAGGAGCACGGCGAATACCGCTTCCAGAACGGCTGGAACGTCAGTGCGCTGATCGCAGCCGCGATCGGCGCGCTGTTCTCGTCGGTGCTGCCGAACTTCACCTCGATCCTGCCGGCGTGGTGGGCGGTCTATGGCTGGTTCTTCGGTGTCGCGATCGCGGGCGCGGTCTACTACGCGCTGCGCGCTGCGATGCCGAGCCCGGTCGCCAGGACGGCCTGAGGGCGACGTCGCTTGAATGGCCGCCTGACGTCTTATGGGTTTGGGTTGAGCCGGGTCCGCAGACTGGATTTACCTCGCCCCGTTGGGGAGAGGTCGATTTGCGTAGCAAATCGGGTGAGGGGCCGCAGCTCCAACGAGAGTGCGTGACCCCTCACCCGGCGCTTCGCGCCGACCTCTCCCAAGGGAGAGGTGAACGTCCGGCGGTGCGATTCGCGCATCTCTGCCGGCCCATATTAACCCTTCGCTCATCCTTTTCGCCAAAATGGCAGCCTCGCACTGCCGCCTTCGCTCGCGGCGGGGCGGACGGCGTGGTGAAATTGCGTGTTCGGTTTTCCGAGTATGGTGTCATGCGTAACCTGATGATTTTCGCGGCCATCCTGATCGGGCTGGGCACCTTCATGGGCCAGATGGCCAGCAAGATGTCGCCCGCCGCCGCGACCACCGCCAAGCAGACCATCGCCCCCGCCGTCACGGTGGCGCAGGCCAGCGCCGCCCGCACGGTCAGCATTGCGCCAGATCCGCGCGGTCATTTCGCGACCGACGGCCGGATCGATGGCCAGCGCATCAACTTCATGGTCGACACCGGCGCCTCCGTGGTGGCGCTGAACGAGACCTCGGCGGCGCGCTTCGGTCTCCGCCCGGTGCCGGGCGACTACACCTCGCGCGTCACCACCGCCAACGGCACCATCAAGGCCGCCCGCGCCCGCATCGCCATGCTGGAGGTCGGCGGCCTCACGGTGCGCGACGTCGACGCCCTGGTGCTGCCGGACGAGGCGCTGTCGGAAAACCTGCTCGGCCTGTCGTTCCTGTCGAAGCTGAAGCGCTTCGAATACGCCAACGGCAAATTGTTGCTGGAGCAGTAAGGCCGATTGGCATCAAGCGCCTATCCAAGTCTTCCGCTGGATGTCTTTCTCCGTGATGCGGATCAGTTCACGCCGTCGCCATTGCCCAGATTTTTTCGAACTCGGCCTTTGATATCACTTTCGCATCGTACTTCGGATTGGTGGCGATCTCCTCAAACGACGGGTATGGCATCGTGCTCAGGCCCGTCTCCTCGAATTCGACGTCAGGATCGGCATATAGAATCCTTCCGTCGGGAAAGATTTCGACCTTGCGAAGCTCCCAACGTTCGTCATCCAACTCGCTGTAGGTGGACACTGGTTGGTCGGGTACCGGGTGAATCCGCTTCACCTTGAGATAGGTCATTGGTCGGACACCTTTCCGCTGCTGATAATCCTGCTGTTCAAATCCAACGGTCCCTCGTTTGGGATAACATAAACGCCGGACCGGCCCTTAATCACATTCAGACCGGCCGGGTTGATTTGAGTTTAGCCGCTTGGTGGGGATTTCGTTCGCCTTGCTGCCAATTCGGCACATCGTCAATGAAGTCGTAATCGACTGTCACGCGCTTGGCTCGACGCCCGCAACTGACTTGATGTCCGGCGCCAATTTGCTTTCGCGAAGCGCGGATCGACATTGTTTCCGGTGTTGCGAAGCCGTACCGTCTTGATCTGTTGGCCGTGCTTGCGGATCGTGCCGTGCAGCGGCGAAACCCGTTCACGCCGTCGCCATTGCCCAGATTTTTTCGAACTCGGCCTTTGATATCACTTCCGGCACGAACTGGGGATCGGCGGCGATCTCTTCAACGGACGGCAATGGCATCTGACCAAGGCCCGTGTCCCCGACCTCAACTTCAGCATCGGCATACCAGATCCTTCCGTCGGAAAAGATTTCGACCTTACGAAG